>PLJS01000032.1 GCA_003140315.1 Hyphomicrobiales bacterium
GCGGGTTGATCTTGGAAAGCGGCAGGCCCGCGGATCTCGTTAGTAACCCAGGCACCGAACGCCTGCGGTCATTCTTGAATGCCCACCTTCATTGAAGCCGCACCGGGAGATCGCGCCATGAGCATCGTCAGCTATACTGCCCAAAGGGGGGCATGGCAGTGGTCGGATGCTGTCCAGAGTTTAGTGCCATATCGTCACGGCATGCGTCATGGCGATCTGGTCATCGTCGGCGGGCAGGCCGCCTTTGACGGGAGCGGCGAGGTCATCGGGCCGAACGATCATCTACGTCAGGCCGATGTGATCATGAGTTACATTGCTGATGTCATCGCCGATCTCGCCGGCGATACAGCGCACCTTGCGAAGCTCACGGTTTTCTACGTGTATGGAGGCGCTGCGCTCGAGATCGAACTGATGCGAAGGATCAGAGCGACCATTCGCAGCTCACCCCCGCCGGCAATATCGTTCATCCCGCTGCCGCGGCTCGCACTTCCCGGTTTAGCGCTGGTGATCGATGCCCTGGCGGTCGTCCCACGCGGCGCAGACGTGACGGCCGCCGCGCCGAAGGGCCACTGGCGTTGGCCGGAGAAAGCGGAATTTAGCTATGGTCTGCGGTGCGGAAAATGGACATTCATCTCCGGCCAGATGGCGGCGGCTCCGTCCGGCGAGACCATATTCCCCGGGGACATCGTCGGCCAAGCCCGCACGACAATCGATAACGTATCGAATGTCCTCACGTCGCTCGGATGTGATCTTGACGACGTTGTAAAGCTCAACACTTGGTACACTGGCGATGGCACCGATGTTGATTGGCGCAAAGCCGCTGAAATCCGCGCCAACGCGTTTCGTTTTCCCGGCCCCGGCGCGACCGGAGTTCCGGTGCCAGGCCCTTATCCCAATGGGTTACTTTTGCGACAGGAATGCATGGCGTTACGCGCGGCGTCGGGTGAACGACTTCCGCGCGCATTGAGTTGGCCGCTTGGCCATTGGGATTGGCCGATTCCGGTATCGTTCCAACAGGCTCTGAAGATTGGCGAGGTGATCGTGCTCGGTGGCCAGATCTCCACCGATGCAGAGTGCAAGGCGATCTTCCCAGGCGACATGCGGGCCCAGACCCGCAACGTGATGGCATCGATCCGCAATCTTCTGGCAAGCTTTGATCTCGATCTTACAGCGCTCGCCAAACTGACCTGCTTCTATCGAACGCGCGGCTCCCTGAACGATCTTACCGATATGCTCTCCGTGTGCCGTGAATTTCTGCCGGATCCGGCGCCTCCGATCACCATCGTGCCACTTGAGAATCTCGGCTTTGAGGATGTGACCCTAGAAATCGAGGGCTTGGCTTTCGCGGCCGGATGAATATTGGCTTCGATACAGTTATATCGCCTTAGTATCATGCAACTGAGACAATTAACATGACGCGTTATGGAATAACGCCTATAATATCCTGGTAAGTATCTGTCGTAGAAATTGCGATCCAACGCTACGGCCTGAATTTAGCGGCTCGGCTAACCGCGCTCACGACGCTGCCTGCCACCGTGCCGGCCCGACCGGCGGTTGGCCGGTCACCCGGGTCCAGAGCTGCCGCGCCGCCGCCCTGCCCTCCGTCCGGATCCGCTCCTCGTCCACCAGGGTCGCCCGGCCGTTCTCGACCACGACTCGGCCGTCGACGATGACGGTCGCGACGTCGCGTCCGTGCCCGGTATGGACCAGCGTGCCGATCGGATTGAACGCCGGCGTGAGATGCGCGCGGCGCGCATCGAACAGCACCACGTCGGCCTTTTTGCCCACCGTCAGACTGCCGAGATCATGCGCGCGTCCCAGCCCTTTGGCGGCGCCGAGCGTCGCCATGTGGAATACGTCCGGCGCACCCCAGAAGTCATTGACCGCGCGCTCCTGCAGTCGTCCCGAGGCCAGCGCCCAACGCATGTTCTCGACCATGTCGCCGTGCATGTTGTCGGTCGCGAGTGCAATATTGGCGCCGGCGCGGCGCAGTTTCGAGGTGACCGGCAGATAGCCGCCGGTCAGGTTGACCTTAGGCGCATGTGCGACCGTGATGCCGGCGGCCCCCGCGCGCGCGATGTCGCTCTCGGTCATGACCAGGCAATGCGCGGCGATCAGACCGTCATCGAGGAGGCCGACCTCCTCGACCAGCTCGGTCGGCGTCATCCCGTCACGCTCTTTGACCTGCTCGACCTCCATGTAGCTCTGTGCCAGGTGCGTCATCACGCGCACGCCGAACCTACGGCGCTCGGTGTTCACGTCGCGCAGGAAGTCGGCTGAGCAGGTGTCGATCGCGTGCGGCGCGAACATCACGCTGGCGCGGCCATCGAAGGCGCCGTTGAAGCGCGCATGCAGGTCGATGCCGTAGCGCAGCCGGTCCTCACCGATCTTTCTGTCGTATTGCCACACCTTGTTGTGGACCTGCGTGAAGTCGACATCGTGGATCCAGGCCGAGGACGAGATGCGCAGGCCAAGCTCCGCGATCGCCGGCAGGGTCGCGTGCGCGTGCACGTACATGTCGTTGATGATGGTTGAGCCGAACAGCATGGCTTCGAGCGCCGAAAGGCGGCCGAGCGCAACCGCCTCGTCCTCGCTGATGTCGTAGACGTGCGGCACGCCCGGCGTGTAGGCGGGCGCCCACCCCATGTCCTCGGTCATGCCGCGCGCGAGCGAGAGCACGGCGTGTGTATGGATGTTGACGAACCCGGGCGTCGCCAGATGCCCGCGCGCGTCGATGACGCGGCGGACCTCGACGCCGTCCGCGTCCAATGCCCTGCCAACCATCACGAGACGGTCGCCACGGATGCCGATCACGGCGTCCTCGATCATCGGCTGCGCTGGATCGGAGGTGAGCGCGGTCGCACCGCGGATTAGGATGTCGAACGGTTCCGTCATGGGGCGGCCTTCGCGTCGGGGGTCGTGAAATGTTCAAGGAAACGGCGCGTGCGCGGCTCGCGCGGGCTGCCAAACAAGTCCACCGGGGTCCCCTGCTCCACGATTGCACCTTCGTCCATGTAGATCACGCGGTTTGCAACCTGACGCGCGAACGACATCTCATGCGTGACGATCACTGACGTCATGCCGCCCGCAGCCAGCACACGGATCGCGTCGAGCACCTCACGCACCAGTTCGGGATCGAGCGCCGAGGTCGGCTCGTCGAACAGGATGATGGTCGGCTCCATGGCGATCGCGCGCGCGATCGCGACGCGCTGCTGCTGCCCGCCGGAGAGCTCGGCCGGCCGCTTGTCGAGATGATCGGTGAGGAAGACCTTGCGCAGGTGTTCGGCAGCCCGCTCGCGCGCGGCCTTCTTGGCGATGCCGCGGACGCGGCGCAGCCCGATCGCAACATTGTCGAGCGCCGTGAGGTGCGGAAACAGGTTGAAGCGCTGGAATACAAAGCCGATGCCGCGCCGCTGGATCGCGAGCTGGCGTTCGGAGGCGTCTTTCCAGCCGCCCGGGATCGCGACCCGGCCAACCGACCGGCCATCGACATCGACGAGCCCCGTGTCGGGAATTTCCAGATGACTGACGCAGCGCAGAAGCGTCGTCTTGCCTGACCCCGAAGCGCCGATGACCACGACGGTCTCGCCTTTGCGGACCTCAAGATCGACGTCACGCAACACGGTCTTGGTGCCGAAGGTCTTGCTCAGCCCCACGACACGCAGCGCCGGAACCTGGTTGTCGGGCGTCATAGTGCCGGCATGCGGCTCTCGATGAAGCGCGAGAGGTAGGAGAGCGCCTTGATTAGCGCGTAATAATAGAGCGCGAGCAGCAGATAGATCTCGAACGGGACGAAATGCACCGAGATGATCGCCTGCCCGGCGCGCGTGAGTTCGTAGACCGAGATCACCGACAGCAGCGAGGTGTTCTTGGTCATGCTGATCAGCTCGTTGGTGAGCGGAGGCACCATCGGACGCAGCGCCTGCGGCAGCAGGATGTAGGTCAGGATCTGCCAGCGGAACATGCCGATCGATTTCGCGGCTTCGGTCTGCCCGCGCTCGACGCTGCCGACGCCGCCACGCACAGTCTCGGCGATGTAGGCGCTGGTGTTGAACGCAAGAGCGATAATGCCGGCCCAGATCTCGTCGAAGCGGATGCCGATCACCGGCAGCGCAAAGAACACGAGGAACACCTGGATCAGGAGCGGCGTGCCGCGCACGAAGTCCACGTAGGCGGCAACAATCCAGCGCAGCGCCGCAATGTTACTTAGCGCGGCCAAGCCCAGCGTGAAGCCGATCATGCACGCAAGGATACCCGCGACCACGCTGATCTGCAGCGTAACGACGGTCCCGCGTGCGAGCAGCGGGATCGCGGTTTCGATGATGGTCCAGTCGATCGACAAAGTGGCGGTTAGCTAAAGCTCGGGATCGCGTCGGCGAGCTTCATCTTGAAGCCGAACCACTTCTCCTGCATCGCGTAGATTTCGCCGCTCTTCTTCAGCGCCTCGATGCGGTCGTCCACGAATTTGCCGAGCTCGGTGTCCTCCTTGCGGAAGCCGTAGCCGTGCCAATTGTCGCTGCCGACGTTCTCCACCATCGTGTAGACGCCGGGCCGGTCACGCAGCACGATGCTCAGCGTCGGTACGGTGTTGAGCACGCCGTCGACGCTGCCCTGCGCGAGCGCCAGATAGGCGGCGGGGTGATCGTCGTAGGTCTTCACGTCCTTGAAGCCCGCGCCGCGCTCCGTCTTGAGCTGCGCGTCGAGCTTGACCTTCAGCGTCTCGCCGGGCGAGCCGAGCTTGATGCCAAGCACCTTGCCGGACATGTCGACGATGGTCTTGATCTTGTCCTTGTCGGCGGAGCGGATCAGCAGCGCCTGCGAGGCGTCCGCGTAGGGAATGCTGAATAGGACCTTCTCGAGCCGCTCTTTCGTGTAGCTCAGCCCGGGAACCATGTCGAAGCGACCGGCATAGAGCGCGGGGATAACCCCCGACCATTGCGTGTCGATGAAATTCGGCTTCACGCCGATTGGCTCGAACATTTTCGTGACGAATTCGATATCGAATCCGATGATCTTCCCGCTGTTATCGCGATAGGTGAACGGCACATAGGCAGCCTCGCAGCCGACCCGGATTTCACCCGCCTTCTTGAGTGCGTCGAGCGTCTGCGCCGCAAAGGCACGGCGGCTCGCGCCCATCACCAGCCCGGCTCCCAACGAGCCGAGCAGCGTTCGCCTTGAGAGCGGTAGCCTTGTCATCGGGATCTCCTCTGGTTCAATAAAGTTTACATCGGGGAAATGACTTAGCAAACCGTGCCAACAGACCTATCCGATGAGAGCACGGATTCTGGCATCAATCGTCCGCAACAACCTTGCACCGGTCGGGCGAGATGCCGAGCTCCACGCTGGCGCCCGCGACGGGAATAGCCTCGTCATCAGTTCGGATTGGAATTCTGATGACGCGGCCGCCGCTGTTGAGACGGCAGGCGACGATCAGCTCCGCGCCGAAGAACTCGACACTCATAACCGTCGCGGGAATTCGACTGACGTCATTTGGCCTTGCCGACAAACGAACGTGCTCGGGGCGTATCGACAGACCATTTACAGCCCGGGCGTTTGCTGGCGCGTTGATCCGAAGAGCGAAACCGTCGTCAGTGAGAAACTCAGCACCATGCGTACCCTGCTTCAGGTGCCCTGGAAACCAGATCGACCGGCCGATGAACTCGGCAACGAACCGAGTTGCGGGTTCCTCGTAGATTTCGCGCGCAGTCCCGATCTGAACGATGCGGCCTCTATTCATCAACGCAATGCGATCGGCAAGCCCGATTGCTTCAGTTTGGTCGTGGGTAACAACGAGCGTCGTCGTCCCTACCCCCCGCAGGATTTCACGCAGCTCGATCCGGAGCGTCTCGCGCAGCTTTGCGTCAAGATTTGACAAGGGCTCATCAAGGAGCAGGAGCTTGGGCGAGATCGCAAGCGCACGCGCCAGTGCCACACGCTGCTGCTGCCCGCCGCTCAGCGCCAGGGGGCGCCGCTCGTCGAAGCCTTCGAGGCGGGTGAGGCGCATTAGCTCACGGCGCCGACTATCCCGTTTGATCTTGGAAATGCCGCGCTGCTTCATGCCGTAATTGATGTTGTCGGCGACCGTCAGGTGCGGGAAGAGTGCGTAATCCTGGAATACCAACCCGATGTCGCGGCGATACGGCGGCAGCTTCGCGATGTCGGCTCCGCCGATTGCAATCGTCCCGGCATCGAGAGCCTCGAATCCCGCGATCAAGCGCAGCGTAGTGGTCTTGCCGCATCCCGAGGGCCCAAGCAGTGCGACAATTTCGCCGTCTTTCACCGAAAGCGAGGCGCCGTCGACTGCCGCATGGTCGCCGAAGCGCTTCACCACATTGACGACGTCGAGGCCGGAAGAGTTCATCCGCGGTAGAGCCCTTGTCCAATCACCCGGTCGAGGCCGACTACCCTGTCGAGAAAGAATACGATCAGCACCGTAACCGCCGCGAAAACGGTGGAGACCGCAGCGACAGTGAGATTGAGATTTGCGCGCATCTCGGCGACGAGCACGATCGGAAGCGTCTGAGTGAATGGATCCGATAGGAATAGGCTGACCGCTACTTCATCGAAGCTCAGAACGAACGCCATGAGGCCACCCGCAACAATACCTGTGCGCGCGAGTGGCAGCGTTACATCGAGAAATGCGCGCCACGGGGGCGCGCCAAGCGAGATCGCGGCCTCCATCAAACTGCGCTTGATACCGATCAGGCTCGCGAGCGTCGCGCGTACGGTGAATGGGATCGTGATGACCACGTGCCCCATTATCAGACGCGTGAACGGATCGAAAACTTGGATCGCGGAAGCAAAGCCCAGGATCGAGAAGCCGATGACAACCGTCGGCACGAATTTTGGAGACAGAAATAACATTTCGACGACATCACGCCCCGGCCAGCGGCCTGCCGAAAGCACATAGGCGGCGCTTGCACCTGCTGCGGTCGATATGAGGGTTGAAAGCACCGCGAGCTTCAGACTGACAATCAGGCCCTCTAGATAGGCGGGATTATCGAGGAAACTGCGGTACCAGCGCAGCGAGAATTGGGTGGGTGGAAAGGGGCCAAGGAACTGTCGGTCGTCGAATGACAGCACGACCGACACGACGATCGGTATCACGAGGAACAGTACAGAGGCTGCGAACAAGATGCGAAACATGACGCCGGCCGCCCAGTCAACGACCGTGCCCACGGAGGGCGGCATGCGCGTCATGGCCGGGCCTCGGCGGGCGCGAGCCAGCGGACAAAGCCCGCCAGCGCGTAAACAACGAAACCGGCGAGCGCGAACATGATGATGCCGATCGCCGCTCCGCTCGGAAAATTAGCGACGTCCGAGAAGCGCACATACATCAGGTTGGTTGTAAACAGCACGATGCCGCGCCCAAGGATCAGCGGCACTACAAAATTGCTGATGCACATCGCGAACGAGATCATGAACGCAGACAACAGGCCGGGGACGGCCAGCGGCAACGTTATGGTAAGCGCGACGCGCCAGCGCGGCGCCCCAAGCGAGGCTGCGGCTTCTTCCAGCTTCGGGTTTATATTCTGGAAAGTTCCGATCAGAATTATTGCGGCCATTGGCACGACGAAGTGCAGTAACCCGATTGCGACCTGGATCGCAGCATAACCGGCGCTTCGCGCCGGTATGCCGATCAGCGTACCGAAGAAAGCGAGCGGTCCGTTCGAGCCCCATGTCATCTGGATGGCATACAACCGGGCGACTAGGCTCATGAACAACAGCCCTATCAGCAGCCCCAAGATCGAGACCCGCATCGCGCGCCGCTTCGTGCGCGCGGCCTGCCACGCTAGTGGTGTCGCGAGTAGCAGCGCGATTGCGCTCACGATGAAGCCGATGCGGAGCGTGTCGTAGAAATAGAACGCGTAGGCCGGCTCGATCAGCTCGGTATAGTTGCGCACTGTCCAGCCAGCACCTGACCCGACACGTCCCGCGATGAAAGGGCGGAAGCTCACTACCGCCATCAAGGCGATGGGAGCCACCAGCAACACCACCAGCAGGACGGCACCGGGTGCGAGCAACGCCCACTGAAAGGCTGAAAGTCGCGGTTGCTGCACTGTTGCTTCGAGGCCCGACACGATCAAGAGCGGCGGATCAGCGGCGCGATCTCCTGCTCCCAGCGTTTTGCCCAGCTATCGACCTGGCTCGCCATGAATTCAAAGTCCGCGATATAGGCATATTGCGCGAGTTCATCGGGTTTGTAGAACACGTCGGCGATGTCCGGGTTGGCCTTCGACTTCGGATTGGTCGGGCCCTCTCCAAGCGGCCAATTGTATTGCTCATTGATCTCCGGCGTGGCGAAGTGGTTCGCGAGCCGCTTCGCCGCCGCGACTTTCTTGGGATCGCTCTGCTTGATGACCGCGAAGCCCTCATTGAACAGGAAACCCTTGTTGTCCTTGATCTTCGACATGATCTTTACGGGGAACTGCTTGCGCACTTGCGTCCACGCGCCGATGTTGAAGAACGCGACCGACGTCTCGCCCGAACTCATCGCATTGATGAATTCGGAATTGTTGTTGATCACGCGGCCAATCTGACCGCGCTCGGCGAGCTCCTTCAGGAACTGCCAGCCCGGTTCGATATTGCGCTCATTGCCTCCGCGCTGCATGGCGAGCGTCAGCATCAAAAGGCCGGTAAGGTTCACCGGGAACGGCACGCACAGCTTGCCCTTGAAACGCGGTTCGAGAAGTTGCTCGATTGACTCGATCGGCTTGTCGACGAGATCGGTGCGGTAACCCCAGAACGCGCCGGCTGTCGAGAGTGGGACGCTCATCAGCTGCCCCTTGTCGTTCTTCTGGAAGAACACCGGCGGGATGTCTTTCAACGCGGGCATCTCGTCGAGCGTGACGGGTTCGATCCAGTCTTCCTTGATCATTGCGCGGAACACAGGGTCCCAACCGGAGATCAGGTTGTAGTTCACGCGCGGCCAAGCAGGTTTCACCTTGGCGACAATCGCCATGGCACCGCCCGCGTGCAGTTCCCAGGCGACCTTATCGCCGGTCTTGGCCACATAGGCGTCGACGATCTTCCGTGACACCTCGATCCAGGCCGCGCCCCACATGACGACGAGCAACTGCTCGCCCTGCTGCGCGAGCGCTGGATCGACCCCCGGAAGCCCCATCGAGCCTAAGCCCGTCGCTGCCGAAATTTTGAGTAGGTCGCGGCGCGATAATCCATTCATCGTCCCTGTTCCTTTATGGTGCGGCTGCCGAGCGATCCCAGTTTGACTGAATGTTAAAACTTTTTCCTGTCACTCACAAAGCTCTTGTAAAAAAAGATAACCAGGGTTCACATGAACGGGAAGGACGTCGACGTTTCGGAGGCCCCGATTTGCCCGGGTCCGGCGATGCAAGCTCGTATGTGCTGAATGCGTTTTGACACCGCCATCGTGGGAGCGACTTTGCTGACCGGCGATGCTGCCGTGCCGGTCGTAAGGGATGGCGTCCTGGGCTTTGCGGGAAACCGCATCGCTTTCGCCGGTCCGCGCGCGCACTTGCCTGATGCGATCCCGGCGTCGCGCGTGATCGAGGCCGCTGGCCGCCTCGTGACGCCGGGCTTTGTCAATGTGCATACCCATGCGGTGCTGTCACTGATGCGCGGCGTCGCGCTCGACATGGGCTTTGCGCCTGCCTATACGCGCGGTGTTCCGCGCGGCCACGACATTACCGAGGATGAGGCGGTGGCGCTCGCGCGCCTCGGCGCGCTCGAAGCGCTGACCTTCGGCTCAACCGTGATGGTCGATTCATATGTCCACGCGCATGTCACGCTGCCCGCGATGGCGGCTCTCGGCTTACGCGTCTGGTCCTGCACGCGCTTCCACGACGTCGATTTCACGCGCGTGCACGAGGGCGTCTGGCGCCACGATCCGGCGATCGGCGACGCCTGTATCGCGGCGACGCTCGACTTGATGAAGGCGCAGGAGGGCGCGAACAACGGCCGCACCCACGTGACGCTGGCGCCGCACGCGCCCGATACTTGCTCGGATGCGCTGCTCACCAAGGTCGCGGGGCTCGCGCGCGAGACCGGCGCGACAATCTGGACGCATCTCTCGCAGAGCAGGCTCGAAAACCAGGTGATCAGCGAGCGCAGTGGCTGCACGCCGACGCAACTGCTCGAACGTGTCGGTCTCCTGACCGACAAGCTGATCGCAGCGCATTGCATTTATCTCACCGACGACGACATCGCGCGCCTTGCGGCCTCCGGCATGACGGTCGCGCATGTACCGAAGGGCAATGCGACGGGCGGCGCGATGGCGCCGACGCCGAAGCTGAAGCAGGCCGGCGCCCGCATCGCGCTTGCGACCGACAATCTGACGCAGGACATGACCGAGGCCATGCGCTGGTCGCTCGCGGTCGCGCGTCTGCAGATCGGCTCGGTGTCGGATGAGTGGCAGCCGCGCGACGCCTTCGCGATGGCGACGCAGGCCGGCGCCGCCGCGCTCGGCCGCGGACACGAATTGGGCAAGCTCAGGCCGGGTTATCTCGCGGACTGCGTGGTGTTCGACTTCCGCCATCCGCACCTGACGCCCCTCATCGATCCGCTCGGCACGCTGGTGCACGATGCCTGCGGGCGCGACGTGGAGCATGTTTTCGTCGACGGCCGCCAGGTCGTCGTCGACGGCGAGCCGATGTTTGCCGATGCAAGTAACATCCGCGCCGAGGCGCAGCGCGCCGCAGAAGCCTTATGGGCGCGCGCCGGCGCGAAAGCCTGAATCAACAGGGAGCATGTGTTGACCGACAAGATCGCCGATAGCCTGCGCAAGACCTTCGATAGGATTTTGGCCGATCTGCTCAAGGCGACGCGCGCGAGCCGCACGACGCTTCGCCTTGATGACGCGCGTTACGGGTTCGACGTCAGCGACGTCGCCGCCGAGGCGCTGGCGCCGGGGCAGAACTCGCTGCGCGGCCAGACCTCGATCAACCAGCGGGCGGCCGCGACCGCGCGCTGGGTGGAAGAGAACCGCCGCCTTCTGGTGCAGCACGATCTGTCGCGCGGCGAGCCGCGCGCACCCGAGGCGCTGATCCGCCTCTATGGCGTCAAGGCGCAGATGCTGGCGCCGATCGAGCGCGCGGGACGGCTCGACGGCTGGATTTCGGTGCACGAGGCCGGCGCTTCGCGACAATGGACTGCGCAGGACCAGGCGGCAGTCCTCGAAGCCGCCAAGCGCGTTCTGAGCGCGCTCGCGTGAGAGAAAAGGAGAAGCCGATGCGGCTGAAGGGCAAGACGGCGATCGTTACCGGGGCGGGCCAAGGCCTCGGCGAAGGCATGGCGCTGCGTTTCGCGCAGGAAGGCGCAAACATCGCGGTCGTCGACAAGAATCCCGAGACGACACCGGCCGTCGCCAAGCGCATCGAGCAGGCCGGCGGCAAGGCGATCCCGATCGTCACAGATCTCTATCAGGTCGCCAACATCGAGCGCATGGTCGAGACGACGCTGAAGGCATTCGGTCGCATCGACATCCTTGTCGCGAGCGCCGGCACCTTCAACGTGGCGAGCATTGAGGACACCACCGAGGAGATCTGGGACCGGCATCTCGATCTCAACCTGCGCTCCACGTTCTTCTGCGTGCGCGCCGTCACACCCACCATGAAGAAGCAGAAGTACGGCCGCATCGTCACGATGAGCTCGATCGCGGGTTTGGGCGGATTCCTCAACTGCCCGGCCTACTGCGCTTCAAAGGGCGGCATCGTGAATCTCACCAAGGCGCTCGCCTGCGAGCTTGCCGAGCACGGCATCACGGTCAACGGGCTCGCGCCCGGGCCGTTCGAGACGCCGATCAACGATCAGTTCAACTGGAACAATCCGCAGGGCGACGCGCACCGCAAATGGCTGAGCGAGCGCACGCCGAGCAAGGTATCGTTCTTCAAGGTCGAGGATTTGACCGGCACCGCGCTGTACCTCGCGTCGGACGACGCGTCCGCCGTCACGGGCGTCATCATTCCGGTCGACGGCGGATGGTGCGCGTGGTGACAGCCGTTAACTAGCCCCGCGGCACCTCGAAAATCGCGCCGATCAAGGCGGCGGCGGCGGCGGCCAAGGCCTTTTCAGCGCTCGACCACTTGCGCGCATCGCGCACCTCATGAATGGACAGCACTCCCTTGAGCTGGTCACCAATGATGAAGGGCGTGACCACCTGCGCGCGCATACGGCCGTAGTGGGCCAGCATCTTGTGGAACAGCGGGTCGTCGGAGGTGATACCGCAATCCTCCTGGACGACCTGTTTGCGCTCCTCCAGTAGCTTGACGATAACCGGCTGACCCGTCTGCACGATCGTGAAGTCCCCCAGCAGGCTCCTCATGCCTCGCGCTCGGGATTCGAAGGTCACGGGGAACGCGAAGGCCGCCTGCACCGGCTGGCGAAACGTGCAGCGCTGAACGTCAAGAGCAATCCGGAGACGATCGAGAATGGCCTGTGTTGCGGCCGCCCGCAGGTCTTCCGACGCAGGCGGTTCCTGAAACTCACTCTCCACGAGAACGTCGAGTATCCGCGCTCGCGCATCACGCAGGGCGTCATTGTCCCGCGCGCTCCATCGCCGCGGCTCGGCGCAGTTATGAAGCGAGATTACGCCGGCCAGCCGGTCGCCCCTGATGATGGGCGCTAGCATCCGCGCGCTGACGGCACGCGTCTGTTTGCTATCGTGCTCGACGACGATGTTCTTGTCGCGGCGGAGCATCTCAAAGGTCCGCGCATCGAGGAGGGGCTTTCCTGGCACATCATGGCGGATTTGCTGCTGACCGTGCTGGACCGCCTCGGCCTGAATCTCAAACACGCCGTCGACACGAGTGAGTTGAAGCAAGGCGCGGCTGGCGCCAGTCACCAAAAGTAGGTTCTCAATGATGCGTTGCAGTATGTGCATAGTCGTCTTCGATAGTAGGAGCCGTTGTGATAGGCACGGGATTTGCTTATAGTTAAAAAGTTTTCCTCTCGGTTACAAGAATGGGAGCTGATGATGAAGCGTGCAGGGGTTGCACTGCTTGCCCTCGGCCTTGCGCTCGCGGCGTTCCAGGCGGAGGCCAAAACCTTCCGTTACGCCTACCGGATCGATCCCGCCTCGCTCGATCCGCATGCGCTCGCCGAGACCTTCACGCTCTCCTGGCTCGGTCAGATCTACGAGCCGCTGGTCGGACGCGGCAAGGACCTAGAGCTCGTGTCGGCGCTCGCCGAGAAATGGGAGCAGCCGAACCCGACCACGTGGCGCTTCCATCTGCGGGCGAACGTCAAATTCGCCGGAGGCGAGCCGTTCACCGCCGATGACGTGATCTTCTCGGTCAAGCGCATCAAGGCCGAGGGTTCCGACATGGCTTACACGGTCGCGAGCGTCACGGAGGTGAAGAAAATCGACGACCTCACCGTCGACTTCATCATGGCCGAGCCCAACCCGATCCTGCCGATGCAGACGACCTCGACCTACATCGTGAGCAAGGCGTGGTCGGAGAAGAATAACGCCGCGATGCCGGCGAGCATCAAGAACAAGCAGGAGAACTTCGCGACCTCCAACGCCAACGGCACCGGGCCGTTCATGATCAAGGAGCGTCAGGTCGGCGTGAAGACTGTGCTGGTGCCGAACCCCGCCTGGTGGGGCGTCAAGGAGCATAACCTCACCGAGGTCGTGTTCACGCCGATCCAGTCCGACGCGACGCGCGTCGCGGCGCTACTTTCAGGCGAGGTCGACATGGTCTATCCGGTGCCGCAGCAAGACGCCGCGCGCGTCAACAGCACCGGCAAGCACCAGCTCCTCACCGGCTTCGAGCTGCGCACCATCTTCGTCAACATGGACCAGGCGCGTGACGAACTGCTCGAGTCGAGCGTAAAGGGCAAGAATCCGTTCAAGGACAAGCGTGTTCGCCAGGCGCTCTATCAGGCGATCGACATGGAGGCGATCAAGAGCCGCATTATGGGCGGCACCTCGCACATCGCCGGCACGATGGTGGCACCGGGTATCAACGGCTTTGATGCCAAGCTCGACATGCGCCTGCCGTTCGACCCGGAAGCGTCCAAGAAGCTACTCGCCGAGGCCGGCTATCCGTCCGGTTTCGAGATCGGCATGGATTGCCCGAACGACCGCTATGTCAACGACGAGAAGATCTGCCAGGCGATCGTTGGCATGCTGGCCCGTATCGGCATCAAGGTGAATCTCCTTGCGCAGACGCGGACGAGGTATTTCGAAAAGATCCTCTCGCGCAATACGACGCTTTCGATCCTCGGCTGGCAGCCCTTGAGCTACGACGCGCATTCGACCTTGCAAGACGTGATCAACACGCCGAAGGACAAAATTGGCACCTACAATGTAGGCAGCTTTTCCAACAAGCGCATCGACGAGCTAACCGACCTGATCGAGAAGGAGGTCGATCCGGCCAAGAGGCAGGCGCTAATCACCGAGGCGCTGACGATCCACAAAAGCGAGATCGGCCACATCCCGCTGCATCAGGCGGGTCTTGCATGGGGCGTGCGCAAGGGCGTGTCGGTGCACCTGCGCAACGACGACAGCCTTGAGCTCAAATGGGTGAAGGTGGACGATTGAACCGCTGTCATTCCGGGGTGCCGCGGAAGCGGCGAACCCGGAATCCATAACCACCAATCGTGATTATGGATTTCGGGCTCACGCCTGCGGCGTGATCCGGAATGACGGAGTTGCCCGCTGTGGGATCGTTCTTCGTCCAGCGCCTCGCCCAGACGATCGTCGTGGTGCTCGCGGCCGCGCTCGTCTCCTTCGCGCTCTTTCGTTATGTCGGCGATCCCGTCAACAATATGGTCGGGCAGGCCGCAAGCATGGCCGACCGCGAGGCGATGCGCCGCGCGCTTGGCCTTGATGACCCGGTGATCCTACAGTTCCTCCGCTTCTTGCGCGGCGCCCTCTCGGGCGATCTCGGCGTGTCGTACCGGTTCGGTGTGCCGGTCGGCGGGCTCCTGATGGAGCGCTTCCCCGCGACTCTCGAACTCAGTGTCTGCGCCATGCTGGTTGCGACGGTGCTCGGGATTCCGCTCGGCGTATGGACCGCGCTGCATCGTCGCAGCGTCTCCAGCCACGTGCTCATGATCCTATCGCTGATCGGCGTCGCGCTGCCGACATTCCTGATCGGTATCGTGCTGATCCTTGTGTTTTCGGTGTGGCTCGGCTGGCTGCCGTCCTTCGGCCGCGGGACGGTCGTGTCGTTCGGAAGCTGGACCACCGGCCTGCTGACGGCAGGCGGCCTCAAGGCGCTGGTGCTGCCGAGCCTGACGCTGGGCCTGTTCCAGATGACGCTGATCCTTCGGCTTGTACGCGCCGAAATGCTCGAAGTGCTGCGTGCCGATTACGTCAAATTTGCCCGCGCCCGCGGGCTGACCAACCGCGCCGTGAACTATCGTCACGCCCTAAAGAACACGCTCGTTCCGGTAGTTACGATCATCGGGCTGCAGTTCGGCAACGTCTTCGCGTTCTCCATCGTGGTGGAGACCGTGTTCCAATGGCCGGGCCTCGGCCTGCTCGTAATTCAGTCGATTCAATTCGCCGACGTCCCGCTGCTCGCCGCCTACCTTGTGATGATCTCGCTCGGCTTCGCGGCGCTGAATCTCGGCGTTGATCTGCTCTACGCCGCAATCGATCCGCGCGTGCGCGCCGGCATGATGTCGAAGGCGCGCGTATGAGTACGAACGTCGTCACGCGACCGCAGCGCTGGTGGGACAGCGATTTCGTCTACGACTTTCGTCACTCGCCGGTCGCGATCGTCGCTACGATTGTAACCGTCGTGCTGATTGCTGTGGCGCTCGGAGCGGATTTCGTTGTGCCGTTCAACGTCAATGATCCGGCCAGCGCGAATGTTGTCGACGCGCGGCTTCCGCCCGGCTCATCGGGCATGTTCGGTAGCAACTATCTCCTCGGCACAGACCCGCAAGGCCGCGACATGCTCTCCGCCGTCATCTTCGGTTTGCGCACGTCGCTGATGGTCGGTGGCGCGAGCGTCGTTCTAGCGGCGTTCGTCGGTATTTTGCTCGGCCTCGTCAGTGGTTATATCGGCGGCTGGCTCGACGCGCTGATCATGCGCATCGCCGACGTGCAACTGACCTTTCCGGCGATTCTGATCGCACTTCTGATCGACGGTATCAGCCGCACCGCGATGGATCGCGCTACACACGAAGCGCTCGCAATTCCGGTTCTGGTCGTTGCGATCGCCGCGACGTACTGGGTGCAGTATGCCCGCACGATACGCGCGCTCGTGTTGGTCGAACGAGACAAGGATTATGTATTGGCGGCGCGGGTCATCGGCGTCAGCCCGTTGCGCATCCTGCTCTCGCATATCTGTCCGAACGTGCTCGGTCCCATCGTCGTGATCGCCACCATCAATCTCGCGCTGGCAATCCTCACCGAGGCAACCTTGAGCTTTCTCGGCATCGGTGTTCCACCGACCACGCCGTCACTCGGGTCGCTGGTACGAATCGGCAACGAGTTCCTGTTCTCGGGGGACTGGTGGATCTCCGCCGTGCCTGGGGCGATGCTGGTCGCGCTGTCGCTTGCCGTCAACCTGCTTGGCGACTGGCTCAGGGACGCGCTGAATCCGCGGCTGAGTGGGAGATAGTTCGACCTTCGCCCCCAAGAGGCGCTGACCGAGCAATCAATGATTGAACCTTGCCGGATAGGTGTCCGGCGAGATCTCGATTTGCTGACAGCGGCGGTAGATGCGTTCATAGGCCGGACGTAGCCGTTCCACATCGCGTTCCGACTCGGTAATGAGCGGCTCCAGCCGTACGTGAGCCTCCGCGATCTCGTCGAGCAACTTATCCTCATCGACCCGCGTCAGCTTGCCATGCTGCATGATCGTCTCGCCGTCCACCATCACGAAATCGACCTCGTGGCGACAGGCCGCGCGCACGAGCTGGTGCACCGGATTGTTCATCGGCGTGAACGGCAGGCTGTGCAGATTGTAGGCGGTGAGGTCCGCGATGCGGCCCTTCTCGATCGCGCCGAGTTCCTTTTCGCGACCGAGCGCCTTGGCGCCGCCCATCGTGGCGAAGCGGAACGAGTCGGTCGCGCCGACCCAGCCCGTATAGTCGCCGCGCAGTTTGTGCAGGAGGCTCGCTAGATAAAGCGCGTTCTGCATGTCCGGCCCCTCGATCGAGCCGCAGCCGTCCGTGCCCATGCTGACGTTGACGCCGCCTTCGATCAGCGCGCGGATCGGCGCGAGGCCGGAGCCGACTTGCAGATTGGAGGTTGGGTTGTGTTGCACGCTCACGCCAGCGCGCGCGAGAGTCTCGATCTCACTCGGCTTCAGCCAGACGCCATGGATGAAGGCGGTCTTCGGCTTCAGAAAGCCGAGCCGGTCGAGATACTCGACCATCGTCGAGCCATGCCAGAGTTGGCCCGTGACGACCTGCATTCGAGTTTCCTGCACGTGCATCATCACCGGCAAATCCATGTCGTCGGCCAGGCGCCGCACCGCCTTGATGAAATCCTCGGTGCAGCGCTGCGGCGCCGAGGGTGCGGCGATGTAGCCGACGCGTTTCTCTTTCGGGTGATGCTCTCGCGCGGTCTTCCTGGCGAAGGCGAGCAGATCGGAGGACGAGAACATCGGCGTGCCGTCCAACTCGGCGAGCAGGTCTTTGGGGAATTCCTCATCGACGAACGGCACGGCGCGAAAGAACGGCCGGTCGAAAAGCGTCGGCCCGACATAGGCACGGATGCCGAGATCCTCGTAGGCTTGGAATACTGCGTCGACATGCTGCTGATTGATGTGCGGCGCCACGTTGGTGTCGTCGCACAGCGTGGTGGTGCCGCTGTGCACTGCCTCCATCGCGCCGATCATGGTGCGCAGATAGACTTCGCGCGGCGTGAGCTCGATCGGCTTGAGCGGGCGCACGTAGTTCATCCAGAGCTCAAGCGGCATATTGTCCTTGCGGCCCTTGTAGTAGCCCTCATGGCTGTGGTGATGCCCGTTGATCAGGCCCGCCGAGATCAGGCGCCCCTTCATATCGATAACCGTGCCCTCAGCTGGCTTTGCGCCGCTCGGCCGGATGTCCTGGATCAGACGGCCGTAAATGACGATGTCGACTTCACCCTCGCTCGGCACAGCGTTCTCGCCAAGTAGGGCGATTGCTTTCACCAGCGTCTTTTTCGCGGACATCTTAGTCGCCTCACCCGGTTGTCGTATTTCCAATGAGCCGTCTGCAAGCTTGCAGGCAGGTAACGCCGTCAGCCAGGCCATACCGACGCATCTTGAACCTGACGGGTTACGTCGGTAAAAGATTTTGAACCAGAGGAAAAGAGGGCCAATTCCGCCGGTCAGGTCCCCAAGTTGTCAAATGATTCGTGCTCGTCCCTGAGGGCCACCAAGTGTTTTCCGAGTTGGGCGTCGTCGACAACAATGTGGCGCAGCGCGCCGAGCAGATGCTCGAACGCTTCCCCAACCTCAAGGCACGCCGGCACCAGCGTGCGGGACTTCTCTCCGGCGCGAGCGACAGATGCTTGCGATTGCACGCGACCTGATGGCGCGGACCAGGCTGCTGTCGATCGCCGACCGCGCCTATGTGCTGCAATCCGGCGCGATCGTGAATTCGGGGTCGGCGCAGGAAATGCGCACCGATCCCGCATTGGCCAAGGCTTATATGGCTGCGGGTCATAACTAGAGTGAGGGTGAAATGGACCTGATCCTGCGCAACGTACGGCTGATCGACGCCGAGCAACAAACAACCGACATCGGCATCATGGACGGCAAGATAGCCGACATACGGCCGAACCTGGTCGCCGAAGGTGAGACGATCGACTTGGAGAGACGTCTTGTCAGTTCTGGCTTGATCGAGACCCACATCCATCTCGACAAGTCGTGCATTCTCGATCGCTGCAAAGCGGACAAGGGCGATCTCGAGGAAGCGATACAGGAGGTCGCAAGGGCCAAGAAAGGCTTCACGCCAGAGGATGTTTATGCTCGTGGCAAGAAGACGCTCGAAAAAAGCATCCTGAACGGCACGACGCATATGCGCACGCAGCTCGAGGTCGATCCAGGCATCGGGCTGCGCGGACTCGAAGGCGTGCGCGAGCTGATCGATGAATACAAATGGGCAATCGATATCGAGATTTGCATTTTCCCGCAGGAAGGGCTGCTCAATAATCCCGGGACTGACGAGCTGATGGTCGAGGCGCTGAAGACCGGCGGCAGCGTCGTTGGCGCAGCACCTTACACCGACACCAACCCGCACGGGCAGATCGATCGGGTGTTCGAGATCGCGCGCGAGTTCGATATCGATGTCGACATGCATCTCGATTTTGGGCCCGATCCGGACGACCTCGACCTGCTTTACGTCTGCGAGCAGACCGAGAAGTTCAAATACGGTGGGCGCGTCGCGATCGGCCATGTCACCAAGCTCTCGGGCGCGCCGCCGGCTCTGCTTGAGCGCTGCGCCAAGCGCATGGCGGACGCGGGCGTCGCGCTCACCGTGCTCCCCTCTACCGATCTGTATCTGATGGGCCGCCACATGGATCACAGCGTAATGCGCGGCGTCACCGCTTCGCACAAGCTGCTCCATCACGGTGTCAACTGTTCGCTCTCAACCAACAACGTACTCAATCCGTTCACGCCGTTCGGGGACTGTTCATTGGTTCGCATGGCGAATCTCTATGCCAATATCTGTCAAGTAGGCACGCGCGGCGATATTCGCGAATGCTTCAATATGATCTCGTCGCGCTCCGCCAAATTGTTGAACCTGAAGAGCTATGGTCTCACCCCCGGCTGCTTCGCCGATCTGGTGGTGCTGGACGCGACCAGTGCCGAGGACGCGGTTGCAGAACTCGCGCCGGTGCTGTTCGCGTTTAAGCGCGGGCGCAAGACTGTGTCGCGTGCCCGTGCGGAACTGCATCGGCCGTACTGAACAATCTTGCGTTTGGCCCGCAAATGCGCGAATGCAGACATACAATTTTTACGCGTGAAAGCACCCGTGCGAACCAAACCCAAGCTTCAAGCTACTGAAGTGCCCGCGCGACCAGCCGAACCGGCGCGCGCCGAACGTGCCGACAAGCATCTGATGGAAGCCCTCGGTGCGCAGGTCAAGGCGCTGCGCCAGTCGCTCAACATCACAGCCTCGGAGGTGGCGCAGGCCGCGGGGCTTTCCGTTGCAATGCTGTCGAAGATCGAGAATGGTCAGACGGCGCCGTCGCTCGCGACGCTGCAGTCGCTTGCGGCGGCGCTGAATGTGCCGATCACCGCGCTGTTCACGAAATTCGATCAAAAGCGCGACGCGACTTTCGTTAAAGCGGGTCAGGGACTCGCGATCGACCGGCGCGGCACGCGCGCCGGCCACCGCTACGAGCTGCTCAGTCACTCGGTACACGCGCCTGTCAAAATCGAACCGTTCCTGATAACGCTCGATGACACTTCGGATGCGTACCCGATATTTCAACACGCCGGATACGAGTTCATCTACATGCTGTCGGGCGAGGTGACGTATCGCCACGCCGACCGCAGCTATTTGCTGCAGCCCGGCGACTCTCTATTCTTCGACGCCGAGGCGCCGCACGGTCCGGAGGAGCTGCGCCGCCTGCCTACGCGCTATCTGTCGCTCATCGTGTCGCTGCCGTGAAATGCTGGTGCTGTGATTTCCTGTGATGAAAAATTATTGACTGTCGGTTGACATGGACCGCTGCGCCACTCAAATTCGAATTCGCGCAACATCACGAGACCTTTCATGTGCGGAATTGTCGGGCTTTTCCTGAAAAATCGATCGCTGGAGAGTAATCTCGGCCGCCTCACCAGCCTGATGCTGCGCGAATTGTGCGACCGCGGTCCCGACAGCGCGGGCTTCGCGGTTTACGGCGGCGAGACCGAAGGTACAACCAAAATTTGTATGGTGAACCGCGACGGCGCGGTCGACTGGTCCGCCACTGCAAAAAAGCTTGCGGCCGCGATCGGCGCCGACGTCGCGGTGGAGCGGATCGAAGACCATGCGATCCTGCGCACCAGCGGCGCCGGCGACACCGCGCGCAAATGGCTGATCGATCATGTGCCGGCCGCCTATGTGCTGAGCCAGGGGCAGTCGATCGAAATCTTCAAGGGCGTCGGCGATCCCGCGGCGATCGTCGATCGCCTCGATCTCGAACGGCGCAGCGGCACGCATGCGATCGGCCACACCCGCATGGCGACGGAGTCGGCCGTGACCGTCGCGGGCTCGCATCCCTTCTCCACCGGCGACGACACCTGCCTCGTGCACAACGGCTCGCTGTCGAACCATAACCGCCTCCGCGAGCAGCTCGTTCGCCACGGCGAGCGCTTCCAGACCGACAATGACAGCGAAGTGGCAGCGGCCTATCTCGCCTCCCGCATGCGCCAGGGCGACACGCTCGAGCAGGCGCTCGAGAATGGGCTGAAGGACCTCGACGGCTTCTACACCTTCGTCGTCGGCACCCGCGACGGCTTCGCGGTCATCCGCGATCCGGTCGCTTGCAAGCCGGCCGTCATCGCCGAAACCGATGACTGGGTCGCCATGGCGTCGGAGTATCGCGCGATCGCGCCCCTGCCGGGCGTCGAGCACGCCGAGATGTGGGAGCCGGCACCCGCCACCGTGTATGCGTGGAGCCACGCCGCCTGATGACGCAGGCTTCGCCGATCGCGCGTGTGCCCCGCAATTCGGCCCTCGATCTTGCGGAGATGTCGCTGCGCGAGGTCAACCAGCTCCTGCACGACAACAGCGTGGGCGATTTCCTGATCCGCAATCCGCGCGGCGCGCATGCGCTCGCCTGCGGCCTCGACGGCGATCTCAATGTCACGATCGATGGCCACGTCGGCTATTACTGCGCCGGCATGAACAAGCGCGCGCACGTCACGGTGAACGGCAATGCCGGTACTGGTCTCGCCGAGAACATGATGTCGGGCTTCGTGCACGTGAAAGGAGACGCGTCGCAATCCGCCGGCGCGACCGGATGCGGCGGATTGCTGGTGATCGACGGCAATGCCTCGGCGCGCTGCGGCATCGCGCTGCGTGGCCTCGACATCGTGGTGAAAGGCTCGGTCGGCCACATGTCGGCCTTCATGGCGCAAGCCGGGACCATCGTGGTGCTTGGCGATGCCGGCGACGCGCTCGGGGATTCGCTTTACGAGGCGAAGCTGTTCGTGCGCGGCGCGGTGAAGAGTCTCGGGGCAGACTGCGTGCAGAAAGCCGTGCGCGACGAGCACAAGGCCGCGTTGCGCAAGCTCCTTGATGCGGCCGGTGTCGGCGGCGATGTCGATGTTGCGGAATTCCGGCGCTACGGATCGGCGCGCCAGCTCTATCATTTCCATGTCGACAATGCGGGGCAGTACTGATGAGCGCGGACGATCATCGCTCCGCGACGCCGCCGCGCGCATCCGCGACGTTCGACGAATATGCCATCGCCGAGATCCATCGCGCCGCCGCGACCGGCATCTATGACATCCGCGGCTTCGGGGCGAAGCGCAAGCTGCCGCATTTCGACGACCTTCTGTTTCTCGGCGCCTCGATCAGCCGCTATCCGCTGGAGGGCTATCGCGAGCGCTGCGGCACCGACGTGACGTTGGGCAGCCGCTACGCCAAGAAACCGATCACGCTGCAGATCCCGATCACCATCGCCGGAATGAGCTTCGGCTCGCTGTCGGCGCCAGCCAAGGAAGCACTCGGGCGCGGCGCCTCGATCGCCGGCACATCCACGACGACCGGCGACGGCGGCATGACCGAAGAGGAGCGGCTCCACTCCAAGACGCTGGTCTATCAGGTGCTGCCGTCGCGTTACGGCATGGAGCCGGACCAGTTGCGCAAGGCGGACGCAATTGAAGTGGTAGTCGGACAGGGTGCGAAGCCTGGCGGCGGCGGCATGCTGCTCGGGCAGAAGATCTCCAAGCGTGTCGCCGAGATGCGGACGCTGCCCGAGGGTATCGACCAGCGCTCGCCGTGCCGCCACCCCGACTGGACCGGACCGGACGATCTGGAAATCAAGATTAACGAACTGCGCGAGATCACCGACTGGGAGAAGCCGATCTACGTCAAAGTGGGAGCCGCGCGGCCCTATTACGACACCGCGCTCGCGGTGAAATCCGGCGCAGACGTCGTGGTGCTCGACGGCATGCAGGGCGGCACCGCGGCAACGCAGGAGGTGTTCATCGAGCATGTCGGCATCCCGACGCTCGCCGCCATCCGCCCCGCCGTGCAGGCGCTGATCGATCTCGACATGCACCGCAAGGTGCAGCTCATCGTCTCGGGCGGCATCCGCAACGGCGCCGATGTCGCCAAGGCGCTGGCACTCGGCGCCGATGCGGTCTCGATCGGCACGGCCGCGCTGATCGCGCTCGGCGATAACGATCCGCGCTACGAGGCCGAATACCGCAAGCTCGGCACGACGGCCGGCTCCTATGACGACTGGCACGAGGGGCGCGATCCAGCCGGCATCACGACGCAGGACCCCGAACTGACGAAGCGGCTCGATCCGGTCGCGGCCGGGCGGCGGCTTGCCAACTACCTCGCGGTGCTGACGCTGGAAGCGCAGACGATCGCGCGTGCCTGCGGCAAGTCGCATCTGCATAATCTCGAGCCGGAAGACCTTGTCGCGCTGACGGTTGAATCCGCCGCCATGGCGCAGGTGCCGCTTGCCGGCACGAGCTGGATTCCGGGAAAGTGAAACTTCGCTCATTCCCGCGCAAGCGGGAATCCAGAGTCAGATACGTTGAGCGGAGATTGTGACTCTGGGTCCCCGCCTTCGCGGGGACGAGCGGCACGGAGCGAGGGGGAACGCAATGGCGTCATTCGGGGCTTATGCGAAGAAGAACGGCATCAAGTATTTTCTGATCTCGTTCGTCGATCTGTTCGGCACGATGCGGGCGAAGCTCGTGCCGGCGACCGCGATCGACCAGGTGGCGAAGGCGGGTGCGGGGTTCGCGGGCTTCGCGGTGTGGTTCGACATGACACCCGCGCATGCCGACATTTTGGTGATGGCCGACCTCGACACCGCGAACCAGCTTCCTTGGAAGCCGGAGGTCGCGTGGGTCACCGGCGACCTGATGATGGACGGCAAGCCGGTGACGCAGAACCCGCGTCAAGTCTTGAAGCGCGTGATCGATGATGCCACGAAAGACGGCTTCGAGATGAAGACCGGCGTCGAGTGCGAATATTTCCTGATCCTGCCCGACGGCAGCGCGATCTCGGATGGCTTCGATACGCAGGGCAAGCCCTGTTACGACCAGCAGGCGCTGATGCGCCGCTACGCGACCATAACCGAAATCTGCGACTGCATGATCACGCTCGGTTGGGGGCCGTATCAGAACGATCACGAGGACGCGAACGGTCAGTTCGAGATGAACTGGGAATATGACTCGGCATTGAAGACCGCCGACAGGCACGCGTTCTTCAAGTTCATGGTGAAGTCAATTGCGGAAAAGCACGGCCTGCGTGCGACTTTCATGCCGAAGCCGTTCACCAACCTGACCGGCAACGGCTGCCACGCGCACGTGTCGCTGTGGAGCAAGGGCCAGAACCTGTTCGACGATCCCAAGGGCGAGCTCGGCCTCTCGACGCTTGGCTACGATTTCATCGGCGGCATCATGCATTCCGCCGCAGGCCTCACCGCGATTACGAACCCGACGGTGAACTCCTACAAGCGCATCAACGCACCGCCGACGCTTTCGGGCGCGACCTGGTCACCCAATACGATCACCTATGCGGGCAACAACCGCACGCACATGATCCGCATTCCCGACGGCGGTCGCTTCGAGCTGCGTCTCGCGGACGGCTCAGCCAATCCATATTTGCTGCAAGCCTCACTGCTGGTCGCGGGACTCGACGGCATCCGAAACAAGCGCGATCCTGGCAAGCGACTCGACATCGACATGTATACGCAAGGGCATCTTGCAAAGGGCGCGAAGCGCCTGCCGCTCAATCTGCTCGATGCGCTGCGCGCGTTCGAGAAGTCGGATGTGATACGCGAAGGCTTAGGCGAGGATCTGGCGAAGTCGTACCTCAAACTCAAGCACGACGACTGGAACGCCTATTCACGCCATCTCACCGATTGGGAACGGCAGACGACGCTGGATTGTTAGCGCATGATCCCGAAAAGTGGGACCCGGTTTTCGGAAAAGATCACGCGCAAAGAAGAATCCGCCGCGCGAGCGCGATCAGTGCACGATCCGAGTTGCGCGCGCCGATCAACGACAGGCCGAGCGGCAGGCCGTCGATCCTTGCTATCGGCAGGCTGATTTGGGGTAACCCTGAGAGGCCCGCGATGCAGAGGAGCCGCATCGCCTGATTGCGGTATTCGACTTCGATCTGGTCGGGCGGCGCGTTGCGCGGCGGCGCTGCGCGCGGCGATGTCGGCAGGCAGATCACACCGTCGGGGCCGAGGAGACTTTCGACATGCGCCGTGATCGCGCGGCGGCGGACGCTGGCGGCCGCGACCTGCCGCGGCGTGATCGTCGCGGCGTGTGCGAAGCGCTCCTTGATGCCGGGGCCCAGCGTCGGCTTTATCTCCGTCACCCAGCCACCGAGCGTCGCCCAGACTTCCGCGCCCTGCAGCATGCGGAACACCTCGAACCAGTCCGATAGTCCGTCCGGGCTGACACAGACATGTTCGGCCTTTCCCATCGCGGCCTCGACCGTCGTGACCGCGGCTCTCAGCGCATTGGCCACCGGCTGCTCGACCTGCGCCCAGGCATCGTCGGCGATGATCAGGCGCGTCGGGCTCGATGCCTTGTCGGCGCCGAGCAGGACGTCGCCGACCTTTTGAAATAGCGCAATGTCGCGCGCGAACCAACCGACGACGTCAAAGCTCGGGCCGAAGGGCAGCACGCCTTCGTCGTGCACGCGTCCATGCGTCGGGCGCAGTCCGATGATGCCGCAATAGCTCGCCGGCAGGCGAATCGAGCCGCCGCAATCCGTGCCGAGCGCGAAATCGACGAGGGAACCCGCGACCGCAGCGGCCGAGCCGTTCGACGAGCCGCCCGGCACGCGGCCGGGCGCATTCACGTTCACGGGCGTGCCGTAATGCACGTTCTCGCCGGACAGGCTATAGCAGAGCTCGTCGCAGTGGGTCTTGGCGACCATGTCGGCGCCGGCGGCAAGCATCTGCGTCACGGCGCGCGCGGTCTTAGCCGCCGGCGGATGCATGCGCAGCCAGTCCGGCTGGCCGAAGCCGGTGCGCACGCCCTGAATGTGGAACGCGTCCTTCACCGCAAAGGTGAGACCGGCGAGCGGCCCCGCGCCGCTACCTTTCAGGCTAGCGTGGTTCTCGCGGCAGAACGTACCCAAGGGATCGTTCGGAGCTGCCCAAATCGTCATTTGCGAATCTCATCATCTGCGATGGCATAGACAACCGCTTACCGACGAAACCGGCCGAGTACATTAACACCGTGCACGAAGACGGGCATCTACTCACGTTTGCCCATGCTACCGGCACCGGGTCCGGAAATTGCCATCGGGGTAAATTTCGTTTCACATCTAGAAGCGGCCGAGTGATGCGAAGTGATTACTTCTTTGCTGGTCAAGATCGACCGGAGTTAGGCTGGGGCATCGGAATGATATTGAATTTTCGGAGCGATAATTTGCAGCCCTGTCGTCCCCGAGATCGTCGCTGCGCTCAGCTACGATATGATGACCGAGGTACCGGCGAATAGCGGAGAGGCCTACAGCGCACGGCTTCAAGATCGCTCCCGGTCTATCCAAGTACCTCGCGCAATGGCTGCTCGACGGCAGGACCGATGATGAGTTCGCCGATTTGAGCTATGATCGCATCGGCAAGGGCAAACGGTTTGGTGGGTTGAGCGGAAATCGCGGGTAGGCTGTCAGTTATAAGCCGAAAGCAATCCCAAGATGACAAACGTGGCGTCGCCTGCACCGCCGTGAACGATCGCATGACTTGACCATATTCGGTCCGAATGCAGGCAGTTTTCTCGCGGTTCGAGCAGCACAGACTAAGCCTCTGGTCGCAAGCTGCAGGGAAATCTGCGGCCGAGACCGGTTCGCAGCAGACTGCTTCCTCCGCCACAATAAACATTAAGTATCTGATAAATATTGCATAATTAGAGTTTTGGTTTGTGGGCCTACAAGCCAGCCCACAAACTATCTGCTTTGCCAGCAGCAAGCATCAAGGACCCGGCCGATTACCGGGTGGGGTCCTGGGCACAGTCGAAGCATTCCTCTGCGCGCACGTGCTTCGGCGCGGCCTCCGACTTCACCCTTAAGAATGCCACTGCTTAGTTCGCTTGAGGGCCGCAACTCAGATTTGACCTCGTGCCCCGACTAATCCGGTAGTTCAAGCTCGACTAGCGGTGCGTGTTGTTGGCCCCCGTAGGCGTCGCCGTCGTCGCGTGCACCCTGAACATAGGGTCGCGGAATCGAGATTTTGATCGCTTTGGCCGCTTCATGTTCGAAGAAGAGCACCTCCTCCTCGGGCACCTGGTAAATTTGCGCAAACTTCTCCTTGGTCAACACCTTGGACTTGAGCACACGCTGATAGGTGGCGTCATCGTCGAACATGACGTCGAACGTGAGCATGAACGCCCCGGCGTTTTTCGAGCGGATTAGTCGCGCCAGATCACCCAGCTTCGCCATCGCTCAGACCTCCACAAATTCGGTGCGGAACATCTCCAATGGATCTTCCGGAGTGACGATATGATTCAGATTGAAACGATAGACCGGACCGCGGTTGACGTGTGCCGGCGCCATCGGAAATGCGATGCCGCTGATCAGGCCCCGCCATTCCGGAATCGGGTAGTGCAGCGCGAAATGAGCGAAGGTCTTGGCGATCGCGTCGGTCGCAGCCTCTTCGGCGGTCGTGATCGTGAACAGAAGAGCGACCTCATGGCCGAGCTGATCGGCGTGCGGCTCCAGCTTGCCCATGACGCCATTGCGGCCATAAACGCGAACGTGAATATCGTAATCGTTCGGCCCGATGCGTCCGGCGAACATCTCCTGCACGCGCGCAGCGAACTTGTCCCGCATCGCGTCAAGCCAGGAATCGAGTTGCCGGATGATGAACGGCTCGCGCACGCCTCCGATGATGATGGCCTGGTAGCCGGCCATTTCGGCGCCTTCGAGCTTGATCGTCGTCCGCTCGGCCTTGCGGAACTGGGAGCCATAGACGCGCACCGCACGGTCGTTGAGCGCCTCGTAACGTGAACCGTGCGAGTCGAGCGTGCCGTCAGGCTCCGTGATCAGGAACGGATCGGCGTTCTCGTAGAGAGTATGCGAGGCCACGCTCTGCGCGCTGCAGTGCACGTCCATGTCCATCGGTTCGACATCGAAATGATCGTCGCGAATCCACGCCATGATGCTGTCGGGGCGCTTGCGCTGGACGACGCAGGCGGTGCCGCACTCCAGGATCTTCGCCGCATGCCACGCCGGACCGGGCCCGGCGCCCATCATGAGGGGCACCGTGGAGAACAGCGCGGTGTCCGACGCGCGCCCTGCCAGCACGACCTGCGCGCCGTTCTCGATGGCCGCCGCGATCGGCTCGTGTCCCATCATGCCGACGATATGGGCGCTCTTGTCGATGATCTCCTCGCTGATCGGCGGCGCCGGATTGAGCGGCGTAATGCGGCCCTCTCGATAGCGGCGCTTGAGATAGTCCTTATCCTGCTCGCTGCGCACCAGCGCCATCTTGAACTTGAGGCCATCTTCCTTCGCGATCTCCAGAGCGATGTCGCGCATCCAGGCAACGCCAGCATCGCCGCCGCCGAAGCCGCAAGAGCCGACGATAACCGGGACATCGAGCTTCGCCCGGCCGCGCAGCATGAGGCGCAAGTCGCGCTTGGTGCCCTCATGCGAGAAGTGCGGTTTGCCACTGCCGAGATGCGCGGGGCCGGCATCGGTCGAACCGCCGTCGCAGGCGATAACATGGGGTTTCAGCGAAATTCCACGCTCAAGCGAGGATTCGAGAAATCCCGAGCCGATCTGGCCGGAGGCCGATAACACTCTCACCTCGGTCATTGCACTGCTCCTGTTTTGTCTATGCCGGACGCCGGCGTCAGTTATCCAAGTTCCTGAAGCGCCTGTTCGACGAATCGTGTTTCGACCACGCGATTGAGATCGGGCTCGCCCTTGATGGCGCCGGCCTTGCGATAGACCGGCAGCAGATCCTTGAAATATTCGCGCTTGAAACCGCCATCGTTCGGCCAGGCTTTGATGGCGGTCGACAGCTTCTCCCAGATCGGCTTGAGCGCGTCGTCAGTCGCCTTCGCCGCGTCCGGCACAGTCGCGTATTTGCGGAAGCCGTCGGCGAAGTAGCCATAGTCGGCATTGGCTTGCCGGAAGGACTTGATCATCGCCTTGTTGAGATCGACCGCAATGCGGTGATTGTCCTTGTTGTCGGCCCACGCGCCCGGAACGAGCCAGGGTTCGGAAAGCCAGGTTTTGTATTCCTGCCACGGCTCGATCAGGATCTTGAAGTTTCCTTGCTTGACGACCTCCGCAGCCTGATCGAAATGAACCGGAACGGCGGCGACCCGGCCCGCGAGCAGCGCGCGCATGCGCGAGCCTGAGCCGCCCATCTCGACGATCGTGGTGTCTTCGATATCGATATCGTGCTTCGAGAGTACGCCGCTGAGCAGGACGTAGATGAAGTCTCCACGCGAGTTCAGCGCGATGGCGTTGCTGCTGTTCTTGAAATCCGCATAGGATTTGATCTTGTCGGCATTCACGACAAACACTTGACTCGTGCTGTTGTAGACCATGCCGATCATCTTGACGTTGGCGCCAACCTCGGAGGCGCGCATCGCGGAGACGACATCGGCGTCGCCCGCTTCGGCCGAGTTGGCCACGATCGACTGGGTGATCACCTGCATCGACTCGATGCGATCGATTTTCGGTGCTCCGTAACCGAGGGCCGGCAGGCCCTCGCGCAACGCGATGACCTGCGGCACGTGGATCGCGAGGCTGAAACCCTGGATGATCACGTTGAGGACGCGGCCTTGCTGTCCGAACGCTGGTGACCCATAGGGCAGCATCGTGGTGGCGCCCGCGCCGGCGACCGCGCCGAGGAATTGTCTGCGTGTGGTTCTCATCTTGCCCCTCCCTCGTTCGTGTTGCTTTCGCGTGCGTTTAAACACGCGCGCCCTTTTTCAGGCTTTGCCAGATGTCACGCCGCAGATCGAGAAATTCAGGGGTGCTCTTGATCTCGTCGCTACGCGGGCGCGCGAACGGCACCTCTATGACCTGCTCGATACGGCCCGGGCGTGGCGACATCACGACGATGCGGTCGGCAAGATAGAGCGCCTCCTCGATCGAGTGCGTCACGAAGACCACGGTCTTGCGCTGCTTCTCCCAGATGTTGAGCAATTCGTCCTGCAGCAGCTCGCGCGTCTGCACATCGAGCGCGCCGTAGGGCTCGTCCATCATCAGAATGGTCGGATTGATCGCGAGCGCACGCGCGATGCCGACGCGCTGCTGCATCCCGCCGGACAGTTCATGAGGATAGGAGTTCTCGAACCCGTTCAGTCCGACGAGGTTGACGTATTCGCGCGCGATATCCATTCGTTCTTTGCTGCCAACGCCCGCGACTTCCAACCCGAACGCGACGTTCCCCATGACGGTGCGCCAGGGAAACAGCTCGAAACCCTGAAATACCATGCCGCGTCCGGCGCCGGTCGTGCCGGTCACGTCCTTGCCGTCGAGGATGATCTGTCCGGCATCGCACGGCTCGATGCCATCGATGATGCGCAAGAGGGTCGACTTGCCGCAGCCGGATGGACCGAGCAGCACCAGGAATTCCAGTTCGGCGACGGATAGCGAAAAGTCCTGCAGCACAAGCAGTCTGTTGCCGTCCCGCGTGTAGAATTTGGTGATGCCGCGCGCCTCGAGCTTCGGCGCGCCATGGGTCTGTCGCGGGGCCGGGACGCTTTTCGCGCGCGCGATACTCATGCGGTGACTCGCTGCAGGTCGTACCAGGGCGCGAGCCAGCGGCCCGCCGCGCCGAGAACCCAGTTGAAGAACAGGCTGACGATCATCAGCGTGATCAGCAGGCCGAGCAGTTGCCCGGTATCGAGCGACAGGCCCGAGCGGTGCATCAGTGCGCCGTAGCCGATGATGACGAACATCTCGGCCAGTACCATCGCGCGGATGGCATGGACGATACCGATGCGCGCGCCGGTGAGCAGATACGGATAGAGCGCCGGCAGGATGACCTTCCAGAAGATCTGCAGCGGGCTCGCCGAGAACGACCGCGCGACCGCGATTTGCTGCGGGCTGATCCCGCGCGCGCCATTGTAGGTGGTGAGCGTGATGTACCAGACGCTCGCCAGGAACACGATCGTGACGCGCAGCATCAGCCCGGTGCCGAGGAACAGAATGAACAGCGGGATCAGCGCGGCCGTCGAGGTCACCACGAACATGCTCACCCACGGGCGGAAGATTGCATCCGCAACCGCCGAGCGGCCCATGACGGCGCCGAGCGGCATGCCGATGACGCAGGCCGCGATGAATCCGACCGCCATCTGGCGCAGCGACACGCCAAGCTCGCGCAGCATCTCTCCTTGTCGCAGCAGGCCGACATACTCGACCGCCACGCTGGATGGCGGCGCGAGCAGCGCCGGGCCAGCGATGCGCCCCGCAATCTCCCACGCGATCAGAAGCACGGCGAAACCGAGGACCGGCAACGCGAGGCGCTGCAGGGCGGGCATCATGCGGCCCTCACGTGCCAGTGCAACACACGCCGCTCCAGCAGCGTGATGGCCGACTGGGCGATGAGGCCAAGCACACAGACCAGGATGACGACGGCCAGAACAGTCGCACTGTCGAAATTCTGCGTCGCGCGCTTCATGATGGCGCCGAGATTGACCGCAGCGAAGAACAGCTCCGCGGTGATCATGCCGTTGATCGCGCGCGCCGATCCGACGCGCAGCGCGGCGAAGAAGAAGGGCAGCAGCGCCGGAAGCACGATCAGGCGGAGTCTCTGCCGGTGCGACGCGCCGAAAGAGCGCCCGACATCGACGAGCGAGCCGCGCACATCGCGCGCGCCGGCGATCATGAGCACCAGCACGTCGAAGACGCTCATCAGGAATACGAGGGCGACGCGCGCTTCGAGAAACAGCCCGAACCAGACGATGAGAAACGGCACGAAGGCAACCGGCGGAATGGCGTAGACCGCGTTGATGACCGGCCCGAACATCCGCGTCAGGATGACCGAGCGGCCGATAATCACCCCGAGCGGGACCGCGACCAGCAGAGTGAGCCCGAAGCCGAGGCCGAGTTGCACGAGCGATTGGCCGAGCGCGCCCATCAGACGCGAGAGCCATTTCGGATCGAGGAAGCGATCCAGGACGTCGGCGGGCGGCGGCAGCAGAAATCCCGAGACATGGCCGGCGCCCCACTGCCAGAGCGCGATGACAAACAACACGGAGGCGATCGAGAGCAGGCGCTTGTCGCGGAACGCGCGGGAGAGAAGGGGCTCCGCCCCTGGCGCGGCGCCGCTGACGGCCGCATTCGAGGGTTCTGACTGTGAAATCAACGCTGAACCTCAGACGCTTCCTCGAGCCAAAGCCTTGGCTTTCTTGATACGCGCTTGTCTTGGAGATCGAGCTTTGTTAGTTGTCTAGTCAACTAGACCAGATGGGAAAAGCGTGTCAACTCTCTCCCTTTCTCCCTCGATCGGCGACGAGCGCTTCGTCCCGATCTATGTGCGCATCCAGGAGCGCATCCGGACCGCGATCGCCGAAGGCGTGCTCGCGTCTGGCGATCGGGTGTGGTCGGAGGCTGAGCTGGCGGCCGAGTTTCGGACCACGCGCTCGACTGTCCGCCATGCACTCGACCGTTTGGTGTTCGAGGGTTTGATCGTACGCCACGTCGGCCGCGGCAGTTTCGTTGCGGAGCGCGGGACCTTCCGTTCGCCGATCGATTCACGCCACTGCCTGTCGTTCGAAGAGCAGGCGGCGCTCGCGGGTCATGTCGTCAGCTATCGTTCACCGACCTTCGAGCTCGTCGAGGCGCCGGCGCGCGTCGCGCAGCAATTGGGGCTGACCGAAGGCACGCAGGTTTTCAAGCTTGAGCGCATTCGCGTCATCGCGGACAGACCGGTCTGTCTGGAGGTACGCTACATGTCGCACGCAATCGGATGCCGCGTGACCGGAGACATGCTGTCGAGCCGGCCTGCGCACACATTCGTCGGAGACATCCTCGGCGAGCGCATTCCAACCATCGTCGTCTCCATCACGGCGGAGATCGCCGGCCCGCGCATCGCCGAACTGCTTGAGTTGCCGGAAAGCGCAGCCGTGATCGTGCGCAGCAACACGCATCACTCCGGTGCGGGCGCGGTCGTGCTCTGCGGGCGCTCGATCTATGCCGGCGATGTCAGCACCGATTACGTGCTGGGGCGCGAACCCGCGCGCGCGCAAGGCGCATAAATAATCAGGGCTCATTAAAGAATATCGAGGGAGGTCGCTGTTGTCTTTTCAGCCGGTTCAACGGGTCGAAACCCGTGTCTTCGCGCGCCTTCCGGAGCGGTTGCGCATCAAGGACCGCCGGTCCGCTTGGGCCTTTGGAAAGGGCAGCGACCAGCTTCATTCCTTCCTCGAAGGACCCTGCTTCGATCGCGCCGGCAACCTTTATGTCACCGACATTCCGTATGGCCGCATATTGTGTGTCACGCCCGATGCCGAATGGAGCGTCGCCGCCGAATATGACGGATGGCCGAACGGCCTCGCCATTCACAAGGATGGCCGCATCTTCATTGCCGATCACAAGCGCGGCGTCATGGCGCTCGATGTGGCGAGCGGACGCGTCGAGCCGGTGCTCGAACATGTCCGGCGCGAAGGCTTCAAGGGGACGAACGATCTCACCTTCGCCAGCAACGGCGATCTCTACTTCACCGATCAGGGGCAGACCGGCCTGCAGGATCCGAGCGGACGCGTGTTTCGCCTCCGCGCCAACGGCAATGTCGATTGTCTGATCGACAAGGTCCCGAGCCCGAACGGGCTTGTACTCTCGAAGGACGAGAAGACGCTGTTCCTTGCGGTGACGCGCGCCAACCAGATCTGGCGCGTGCCGCTGCACCCCGATGGCACGACCTCGAAGGTCGGCGCGTACATCAACATGTCCGGAGGCGGCGGCCCGGATGGCATGGCGCTCGGCGACGACGGATCGCTTGCCGTGGCGCATGTCGGGCTGGGCGTGGTCTGGATCTTCGACAGACTGGGCGAGCCGCTCTATCGGCTGGCGTCTTGCGAAGAGCTGTCGACGACGAACATCGCGTTCGGCGGGTCGGATCAGAAGACCTTGTTCGTCACCGAGTCCGACAGCGGAACGATCCTGAGCGTGGACGTCGGCATCGCGGGCCGCACGCTCTACTCACATATGTGACGGCGCGCGTTCGCGCCGCGTAATAGGCGGCGCCCCGGTTGTCGTAGGCGAGCGTATATTTCAGATAGTCCAATTCGTCGGATGGCGCAGGATGCGGTGCCTCCGCTACGAGATCGCCTCAATGCCGGGTAAAGCTCGGCGATCCGGCGGACCGATCTATCGGCTCATGGAAACTGAGCGGAAAATCCCAATTGCCTCTTCGACCCCGGCATCATCGATGTGGCGATGGGTCACGAGACGCAGCGACCTCTTGCTCCAGGCTCCCGCCCTCAGGCCTTTCGCTTCGAGCGCCGCTATCCAGTTCGTTGCGTCCGATCCGGTGTGCCCGACCTCGACCATCACGATATTGGTGTCTACCAATCGAGGGTCGGCGAATTGGGGGTCGATTACGCTAATTCCTTCCGCGATACGCTTGGCCCGTCGGTGATCGTCTGCGAGACGATCGACCATGCGCTCAAGCGCGACGACGCCCGCCGCCGCCATGATGCCAGCCTGGCGCATCCCGCCGCCGACCATGCGCCGATAGGCTCGAGCACGCTCGATGAAAGCAGCCGATCCGCACAGCACCGAACCGAATGGCGCGCTGAGGCCTTTGCTGACGCAGAAGCCGACGCTGTCGCCATGCTTTGCAATCTCGGCCGCCGGCACACCGAGCGCGATCGCCGCGTTGAACAGGCGCGCGCCGTCGATGTGAACAGAAATGCCTTTCTCCGCCGTCAATGTTCGCAGCTCGGCCATATGGTCGAGCGGCAGGACCGCACCGCCCGCGCTGTTGTGGGTCGTTTCGACGCAGACGAGTGCGGTTGCGAGCTTGTTGCGGCTGAGCTTCTCGCTCAATTTCTCGCGCAACTCGGCAAGGTCGAGCGCGCCGCGCGTCGAAGGGATCGTGCGATAGAATAGTCCCGCAAGCGACGCGATACCGCCCATCTCGCTGCGCATGAAGTGTGACTCCGCATCTAGCAGCACCTCGCCGCCACGGCCTGTATGCGCGAGCAGCGCCACGAGGTTTGACATCGTGCCGCTCGCTACGAACAGCGCATCCTCCTTGCCGGTGCGGTCAGCAGCGAGCCTTTCCAGCCGGCGCACGGTCGGGTCACCTTCGCGCGAGTCGTCGCCAAGCTCGGCGCGAAGCATCGCTTCGCGCATCTCCTCAGTCGGGTGCGTTACGGTATCGCTTCCCAGATCGATCATCGGTTTCCTCACATCATCGAAGTTTCGTGCCGTCGTAACAGGCGATAGACTAGCGCGACCGGCAGCACCGTGCAGACGATGAGCACCATGGCCGCCGCCGCAATACCAGCGCTCGCCAATAGGATCGCTATGGCCGGCACACGTCGCCTGAATTTCCCGCGTGCATTGGACAGTCTTTCAGTCCTGAGGTTGCTGAAATTTCAGACCGCGATCGGCAATAACACAGCGTTCACCGGCGGAGACGGCGCCGTCGGCCACTGTCCTCGCCTGCGTCGGAAATGAAAACCAAAACAAAAGCCGGGAACATGCGTCGGCCGCCTTCCTAGTCAATATTTACCGTGTATAGTATTCAATAGCGGGAGCGTTCGCCGTTGCGCCACTCGAACCGGCACATGGGCACGGCGCCAATGTGAGGGGCGCAACTAAGCCCGTTCATTCACAGGGGGAGCACGATGACGGGACTCGTCCAACAAGATCTTACAAGTGCGGACCCGCTGGCAGCCGACGGAGAGTTCGGCCATCGCGTCGTCAACAAAGTCATCTGGCGCATTGTGCCGTTCTTGATGCTGCTTTTCGTGGTCAATCTGATCGACCGCATCAATCTCTCCTTTGCCGCCCTCGAAATGAACAAGGACCTCGGCTTCACGCCCGAGGTCTACGGCTTTGCGGCGGGAATATTCTTCATCGGCTATTTCCTGTTCGAGGTGCCGAGCAACTTGATCCTGGCGCGTGTCGGCGCGCCGATCTGGATCTCCCGGATCATGATCACATGGGGAATCATCTCGGCCGCGATGGCCTTCACGAATTCCTCGACAACCTTCTACACCCTGCGATTTCTGCTCGGCCTCGCCGAAGCGGGTTTCACGCCCGGCATCTTCTATTATCTGGCAGCCTGGGTGCCGGCCGCGCAGCGCGGCAAGGTCATCGGCACCTATCTCATGGCATCGCCCGGGACGACTGTCATCGCTGCGCCGCTGTCCACCTACCTCCTGTCGTTCGACGGCATCTTCGGCTTGCGCGGCTGGCAGTTCATGTTNNCCCGGACGAACGAAACTGGCTCGAGAAAGTCGTCGCTGCCGATAATGCGCAAGCCTTGAAGGTCGGCTACGAGGACATTTGGAAGGCGATGCTCTCCGGGCGCGTCCTTCTGATCAACGCGCTGTACTTTTGCACCGTCATCGGAATCTACGGCATCGGCTTGTGGCTCCCGACGATCGTCAAGAGTTTCGGCCTCTCGAATATGGCGGTCGGCTGGGGCGTAGCGGGGCCCTATCTTCTCGCCACCATCACGATGGCGATCTGGACACGAAGGTCCGATCGGCTGGGCGAACGCAGGTGGCATCTCGCGGTGCCCGCCTTCGTCGCCACGGCGGCCTTCGTGGTCAGCGCGCTGCTGGGAACGCAACTGATCGCACTCATACCGCTGGCGATCGCGGCGGCGGGCATCTACGCGGTTCTGCCGCTGATATGGACGCTTCCGAACAAGTTCCTGACGGGGTTGGCCGCCGCGGGCGGCATCGCCTTCATCAACTCCATCGGCAATCTGGGCGGCTTCGTCGGGCCCTATATCGTCGGATATATCCGGGAAGCGACCGGAAGCTTCACCTGGGCCTTGATGGCGCTCTCGCTTGGAATGTTCCTCGCCGGCGTGATCGCGCTTTCTCTCCCGAGCGGCCTGCGAAACAAGTAGGTCCGCTTGAGGCGGCGCGACGATAAAGGCGACTCGGAGACGGAGGACTTGCGGTGCCCGCGATCCTTGGCGCCGCGCAAGCCGCCTCGGCGTCATGACGGCCGAAGCAAAACTTGCGCTTCCGACGTCATCCAAATATTATAATACAGAGTAAAATATAATAGCGGGTGATCATGGCGATCTGGGTTGGCGTTGACGTCGGCGGCACGTTCACCGATTTCATCGCGTATGACGATGACACCGGCGAGAACGTCACCTTCAAGACGTCGTCGACGCCGAAGGACCCGGCGAACGCCATCGTCGACGGCCTCAAGACCATGATGGAGCGCTTCGGGACCTCCGCGGATTCCGTCGCGCAGGTCGGCCATGGCACGACGGTCGGCACCAACACGCTGATCCAGCGCAAGGGCGCGCGGGTCGCGCTGATCACCACCAAAGGGTTCCGCGACGTGCTCGAGATCGGCCGCCAGACGCGGCCCGGCTTCTTCGACATGTATTCCGATTGGCCACCGGCCGTGGTGCCGCGCACGCGGCGCTTCGAGATCGACGAGCGCGTGGGCGCCGATGGCAAGGTCCGCGTGCCGCTCACCGACGCCGAGATCGAGCGGGTGGTGAAGCTCGCGCTCGAGAGCGATGTCGATGCATTCGCCGTCAGCCTGTTGTTCGCTTATCTGACGCCGGATCATGAACGCCGGATCGGCGCTGCTCTCGCGCAAGCCGCGCCGGGAAAATTCATTTCGCTGTCGTCGGACGTGCAGCCCGAGTTTCGCGAATACGAGCGCACCTCGACGACAACGCAGAATGCCTATCTGCAACCGATGATGCAGCGCTACCTCACCAATCTGGCGGACCGGGTGGGGGCGGCCATTCCGCAGGCCGATATCGTGATCAGCCAGTCGAGCGGCGGGCTGATGTCGATCGATAAGGCGCAGCGTTTCCCCATCCGCACCGCGCTGTCGGGTCCGGCGGCGGGCGTACTCGGCGCGCTCGAGATCGCCCGGCTCGCGAACCGCCCTCACGTCGTCACTTTCGACATGGGCGGCACCAGCGCGGACGTCGCCCTGGTGCGCGACCTGATGCCGGCGCAAAGCTACGACAAGCTGATCGGCGGCCTTCCGGTCCGGCTGCCGTCCGTGGACATCAGCACGATCGGTGCCGGCGGCGGCTCGATCGCGCATTTCGACCGTGACGACCGGCTGAAAGTCGGCCCGATCAGCGCCGGCGCGGATCCGGGCCCCGCCTGTTACGGCCTCGGCGGCGAGCGCGCGACGGTGACGGACGCCAATCTGGTGCTCGGACGATTGAGTCCGGACGGCCTGCTGGATGGCTCGATGAAGCTCGACCACGACGCGGCGGTGCGCGCCGTCCAGCCGATCGCCGACCGCCTCGGACTGACGCTCGAGCATACTGCGCACGGCATCATCGAGATCGTCGTCTCCAACATGGCGAGAATCATCCGCGCGATCTCGGTCAATCGCGGCTACGATCCGCGCGATCTGTCGCTGCTGGCCTTCGGCGGCGGCGGGCCGCTGCACACCAGCGCAGTCGCGGCGAGCCTCGACATGCGCGAAGTGATCGTGCCGCCGGCGCCCGGCATCCTGTGCGCGGCGGGGCTGAACGTCTCCGATCTGAAGGAGGACTTTGTCCGCACGTCGCGCGTGCTCGTGCGCGAAGACGCATCGATCGCGGAGCTGGAAGCCAATCTGCGCGCGTTGCATGCGCGTGCCGGCCAATGGTTCGAGGACGAGCGCATTCCGACCGAGCGCCGCTACGTGCAGGTCTCGCTCGACATGCATTATGTCGGGCAGAATTTCGAACTGTCGGTGCCGATTACGGGCGGCACGCGCGGCGAGCTGCCGCCGCTGCCGGCGATGGCCGAGCTGCAGAAGATGTTCTTCGCCGAGCATGAGCGCACCTACGGCTTCTACAATCCGCGCGATCCGGTCCAGATCCTCAATTGCCGCATGAAGGCGGGCGGCCGGCGCCATCGCCAGCACGCGGCGCGCAAGGCGAAGGCCGGAACGCCCGGGCAGCCGATCGGGCAGCGCAAGGTCTGGTTCGCGCCCGACGCGCCGCTCGACACGCCGATCTATCGCCGCGAGCAATTATCGGTCGGCCAGGAGATGCACGGGCCGGCCGTGATCGAGCAGATGGACACGACGACGCTCGTCTTCCCCCGCGACGTGGTGCGGGTGGACGATCACCTGAACCTCCTGATCGAGATCAACCGATGAACGCCCAATCTGTCGAACTCGACCCGATCACGCTTGAAGTCGTCCATAACGGATTGCTGTCGATCGCGGACGAAACGTTTTACGCGCTGATGAAAAGCGCCTACTCGACGAACATCAAAGAGCGGCACGACCACTCTACGTGTCTCGTCGACATCGACGGGCGGACCATCGTCCAAGCGACTCGCACCCAGGTGATCCATATCAGCTCCATGCTGGGGCACATCAGCACGATCCTGAAGACCGTTCCCCGCGAAGATATCCGCGAGGGCGATATCTTCATCTCCAACGACCCTTATGTCGCGGGCGGAAGCCACCTTCCCGACATCAATTACGCCGCGCCCATCTTCGTCGACGGCGAGCTCGCCGCCTTTTCCTGCAACATCGCCCATCACGCCGATATCGGCGGCATGGTCGCCGGCAGCATGTCCAGCAACATGACGGAGATTTTCCAGGAGGGACTGCGTCTGCCGGTCGTGAAGCTGTTCAGCGAAGGCAAGCTGAACGAGGATATCCTCAACATCGTGCTGCTCAATATTCGGAACCCGGAAGAGCGGCGCGGCGATTATTTCGCCCAGATCGCGGCATGCCGGTTGGGGATCGAGCGCTTCCGGGAGCTTGCCGCGAAGCATGGCGTCGCCGAGATCAAGGCCGCATCGAGCGAAATCATCAAGCGGACAGAGGCGCGGATGCGGCGCGCCATCGACACGATTCCGGACGGCGATTACGTCTTCGAGGACGTTCTTGATGATGACGGCGTCGGCACCAAGAACATCCTGCTCAAGCTGAAAATCTCGGTCCGCGGCTGCAGCATCAAATTCGACTTCGCCGGGACCTCGCCGCAGGTGAAGGGCAATATCAATTCTCCCTTGCGGGCCGTTGAGGCCTCCATCGCCTATGTGCTGATGGCGCTCCTCGATCGCGAGATTCCGTGCAACCAAGGTATCTTGAACGCGATCGAGGTCATCGCCGAGCCCGGCTCGCTTCTCAACCCGACCTTCCCGGCTCCCGTGGCGGCGCGAACCCACACCTGCCAGCGCGTCGTCGACCTCGTCATCGGCGCGCTCGCGCATGCGTTGCCGCATGCGGTTGCGGGCGCAAGCAACGGCTCCAACACGATGGCGATCGTGTCGGGGACCGACCCGCGCAACGGCAAGGACTATCTCTATTTCGAGACCTATGGCGGCGGGTGCGGCGGTCGCTCCTTCAAGGATGGGAAGGACGGCGTTCAGGCGCATATCCCGAACACGTCCAACACGCCGATCGAGGTGATGGAAACGGAATTTCCGTTACTGGTCGAGGAATACAGCCTGCCGCAGGACACCGGCGGCCCGGGGAAATACCGCGGCGGGCTCGCGCTCAGGCGGGTGATCCGGCCCCTCGGGCATACCTGCATCTTCACCGGAGCTTGCGAGCGATACCACAACCCTCCTTGGGGCATCCATGGCGGAGGAGCCGGCGCTCCGGGGGACTATCTGCTGATCGACGACAACGGAACGATCACCAAGCTGGAATCCAAACCCGCACCGATCGAATGCGGACCGAACCTGCGGATCGTCGTCCAAAGTCCTGGCGCGGGCGGCTACGGCGACAGCAAGGAGCGCGATCGCAAACTACTGGCGCTGGATTGGACCAGCGGCAAGTTTTCCGCGGACTACATGCAGCGTCATTACGGCCTAGACGGCGTAAAGCTCGCGGCGCTGAAAGCCGACCGCGACGCCTTCGACTATGCCGAGGACTGAGGCACCGCGGGTTCAGTTCGCTTGCGGCATGTCGTCCAGCGGGGTTTTCTCCGCCAGGTCAAGGTTCATCAGCCGCATCACCTTGGCGCGGAACAAGCGCAAATGCTGTCCGGCGAGCCTGTCGGCGCCCGCGGCGTCGCCGGATTCGATCAGCCCGATCAGCTCGTCATGCTCGGCGAGGATTTGATTGAAGCCGCCGGGAAACATGTCCGTGATGGTCGATCCGCGGGCCAGCGTCATATAGGCGTAACGCACGGTGATCGAGAGCAACGAGTCTAGGAGCTTCAGGAAATGGCGGTTACCCGCCGCCTGGGCGATCGCCAGATGATAGCCGCGATTGGCATCGCTCATATTGTCGAAGTGATCGGCTGCCGCAGCCTCGGCGAATTCGCGGCTGTGTTGCCGGATAAGCTCCAGGTGCTGTGGCGTGCGCCGCAGCGCCGCCCATCGCGACGTGATGCGGATGGCGATTTCCAGCGAATCGAAGATCTCACCCACCTCGTGAAATTGCAACGTCGCGACGCGCGTGCCGCGATTGGGGATGATCTCGACCAGTTCCTCATGCGCGAGCTTCAGCAGGGCCTCGCGTACGGGGGTCCGTGACAGCTTGAACTCGCGCACCAGCGCCTGCTCGTCCAAATCGACGCCCGGCGCGAGGTCGAGCCGCAGGATGCGGCGCCGCAACTCGACGTAGATCGCGTGCGTGCCGGTGCCCTTGGGACGGCCGCGAATCCCCGTTCGTACGCGTTTTTGCGGCGGACGTGCCGGACGTGACTTCTTAAATTTGGCCATGGGTCAGACAAACTATTATCGCAACGCTCGGTCGTCCAGCCGCGCGGATGCAAATGCTCCCCGCTTTCCTCGCAAGCCGACGTCCTATATTCCCGCAAGAGGCCTCGCGCGCTTGAGTCATAATTTAGCGTGTGTAATAATCTTCGGCGACACCGCGTGTCTTTTTGCAGCGCGCAATCGGGGCAGCCTCGATGCGGATTTCGATCGCGGAGCGGAGGGGAAGAGATGGCTCAAAGCTATGATGCGATCGTCGTCGGCGCCGGAGTAAGCGGCACCGCCACCGCCTATCATCTCAAGAAAGGCGGCATGAAGCGCGTCCTCCTCATCGATCGCGAGCCCGGCGTCGCCAACGGCCCGACGCGCGATAGCGCCGCCGTCGTCCGCATGCATTATTCCGAGCCGGTGCTGGTGCGCATGGCGATGGAAAGCCTCGACATGTTTGCCAACATGAAGGAACTCCTGGGCAAGGACGGCGGCTTCAAGAGGAAGGGCTGGTTCCTCGCGCTTCCGCCGGACATGGTCGAGGCCGCCGAGCGCAATATCACGATGCAGCGCGGACTTGGACTGAAATGCGGACTCCTTACGGAGCGCGAGACCGCCGAGAAGGCGCCGTGGCTCAACACCGAAGGCGTGGGCGGTCTGCTTTACGAGCCGGACAGCGGTTACGCCGATCCGGTGCAGACGACCGAGGCCTTTCATTTTGCATTCGAAAATCTCGGGGGTGAAAGCCGCTTCCGCACGCCTTGTCGCAGCCTTACGCGAGACAGGAACCGCATCACCGGGATCATGCTCGACGATGGTCCAATCGAAGCCGGCATTGTGGTGAATGCCGCAGGCCCGTGGTCCAAATTTCTTGCCGCCACCGCGGAGCTTGAGCTTCAGCTCCGCGCGGTGCGCGAGCAGGACGCGATCTGGCAGGTTCGCCCCAACCGGCCGATGCCGGAATGCTCCTTCTCGACCGCCATCGAGGCCGCCTATTGCCGAGCACTCGGCGACGGCCGCTTTATCCTCGGACTCGGATATCCAAAACCCTATTTCGACGTCGATCCTTATAACTACAAGCGCACGATGGACGACGACTTCCGCATGCTGGCTTTCGAGAAGAATGCCAAGCGCCTGCCAAATCTCGAAGGCGCGAAATTCATGAGTGCGTACGCGGCGCTTTACGACATCACGCCCGATTTCTATCCGTTCGTCGGACCGCGTGCCGGGCTCGAAGGTTACGCCGACTTTTGCGGTGGCAGCGGGCATGGCTTCAAGATCGCTCCCGGCCTGTCGCGGCACCTCTCGCAGTGGCTGCTTGACGGCAGGACAGACGATGAGTTCGCCGATCTGAGCTACGATCGCATCGCTAAAGGCAAACGGTTTGGCGGGCTGGGCGGAAATCGCGGATAGGCTGTCAGCTATAAGCCGGAAACAATCCCAAGATGACGAATGGGTTGAAAACCTCGGGCTTTTTCATAGCCGGCTAACCCGTGGCGATGGCTCGCCGCGGCTCCGACGCCATCGTGGCGGCGAACAGGTCGGCGACGCTGCGCTGCTCCAGATGCATCGCGACGTCGAACAGCGCCGCCTCTCCGGCCTCGCCGAGACATGGGCTCACGAGCGACGCAAACTTGCCGCGCACCTCTTCGGCCGTCACGAAGTTCTCCGGATCGCCTTTCGGCACGCGCTGGAAGCTCTCATGCACCGTTCCGTCGCGCATCACGATCTTGAGCGAGCCTGACAGCAGGTTCGGGTAGTTGGCTTCGACGCGCGGGTCCTCGAACGCGGTCACGCGCCGCGTCAGCGCTAGCGTGCGCTGGTCGGCGAGCTGCCTGTTGTAGTCGTCCCATTCGAGCTTTCCCTGCCGCAGCATCACGGCGGCCGTGAAGTGCGTGGAGAACTGGCCGTCGACGACGCTCTTGGGCTCGCGCTTCTGTTCTTGCGGTGCCCCGGTCAGCACCATCCCGGTATTGCTCAGCCCGACGGCGATCTCGGCGATGTCGTCGCTGCGATCTCCATGCTCGGTGTAAAACCCCGCCGCGAGGTCGGCGGGTGCGTGCGACAGGCGGCACGCCGGATAGGGCTTGATGCCCGTGGTCGCGACTTCCCAGATTTCGCGCAGTCCGGCGACGGCAAATTCCGGCTTCGCGTCCGGCACGTACGCGTGGAACAGCCCGAACCGGCCTTCCAGCGGATCCACCGCGCCGGTGAAGCCGTGTTTCGCGAACGTCGCGGCGACGAGGCCGTTGCGGCCCGCGTTGCCGGCCTGGAAGCGCTTGGTCCACGCGCCGTTGCGCAAGTACTGCATCGAGCCTGCCGCCTCCGACAGCGCGATCCCGAACGCGTGCATCATCTGCTCGACCGAAAGTCCGAGCACGCGCCCCGCTGCGGCCGTGGCGCCGAAACAGCCCGCGACCGCGGTCGGATGGAAGCCGCGCTCGTACATGGCGGCCGGACCGAGCGCCTGGCTGATCTTGCAGGTCACGTCGTAGCCCGCGACGATCGCGGTCAGGACGTCGCGTCCGCTCGCGCCGCACATTTCCGCGGCGGCGAAAGCCGCCGGCATGGTGGACGGGCTCGGCGCGAGCGATGCCGGCGTGTTCATCGGGTCGAAGTCCATCGAGTGTCCGATGGCGCCGTTGACCAGCGCGGCGACCGGCGGGGCGAAACGGCCGCGCGTGGAGAAGATCGTCGCGCCCGCGCCGTCCTTCCCGGCGCCGCCGAGCGCTTCGGCCGCGGCGATCATCGGCGGCGTCGACGCGGCGTCATAGGCCGCGCGCACCGCGATGCCGACGAAGTCGGCGACGAACAGCTTGGCCCGTTCGATGACGGACGGCGGTATGTCCTCGTAGCGCAGCGTCGCGACGTGCTCCGCCAGACGCCGCGTGATGTTCTCGCCGATATTCTCGCTCATCGCCGTCTCCGTTTTGGTTCTTTCACGGGTGTTTTCGTCATTCATCCAGGAAATCGTCGCGCCGCGCTAGCCATGAACGGTCCGCTGCGGCCAGAGGAATTGCACAGCCTGTAGCACCGTCACGCCGATGACGAGCTGAAGCAGCGACAGGCTCGCGACCTGCGAGAAGTTGCCGACGTTCCAGACCTCGAACGACAGGACCGAGAACGTCCGTGTTTCCGCCGTGTAGAGCAGGATCACCATCGACAGCTCCGTGATGAAGATGCTGAAGAGCAGCATCCAGCTCGCCACGATGCTCGGACGGATCAGCGGCAGCGTGATGTGCGTGAACGTGCGGACCCAGCCATACCCGGCGATCCGCGCGCTCTCCTCGAGTTCGGGATGGACCTGAACGATGCTCGACGAGATGCTGCGCACCGCATAGCCCGAGAAGCGGCCGATGAAGGCGAGCACGATGATCCAGAGCGTGCCGTAGACCGCGACCGGCATGCGCATCCAGAACAGCGCGACGCCGACGCCGAACGCGATGCCCGGCACCGCGACGGGAAGCACCGCGAGATATTCCAAAACCTGACGATACGGCAGCCGCGTGCGCTGCGTCGTCCACGAGATCGCGATCCCGATCACGGTTCCGATCGTGGCCGCGACGAGCGCGATCGCGAGACTGTTCTGCAGCGTCTCGCGCACGTCCTGCGAGCTCCAGAGATACTGGAAGTTCGTCATCGTGAACCGCCCCGACCAGGTGAATGTCGAGAGCGCGGCCGCGATCAGAACCGCGATGGGCGCGATGATCGTGAAGAAGCAGTAGAGCCAGACCGAAGCGGCCGCGAGATATCGCGATGTGCCGAGCATGATCGCTCGTGCGCGAAAGCCCTTGCCCGACACGGTGACGAAGGAGCGTCCCTTGAGCAGCCACCGCTGCAGCATCGTGGCGAGCAGCGACAGCGCGATCAGGTAGAGAGCAAGGATCGCCATGACGCCCAGCGCCGGCGGCACTTCCTGCGACGCGAGATAGATGCGCGAGGTCACGAAATAGAGCTGCCGCGCCCAGCCGATGACGACCGGCGTCCCGAACAGACCGATCGTGATGACGAACGCCAGCACGGCCCCGGACAGGATCGCGGGCGCGACCAGCGGCAACGTCACCGTGGTCGCGGTGCGGAACCGGCTCAAGCCGGAAACCTGCGCCGCCTCCTCGAGGCTCGGGTCCATGCTGCGCAGCGCGGCGGCCACGATCATCATCACGTACGGCGCGAGATAAATGCCGACGACCCAGCCGATCCCCACGAGCGTGTAGACGTTGAACGGCTCGGCGCCGATCAGGACACGGAACGGATAGTTGAAGGCGCCGATGCGCGGCGCCGCCAGCAGAATCCACGCGACCGCGCCGACGAACGGCGGAATGAAGATCGGGATCGTGGCGAGATTTTCCAGCAAGCCGCGTCCCGGCAGATTCGTCCGCGCGAACAGCCAGGCCATGGGGACGCCGGCCATGCAGGCGATCGCCGTCGCGCCGAGCCCGATGATCATCGTGTTCAGGAGTGCGATCCAGTAAGGCCAACGTCCGAGCACCACCGCCACATGGCTCAGCGTGAAATGCCAGGCGCCGGCGTCGTAGACGATGAATCCCTGGATCAGCACGATCGCAAGCGGGACGACGACGATGAGAAACATTGCCGCCGTTGCCAATCCGAACAGGCCGTAGCGCCGGATGTATCGCATGTGCGCTTCGAGCCTCGCGACCGGTCGTCGCTCTCACTGGATGCCGGTGACGTCCTGCCACCAGGCGATCAGCTTCTTCTGGTCGGCGAGCGCCTTCGTCAGATCGAAATGCATGAGCTTGACCTTGTCGAGCGGCGGCAGGCCCTGCGGCGCGGGCGCGCCATTGCGCAACGCGTATTCGCCGCGCGAGATGATGACGTCCTGTCCCTCGCTCAGCATGAATTCGAGATAGAGCTTGGCGGCATTGGGATGGCGCGCATTCTTCAGCACGCCGGCCGAAAAATAGAAGGGGATCGCGCCGGACGCCGGAATCTTGAACTCCAGCGGCGCACCATTGCGCAACGCGTCGCCGAGGTGGTTGGTGAGGATGTACATCATCAGCGGCCGCTCGCCGGACACGACCTTGGCGACGCTGCCCGGCGTGTTCATGGAGACTTCGGAGCGCATGCTCTTGAGGCCGAGATAGATCTGGCGCGTCTTCTCCTCGCCGTAGTTCTGCACCAGCGCGGCAAGAACCATGAACGCCACGGACGATCCACGCGGATCGACATAGGCGATCCGGTCTTCCCAGGCCTTCGGCGGCGTCGCGAAGCTCGTCCAATCGTCGGGAACAGGCAGCCCCTTCATCTGATCCGTGTTGGCGACCAGCGCCGCATATCCGAGCTTCGTCCTGACGGTATTGCCGACCAGGATATCGGCGGGGAAGTTCTTCGCGGCGTCGGGACGGTAGGGAGCGATATGTCCGCCGGCATCGAGCGTGAGGAGCGTGTCTTCGACATTGGTGAAGACGTCCGCGACCGCCTGCCCGGCGGAGAATTCCGACATGTAGCGATTGTAAAGCTGCCAGCCGCCGGCGACGACGAACGTCGCCTTGATTTTCGGATAGAGCTCCATGAAGCGCTTAACCTGATGCGGCGTCTCGCTGATGTCGCCACCGTAGACGACGATCTGGCCCTCCTGCTCGGCCGCCGCGATCAGCGCGGGGTCGGCGGCCCTCGCCGCGCCGGACATCGCGAAAATGGATGCCAGCACGACCGCGGCGAGCCGCGCCGGCCACGTGCAATGCTGAATTGATGATTTCACGTTCGTTCCCTCTCCGGAATCGGGATGCTCGAAACGTCGCCTCCGCGATGAGGCACCGCCGGCTCCCATTGGCCGCTCCTGCGTTATCCGAGCGGCATCACGGACTTTACGCTGAACGTGGCGGATAGCGAGACGGAAGCCGGTATGGCAGATATCCACCGGCGGATTGACGGCGACATGCGCAAGGCCGCGACCCGCTCACGCTCTAGTTTTTCCGACGCCGGACCCCGCCATGTCAGCGACTGAGCGTTCATCGACACAAACCTCGCAGGGAGCCGCTGCGAGCGTCGCTATCGAACGCCTCGCCAAGTCGTTCGGCAACGTCGAGGTGATCTCCGATCTCACGGTCTCGTTCCGCGCGGGCGCGATATCGGTGCTGTTGGGCGCCAGCGGGTGCGGCAAAACGACGATCCTGCGCTGCATCGCGGGTTTGGAGGAACCGAGCGCTGGAGCGATCCGCATCCATGACCGGACGGTGTTCTCCTCGCACGAGCGGATCAACGTGCCGCCGGAGCGCCGCAACCTTGGAATGGTTTTTCAATCTTATGCGATCTGGCCGCACATGACGGTCTATGAGAACGTCGCGCTGCCGCTCCGAGCCCACGGCGTGCCGAGTGCGCAGGCACGGCCGCGCGTGCTAGAAGTCTTGCGGCTGGTCGGTCTCGAAGGGCTGGAGCAGCGCAGCGCCACGCAACTGTCGGGCGGCCAGCAGCAACGCGTCGCCATCGCGCGCTGTCTCGTCAACCAGCCGGAACTCGTTCTTCTGGACGAGCCGCTCAGCAATCTCGATGCGAAATTGCGCGTCGGTATGCGAACCGAATTACGCGAGCTGCAGCGGCGCCTCAACGCCACGATGATCTTCGTCACCCACGATCAGGAAGAGGCGATGTCGCTTGCCGACGATATCTTCCTGTTCCGCAACGGCCACCTCGAGCAGAGCGGGCCGGGCGAAGCGCTCTATCGGCGCCCCAACACGCGCTACGTCGCCGAGTTCTTCGGCAAGGCGAACATATTCGAGGCCGCCGCGCGCGATGCGGCGGGCGCTGACGAGCTCGTGCCGGTTCGCGCGAGTGCCATCATCGCGCGCGGCTCGTTCGCCGGACGCGCCGCCGCCGGGCGCGACGTCGCCTGCATGGTTCGGCCCGAAGCCTGGCGCATCGGACTGCCGGACGGCGCCGGACTCGCGGGCCGCATCGCCGAGATCACGCTGCTGGGCGATCGGCTCGAGCTGCAAGTGGAGACCGAGATCGGCCGGCAATGCGTGATGGTGCTCGGCTATGCGCCCGTGCGCGTCGGCGAGCAGATCACGCTTTCGGTGGCGCCGGAGCACGTGCACTTTCTGCCCGGCGAGTGAGAAAAATCACCGAGCGGCTTCCCGCCCGGCAAACCACAGCTTCGGATCGGCTGCGCGCACGCGCGCTTCCGGCAGGCCGAGCTCGCGCCGGACGATATTGGTGCCCTCGACCAGCGCCACACACTTGTAGAACGCGATGCGCCGCGACAGGCCCTCGCGGCCGAAGCCGCAATCGGTTGAGATGATGAGCTGCTCCTTCGGGATGAATTCCAGCGCCTTGCGGATCAGCGCCGCGACGTGCTCGGCCGGTTCAACCACCGTGTCGCAATGGTTGACCACGCCGATCGCGATCTTCTTGTCGGTCTTGATGTGCTTGAAGAGCGGCAGATCCTTGCCCTCCGAGCTCGCGCATTCGAGCGTCAGCACATCGCAGTTGAGCTGCAGGAGATGCGGCAGCGCGCGTTCGTAACTCGGGACCTTCCAATGCACGCGCTGCTGGTTCGGATTGCCCCAGCAGGTATGCACCCAGATCTCGGCGTTGACGCCGGTAAGCTGCCGATTGAAGGCCTCAGTGAGAAACTCGAGATCGGCATCCGTGGTTTCTGCCTGCTGCGCGCGCATATGATGCGGCGGCTCCTCCACCTGGATCAACGGGCAGCCGGCCGCCGCCATGTCGCGCAGCTCGGCGTTCATGATGTCGCAAAGGTCGAGCATCATCTCCTTGTCGTCTTTGTAGTACGCGTTCCACAGCATCCCGGCCATCGAGGGCGCGCAGATCGCGCCGAACTTCACCGGCCGGTCGGTCATGCGTTGCGCCACCTGCCAGATTGCGGCGTATTCGAGCGGCCCGCGCGTGAGCTTTTCGCCGACCACGCCGGGCTGATAGGCTTCCTGCACCTCCCAAAGAATCTTGCCGGGGCGCAGGCCATGGCGCGACATCCAGCCCCGCGAGGTGTCACGATGGCCGGTGATGCCACCGAGACGCTCGATCGGATAGAAGAACCAGGACTTGCCGCCCACGGTCAGATCAAAGCGGCTGTCGCCGTCCGTCACGATGTCGAGCCCGGCGGACTCCTGCTCGGCGATGATGCTGGCGACCGCGTCGAGATACTGTTCGCGGAACAACGAATCGCCGAGCGCGGACTTGAACGACCGGCCCTCCAGGCTGCGGTCGAACCAGAGCGGCCGCGGATAGGAGCCGGTGATGGTGGTGGGCAAAATCATGTCGCGCGTGACGGTGAGCACGGTGGCCTCCGTGAGTTACGGGTGATGCGGCAAGGCAGGAGCGGCCTTATTGGCGATAGCCGTAGGCCTTGTTCCAGTCGTCGGTCCAGGACTTGATTATCTTTTCGACCTCGTCGTCGGGGTACCAGGTCTTGATCGTCGCGGCGTCGACGCCCGGTGGCATCGGGGCCTGGGCCATGCTGGAGAACGACCCGAGCTCGACCATCAGCGCCTGACCCTCGCGCGACAGCGACCAGTCGAGAAACAGCCGCGCGGCATTGGGATGCGCGGCGCCCTTCGCCATCCCGGCGCAGAACACCGTGACCGGAACGCCCTCCGGCGCAAAGAACCACTTCAGCGGCGCGCCCTGAGCGGTCAGCGGAATGGCGAGCACGGTGACCAACGGCGCAATGCCGATCTCGCCGCGGATCATGGCATCGACCATTGGGGCCTGGCTCGGAAACAGCGCCGGCTTGAGCGCGGCCTGCTTCACCCAGTAGTCCTCGCCCAGCACCTTGCGTTCGAACATGGCCCGGGCGAAGGGACCTCCACCGGCCGCGACCACGGTCTGCCCCAGATGCATCTTGCCGAATTCCGGCTTCGCCAGATCGGCCCAGGACTTCGGCGGGTCCTTCACAAGCTCGGAGTTGTACGTGATCGTCCAGGCGTTGCCGGATCGTGGCCACAACCGGTCGGTCGTGCGGGCGATATCGGGATAGTCGGCGGCATTCGGCGGCGCATAAGGCGCGAACAGCTCGACCATCGCCCGCGCCTGTGGACGGTCGGTAAAATCAATGACGTCGGCGATCATCCGGTTGGCAGCCGCCTCGGTCTGGATGCGTGTGACCAATGAGCCGGTCGGCGCTCGCAAGATCTCGATCTGTATGCCGGGGAAGCGCTCGGAAAAGCGCTTTGAGACGGCCTGCTCAGTGTCGAGGAAGTTGGCAGTGTAGAGGACGATCTTGCCCTCCATCCTGGCGGCGGCGAGCAACTCCGCCGAGGGCACGAACTGCGGCTCGGCCGCATGAGCGGTGCACGCAAGCGTCCATGCAAAGAAGACGACCGCAAACGTCGCAGCGCGAGCGCGCCGACGCGGCGTGCAATCGTCCATGAGCACGGTTCTCCCTGACCCTTCCGGTTTGGTGGCAGCATAAGCCGCTTTCGACAGGGATTGAAACGCGCTGCGCGGCGCGCGACCATCGTCCGAACACGTCAGATTATCGCGGGAGAGAAGCAATGGGACGGACCGATCGCCTGTCGCGCCGCAAGCTGCTCGGCGGCGCCGCCGGCCTGCTCGCCTGCGCATCGATTCCCGCCACACGCGCTCTCGCTGAAAGCGCGCCGACCGAGGCGCAACGGCTCGCGCGGTTCGCCGCCGACATCGCATTCGACAAGCTGCCGGCGAGCACCATCACGGCGGTGAAGCGGCTCGTGCTTGATACGCTTGGCCGCGCGCTCGGTGCGATCGACAGCGAGCCGGTGCGCATCGCCGAGGCGATCACGCCCTCGGTCGCCGCGACCGAGCGCGGCGCAACGATCATCGGGAGCGGCCGCCACACTACGGCGTCCGGCGCCGCCTTCGTCAACGGCACACAGATCCGCTTTCTCGACTTTCTCGATGTGTATTTCACCAAGGACGTTTGCCATCCAAGCGAAAACATCGCGCCGGCGATGGCCTGCGTCGAGGAGGCGGGCGGCTCCGGTCGCGACCTGATCGAGGCGATCGTTGTCGGCTATGAGGCGGAGGCGCGGCTGTGCGACGTCCTCGCGTTCCCGTCGATCAAACTGCATCCTGCAAGCGCCGCCGGCTTCGTCGTGCCGCTCGTCGCCGGAAAGGCGTGGCGCCAAAGCGCCGAGGTGATGGCGCATGGCTGCGTGCTTGGCGGTGCCCGGCATCTCACCTTGAACTCGCTTCTGGCCGGCGACCTCAGCATGGCGAAGGCGCTCGCCTACTCGCTCAGCGGAGCCGAGGCGATCACGGCGGCGCGGCTTGCGGGACAAGGCTTCACCGGACCGCTCGCCTCGCTCGAATGGCTGTTCGACAAGGTGGCGCAGGCAAAACCCGGATCGATCTCGCTCGCCCTGGAACTTTCCGACTGGCGCTGTGAGCGCGCGAGCCTCAAGCGCTATCCGGTGCAGTATGCGCTGCAGGCCCCGGTCGAGGCGGCCGTTGAGCTGCATGCGAAACTGAAGGGAAGATTGGATCAAGTCACCGGAATCGTCGCGACCATGAGACCGGCGCAGCTTGCAAACATCGCCGATCCGTCGAAATTCCGGCCGGCCAATCGCGAGACCGCCGATCATAGTCTCCCGGCCTGCGTCGCGATGGCGCTCCTGGACGGAAAGCTGACGGATCAGCAGTTTGCGCGCGAGCGCTTTCGTGACGCCGACATTGTCGCGATTCTCGGCAAGACAAAGGCCGTCGGCAGCGAGGATCTGAACCAGCGTTTCCCGCGCGGCCGGCCGGCTCTGATCGAGATCGAGCTAGCCGACGGTACGCATCATCGCGCCGAAATCGAGGTGCCGCTCGGCGATGCCGCGCGGCCCTTCGACGAGAAGACCGTGACGGCAAAATTCCGCGAGCAGGCCGAGCCTGCAATCGGAGTGGCCGGTGTGCAAACTGCGATCGAAGTCATCGACCGGCTCGATACGCTCGCAACGATCGAGCCTCTGATTAAAGTGCTCCGTCGATCGAGCTAGAGTCGGCTCTCTGAGCTTCGGGACCGCCCCTTCACTGTGCTTCGGCGCGGAGCGATCAGAGTCATTCGAGCTTATGCGGCGGTGCGGGCGCGTCCTTGGTCAGCTCGTTGAGCACATAGGGCATGATGCCGCCTTGGCGGACGTAGTCGAGCTCCATCGCGGTATCCAGCCGGAGCGTGAGGGGAATGTTTTCAACCGCTCCGCCGGCGCGTCGAATAACCAGCGTCAAAATCTGGCCGGTCGTCACATGATCGTCCAACCCGACGACATCGAATGTTTCCGTTCCGTCCAGCCTCAAGCTTGCGGCGTTCATCCCCGCTCCAAACTGGCACGGCAGCACGCCCATGCCGACGAGGTTGCTGCGATGGATCCGCTCGAAGCTGCTCGCAATCACGGCGCGGACGCCGAGAAGGCATGACGCCTTGGCGGCCCAATCCCGCGCGCTGCCGGTGCCGTATTCCTCGCCGGCGATGATGACCAAGGGCACTTGTTCGGCTTTGTAGCGCATGGCGGCATCATAGATGCTGGTGCGCTCTCCATCGGGTTGATGCACCGTGACGCCGCCCTCGACGCCCGGCACCATGAAATTCTTCAGTTGCTGGTTCGAAAATGCGCCGCGGATCATGACGTCGTGATTCATGCGGCGCGCGCCGTAATTGTTGAAGTCGATCGGGGCCACACCGAGGCCGCGTAGATAGATGCCGGCCGGGGACGTCCCTTTAATGCTCCCGATCGGGCTGATGTGATCGGTCGTCACGGAATTTCCCAGGATCGCGAGCGCCCGCGCGCCGAGAATATTCCGCAACACGATCCGTCCCATCTCCGGACCGAGAAACGGCGGCTCCTTGATGTAGTTGGAGCGATCGTCCCAGGGATAGATTTCCCCGGATGCCTGCGGGACCGCCGACCATAGCGGATTTCGCGCCGCGATATCGGCGCCGTAGGCCTCGCGATAAAATTCCGGCCTCGACGCGATCGCCAAAGCCGCATCGACCTCGTTCTGGGCGGGCCATAGATCGCGCAGAAAGACCGGGCTGCCGTCGCTTCCGATGCCGATCGGTTCGAGCTGCATGTCGATGTTGACGGTGCCGGTCAGCGCGAACGCAACGACCAGCGGCGGACTTGCCAGAAATGCCGCTCGTACGGCGGGATGAATGCGCGATTCGAAGTTGCGATTTCCCGACAGCACGGCGCAGGCGACGACGTCATCGTCGAGTATCGCTTTCTCGAGTGTCGCGTCGATCGGCCCGGAGGCCCCGACGCACGTCCCGCAGCTATAGCCCGCGACGACGAAGCCGAGTTCGTCGAGATAGCGCTGCAGGCCGGCTTCTTCCAGATACTTGCTGACCACCGTCGATCCGGGCGTGAGCGAGGTCTTCACCCACGATTTGGCCGCGAGACCGCGCTCGACGGCCTTCTTGGCCACCAGACCGGCCATCACCATCACGCCCGGATTGGACGTGTTGGTGCACGACGTGATGGCGGCGATCACCACGTCCCCGTGTTCGGGCCGGCTTGCGCCTGCGACACGGGGAGCGGACGATTTCGCCCCCGCCGCCACCGCATAGCCGCCCGCGCTCACCGGCCGCTTCAGCGTATCGTCGAATCTCGCCCGCAATTCGAAAAGCGGCACGCGGTCCTGCGGCCGTTTGGGCCCGGCAAGGCAGGGCTCGACCGCGCCGAGATCGAGATCGATGACGGCCGTGTAATCCACCTCTCCGGGCATCGGCGCGCCGAAGCAATTCTGCGCGCGGAAATAGGCCTCCACGGCCTTGACTTGCTGTTCGGACCGCGCGGTCTGCCGCAGATAGCGGCAGGTCTGCTCGTCGACCGGGAAAAACCCGATCGTCGCTCCGTATTCGGGTGACATGTTGGAAATCGTCGCGCGATCCGGCAGCGTCAGATTGCGAACGCCGGCGCCGAAGAACTCCACGAACTTGCCGACGACTTTGGAACGGCGAAGTAATTCAGTCACGTGCAGCACCAGATCGGTCGCGGTGACGCCGGCTTTCAGCGCTCCGGTCACATTCACGCCGACGACGTCGGGGGTGAGGAAATACACCGGCTGTCCGAGCATCGCGGCTTCCGCCTCGATGCCGCCGACGCCCCATCCCACCACGCCGAGGCCGGCGATCATGCCGGTGTGCGAATCCGTGCCGACCAGCGTGTCGGGAAAGCACACGCCGTCCTTGAACAGGATGCCGGTGGCCAGAAATTCGAGATTGACCTGATGCAGGATTCCGGCGCCGGGCGGAAAAAGCCGGATGCCCCGATAGGCCTGCATCGCCCATTTGACGAAGCTGAATCGCTCGGAATTGCGGCTGATTTCGAGTTCCATGTTGCGCGCGAGCGCATCACGCGTCCCGTGGAAGTCGACAGTCAGGGTATGGTCGAGCAACATGTCGACGGGGACCTTCGGCTCCACGCGGCTCGCCGGGTAGCCAAGACGCTTCATCGCGCCGCGGATCGCCGTGAGATCGCCGAGCAACGGGATGCCGGCGGCGCAATTGAGAACGATGCGGCCGACCGTGAACGGAATTTCGCCTTCGCGCGGCGCGCGCGCCTGCCAGCCCGCAAGAGCGCGAACCTGACTCTCCGACACGCGCCGCCCGTCGCAATGCCTGACAAGCGACTCCAGGACGATGCGCAGCGAAACCGGCAGCCTGGAGATCTTGCCGAAGCCGCTCTCTTCGAGCGCGGCAAGCGAAAAGAAGCGGCTCTTGCCTCCAAGCCCGAGATCGATCTCGCGTTCGCACGCGTCTTTGAGAAGAGATGTCATTGAATGGCGCCTTCCGGGCATGCCGTCTCGCTATTCGACGTGGATTTCATTGGTCTTGATGACGGACAGCCATCGTTCGAAATCGATCTTCAGGATTTCGGCGAACTGCTCGGGGGTGGATGTCGAAACCGCGCCGGCCTGGTCGAGCATCCGCGCCGTCATCGTCGGCGTGTTCATGATCTTCACGATCTCATCGTGCAGCTTTTGGACGATGTCGCGCGGCGTTCCGGCGGGCGCGAGCACGCCGTTGAAGCTGATCACTTGAACTTCGGGAAGGCCGGCCTCCGGCGCGCTCGGAACGTCCGGTATCGCGGCCCAGCGCTTCGTATCCGTCACCATGAGGGCACGGATCGCGCCGCCATTGATGAGGCCGGTCGAGGACGGCATCGTGGCGAACATGGCCTGGATCTGCCCGCCGAGCAGATCCGCCATGGCGGGCGCGCCGCCGCGGTACGGGACGTAGTTGAGCTCGACCTTGGTCGCGAAGCGATACAGCTCGGTCGTGAGATGATTTGTGCTGCCGGTCCCGCTTGTGCCGTAACTGATCTTTCCGGGCCGCGCGCGGGTCAATGCGACAAGCTCCGAGGCCGAGTGCACCGGCAAGTCCTTGTTCACGACCAGCACGTTCGGAAACAGGACGAGGGTGGTGATCGGCTCGAAATCGCGGACCGGGTCGTAGGGCAACTTCGCGTAAAGCCCCGGGCTCATCGTCAATTCGTTGCTGGTTCCGAGCAGCAGCGTGTATCCGTCCGGAGCTGACTTTGCGACGAACGCCGCGCCGATCGTTCCGCTTGCGCCGGGCTTGTTGAGGATCACGACCGGCTGTCCCAGCGCTGCCATCAGCCGCTCTGCCAGCGGCCGCGCGACGATGTCCGCCGGCCCGCCAGGCGGAAATGGCACGACGAGATGGATGGGCCGGTCGGGATAGGTCTCCGCTCGCGCCGGCGTCGCGCCCACCGCGGCCGCGCCAAGCGCCGTGGCAAGCAAGACGGCATGCACCATGCGACGGACCGGCGTCATGCCGTCTTCCGTTTATTGGGCGCGGTGACGCCGACGGCGCGCAACGGACCGGTCAGATCGCGCAGCGAGGGCAGAGCGGCGGTCATGTCGACCAAACGCGCGAGATCGGACACCGCATCGGCCGGCAGGCGGGAGGCCGCGAGCAGGCGAAACTTGTCTGCCAGTTCTTGATGGCTGCACGGATCGGCCGGCGTTCCGTGACAGTCGAGCACCATGCGTTGCGACACCGATCCGTCCGCGCGCGTCAGCGCCACGCTGGCGCCGAACTGTGCCGGATAGACGGCTTCGACGGCCGGATCGACGACGATCTCCACCTTGGCGGCGAGCGCGCGCGTCCTCGGATCGTTCACGGCGTCCGGGCTGAAGCCGGCGGGGTCGCGCGGATCGCCGGTCAAGGCGACGGCCGCGCAATAGGGAATGCTGTATTGCGCGCCCATCGTATCGATCGGCGCGGGCTCGCCATTGTTCTGCGCCGCATAGCGGCTGACGCCGACCCGAATGCTTTTCACGTCGTCTGATGTCAGCGGCCGCGGCCCGCGAAGCTCGACGACGAGCTGCACGACCGGCTGGATCCATCCGCAGATCGGATAGACCTTGAACCAGACGTCGCGCACGACCCAGGTTTGCCCGAGATCGCGGCTCATCTTCTCAGGACTCGCCCCAGTGCCGCCGAACACGTCCAAGAGGCCGAAGCGGCTATCGAGCGCCGACGGAGGACCGAGGAAGCCGCGACTCGCGAGCTGCGCCATGCGTACGCCGGCTTCCGCCGAGCGTCCGAGATGCAGGCGCTTGACCATTCCTCCGCCGTGGCCGGCGGCGAAGCTCTTGATCCCCGAAGAGGCCGAACAGGCAAGACCGACGGCCGAAAGAAGCTGATCGAGCGACAGGTCCAGGATCTTGCCGGCCGCGACCGCGCAGGCGATCGGCGCGACCAGGCTGGTGGTGTGAAATCCGCGCTTCGCCGGCTCGACGCCGAGGGCGGCCCCGACCCGGTGCATCACCTCGTAGCCGGCAATGATCGCCTCGATCAGCCGCGCGCCCGAAGCACCCACGGATTCGCCCGCCGCAATGGCGGCCGGGATGACGCAGCCCGCCGGATGCGTGATCGACTCGGCAATCAGATCGTCGAGCTCGAATCCGTGGATCGCGGTGCCATTGCAGAGCGCGGCGGCCGGTGCGGAAAGGAGCTCCGGCCTACCGATCACCGTGCTCCGACCGGCGGACGCTTCCGCCACCATCTCGTCGGCGAGAATCTGCGACCAAGCCTGGCCGGAGCCGAAAATCCCGCAGCCCAGCGCATCCATGAGACAGGTCTTGGCGCGCTCGACCATATCGGCGGGCACGTCGCCGAGGCGCAGGCCGTGGGCAAACGCGACCAATTCCCGCCCGTGACTCTTTTCTGGCGCGTTCATCGGCCGGCCTTCTAGTCGAACGCCTTTTGGCCCAGGAGATTTTCGCGGAATCGATTCTTGATGTGCGCGCCGTCGCGCATCCGGATCGACATCGGATAGCGCTTCATGTCCACCTTGACGTCGCGGAACATGAGCGCCGAGCCGCCGAACAGGTCCGGAATCGTTGCAGCAAGCTCCTGCTCGGTGTAGATCGTCTCGGCGCTGGGAAAGCTGCAGGCCGTGGCGATGCCGGCGAGGCTGACGCCGCGATGCGTGTGTGTCGGCTGCATGCCGGTCTCGCTGTAGTGCTCGTTGTCGATGACGATAAGCGCGAGATTGCGCGGCGACTTGGCGCCGATGGTGGCGAAGGCGCCGAGACCCATCAGCATCTCGCCGTCGCCGGTAATGACGACGACCCGGCGGCTGGGCTGCGCCAGCGCGAGGCCGAGCCCGACCATCGCGGCGGAACCCATTCCGCCCCACAGATAGAATGTGTTCGGATGGTCGGCGGTGCCGGCGTCGTAACAGGTCGATCCGAGGCCCGCGACGATCAGCGCGTCCTTGCGGCCCGCGAGCATCGCGGCAATCACGGCGCGCCGGTCCATCGTTGCTTGATTGCGACTCGGCATGCCTATTTGCTCCAGTCCTTGAACCCGATCAGACGCTGGCCAAGCAGCACCGCGATCGGCCGGTTTGAGCTGAATGTCATGACGGCCGCCGCATGCACCACGTCGCGGACGTCCTCCTTGTGATCCACGCGCTGCACGATGACGCCCGCGTGCTCGAGCGTCTGCGGCGTCGCCTGCCCCATCGGGAGTTGCCACGGATTGAACTCGCCCCACTCGCCGCGCATCGTGACGATCATCAGCAGCGGAAAGCGGCATTCCTGAATGATGCTGAGCGTGTTGATGCAGTTGCCGACGCCGGAGGATTGCATCAGCAGCGCGCCGCGCTTGCCGCCGAGCCAGGTGCCCGCCAGCATGGCGACGCCTTCTTCCTCCGACGTCAGCGACACCGTGGAGATCGCATCGTCGGCCTCGCAATCCTTGATCAGCTGCGTGTGCCCGGCATCGGGCACGTAGGAGATCTGCTCGATCGCGACCTGCTTGAAGACGTCATAGATGTCGCGTGGCCAATCCCGCGCTAGCGCTTCTGGTTTCACTGGTGCTCCGTTGATTGAAAGAACGGGTGAGAGAGGCGGTCCGTCAGTTCTGAGTCATGCCGGCGGATTTGAAGACCGCCGCCCACTTCTCCAAGTCTTCCTTGATGACCTTCGCGAATTCGTCGGGTGCGCTTCCGACCAAGATCGTCCCGGACGACTCAAAGCGTGCCCTGATGGCCGGATCCGCAAAGGCGTGAACCGCAGATTGGTGGAGCTTCTGCACGATGGCGGGGTCGGTTCCTGCCGGCGCCAGGAGACCGTACCAGAGATCGGCCTCGAATTTCTCCAGCCCTGGATACTCGGCCACGGCCGGAACATCAGGCATCGATGGATTGCGGGTCTTGCTCGTGACGGCGAGCACGCGCAACCGCCCGTCGTCGACAAAGGGCTTGGCGGTCAAGATCGCGGCGAACATGAAGTCGAGATGACCCGCGACCACGTCCTGCAATGCGGGCGCCACGCCTTTGTAGGGCACATGCGTCATCTTCAGATTGAGGAACGTCTTGAGCATTTCGCCCGACAGATGCGCGCCGCCGCCAGCGCCCGAGGAGCCGAAGTTGAGCTTATCGGGATGCGCGCGCGCGTAGTCGATCAGCTCGCCGAGCGTCTTCACCGGAAGGCTCGGATTGACGACGAGCAGGAACGGCTGCCGCGCGAGCAGGCTGACCGCCGCGAAGTCCTTCACGGGATCGAAGTTGATGGCGCTCTTGAAAAGCTGCGGATTGATGACGATCGTCGCGTTGGTCGTCACCAGCAGCGTGTGTCCATCCGGGGCCGCATGCGCAACATAGTTGGTGGCGATGTCGCCGTTGCCGCCGGTCTTGTCTTCGACGATGACGGTCTTGTTCCATTCTTCGCCGAATTTGTGCGCGAGCTCGCGCGCCATGAAGTCGTTGCCGCCGCCGGCCGCAAACGCCGAAATCAACCGTACCGTTTGGGTCGGATAGGCGGCATCTTGCGCGCGACACGGATAGGCGCACTGCAAGAGCGCGAAGATGGCCAGTACGGTGCAGGGCAACGGCGACTTCGGCACGAGATCCTCCACATCCGTCTTCTTGATCGAGAGACGTTCTAACGGTCTCCAGTATGCAGATAAAAGCCGAAGATAAGATACTGGCATGCGCATGCCAGCATAGTCAGAACTCGCCCGTCTCGATCAGGCGACGTTCGCCGCGCGGTTGGCGGCGAGCGCGGATTGAGCAGCGTTGCGTCCGGCGATCCGCCCGAACACCGCACCGCTGGTCAGGCCGGTCGCGCCCGGGTAGTTGAAATAGAACAACCCACCCAGCATTTCGCCTGCCGTGTACAACCCGGAGATCGGCTGATGGCCGGTGTCGAGCACCTGGGCGTTCGTCGTCACCTTGAGGCCGCCGAACGTGAACGTGATGCCGCACGTGATCGCGTAGGCTTCGAACGGCGGGTTCTCCAGTGCGATCGCCCAGTTCGACTTTGGAATGGCGAGCCCTTGCGTGCGGCGTCCGTCCTTGACGTTCGCGCTGAACAGCACCTCCCGCGTGATCGAGGCATTGAACGCCTTGATCGTCTCGATCAGCGCATCGCGATTGACGTCGCCGAGCTTGTCGGCGAGCTCCTCGATCGTGTTCGCCGTCACCTTCGTCACGCGCCTGGCGCGATATTCCGGACGGAGCAGGTGTGTGACCGATGAGTCGAAAATCTGCCAGGCAAACTGATCGGGCTGCTGCAGGATGATGCGCCCGTATTTCGCATAAGTGTAATTTCGGATGTCGGCGCCCTCGTCGAGAAAGCGCTTGCCCTCCGCGTTGACCATGATCGAGAACGGATAGTTGTCGCGCTCGTAGTCATCCATGGTTTCGAAGCTGCCGAAGTCGTCGGCATAGCGTTCCCAGCCGACCGCGTGGCATCCAGACCAATGGCCGGCGGGCTGCGCGCCGATGCGCAAGGCCATCTCGAGCCCATCGCCGCAATTGTATTTGCTGCCGCGCACCTTTGCGAGATCCCAGCCCGGACCGAGGTGGCGCGCGCGCCAGGCCGCATTCGCCTCGAACCCGCCGCAGGCCAGGATGACGCTCCTGGCGGAGAACTCCCGCGTCACGTCGTCGAGCTTAACCACGATGCCGGTCACGCCGTCATCGCAGTGAATGAGATCCCTCGCCCACGCATTGTAGCGGATGTCGACGCCGGCTCTTTCGGCCGCGCGATAGAGTTGATCGACCAGGCCCCGCCCTCCGCCGACGGCCGCCAATGTGGCGCCGCCCCAGAACGTGAACTTTCCGTCGACCTTGAAAGCTTGACGTCCGAATTGGGGAAGGAAGCGCACGCCCTGGCGAGCCAGCCAGTGCATGGTGGCGTTGCTTTGCCTGACGAGGATCTCGCACAGATCCGGATCGGTCCGGTTCTGCGTGACCCGCGCCATGTCGTCGAAGAACTTGTCTTCCGTATAGCGGCCGAAATCGCTTGCAAGCTCGTCCGGCGTCAGGTCCGGCGAGAGCGCGCGGATGTCTTCCGTGCCGCCATAGGCGAACCGCATCAGGCCTTCGGTGAAGGAACTGTTGCCGCCGCGTTCCTCCTGCGGGGCGCGCTCGAGGAGCAGGACCTTCGCGCCTTCTTCGCGCGCGGTGAGGGCCGCGCAAAGCGCCGCGTTTCCGCCGCCAACGACGATCACGTCGTAACCGCTGGTGTTCATGATCGGGCCGTTCCTAATACCAGCATGACCTACCATGGCCGGACCATCGTAGTAAGGTGACCGGATGCGGCGGCGCTGATGAGAATTGACTGAGCACAAACAAACGCCAGGGACGGAGGAAGACCATGAGAATTGCCGGCAACAAATTCCTGATCACGGGTGGCGTCAGCATGATCGGAGCCCAGATTACTGAGCATCTTCTCAAGGCGGACGTGCGGGAGGTCGTCCTATTCGACAATTATTCGCTGAGTTCGCCCGAGATGGTGGGGGAGCTTGCACGCGATCCCCGCGTGAAGCTCGTCCGCGGCGACATCCTGCGCGTGAATGAGCTGTTCGATGCGCTCGACGGCGTTGGCGGCGTCTTCGCGACCGCGGGTTTCCTGACGCTGCCGCTGACGCTCAATCCGTGCCTCGGGATCGCGGTGAATGTGCAAGGGATGGTCAACGTCCACGAGGCGTGCCGCTACCGCAAGGTCGACAAGGTCGTGTTCTCCTCGTCGGTCGCCACCTATGGCGAGACCGGTGCGGACACGACCGAAGAAAGCTCGCCGTGGAACTGGAGCAAGCAGCAGCCCGGGGCCGCGCTCTACGGTGCCTCGAAGATCATGGGCGAGAACATCGGGCGGCTCTACGAGGACCGCTATGGCGTGAAGTCGATCTCGCTGCGCTATTCCTCGGTCTATGGCGAGCGCCAGCATCTGCGCGCCGTGAACTCGGTCTACATCGTCGACACCTACGACCGGATCGCCCGCAGCGAGCGGCCGATCATCCCGGATGACGGCCTCGAAGTGCACGACTACATCCATGTGGCCGATATCGCGCGCGCCAACCTGATGGCCATGGAGAGCGACGTCTCGCGCGAAAGCTTTACCGTCGCGACCGGAGAAGCCACGACCCTCAATCGCCTCGTTGAGATCATCCTGAAGATCACGGGCTCGAACCTGAAGCCCGAATACAAGACGCTGCAAGGCAAGATTCGCGCGGCGACGTCGAAGACGATGCGCTTCTCGAACGCGAAGATTGCCCGGATGATCGACTGGCGGCCCGAGATACCGTTGGAAGACGGGATCGCGCGGTTGATCCGCTGGCGTGAGAACGAGGCGCGGCAGGTCAGGTAGCGGTTTTGGCCGCGGGGTGACTGAGCGAAAAAAAAGCGTGACGGAGCCATGTCCGAAGTCAAGTCCATCGCGCTTACGGGTTCCTCGCCGGCGCGGTTGCCGGAAGCGAGCGCGGGTGAGGACGTCTGGCTGTCCGATGGATCGGACGGTGAGCGCGCGCCGCGCTGGCTGCGGCACATCGATGCCGCAACGATTACCCTGATCAATCTGTCGCTGGTTGCGGAGGTGATGATCGTTTTCCTGAATACCGTACTCAGGAACACGCTCAACGCGACACTGATGCCGGGTGTGGAGGAGACGTCGCGACTGTTCCTGGTGATGATGGCCTTCTTGGGTGGCGCCGTGGCTTACGGCCGCGGCCGCTTCATGGCCATCAACTACGTCACCGACAGGCTCGATCCGGCGTGGCGCGATTTTTTCGCCGCCATGGTCGCCTGGATGGTCATCCTCATCACGGGCGTGATCGGAGGATTCGCGATACCGCTGCAGCTCGCCAATGCGGGCGAACGCACGACCATGCTCGGCATCGCCTACATCTGGATGACGCTGCCGGTGATCCTGGGCTGCGCGCTGTTCATCGCGCACGCGGGCGTGGTGCTCTCGCGCAAGCCGGTGCGGGCGATCGGCCTCTCAGGCGTAGCGATTGCGGCGATCGCATGCGCTTTCATCGCGTCGCGGAACGGGACCTGGGTCGACACCTCGTGGCTCTACGCGATCCTCGCCGGCGTTTTCATCCTGCAGATCGCGGTCGGCTTGCCGGTCGGCTTCGTGCTCGCGACCGTCGGACTTGTCTACGTCTACGTCACCGCCACGGCACCGCTTATCGCGGTGCCGATGAATGCCCAGCGCGGCGTCGGCGGCTTCATCTTCCTCGCCTTGCCGTTCTTCATCCTGGCCGGCTTCATTATGGATCGCGGCGGCATCGGCTCACGCATCGTCGATTTCCTGTCGACCTTGATCGGCCATTTCCGCGGCGGGCTGATGCAGGTGCTGATCGTCGGCATGTATATCGCGTCGGGCATATCCGGTTCGAAGGCCGCTGACATGGCGGCGATCGGCATACCGATGAACCGGACGCTGCGCCGCGCCGGCTACGATCCGCATGAGGCGGCGGCCGTGCTCGCATCCTCGGCGGCGATGGGGGAGAGCATCCCGCCGAGCATCGCCATCCTGGTGCTCGGCTCGGCGACGTCGGTCTCGACCGGAGCGTTGTTCCTCGCCGGTCTCCTGCCGGCCGCGACGATCGCGGCCTGCCTCATGATCGTGGTCTATGTTCGCGCGCTGATGTCGGGAATGCCGAGGGTGCCTCGCGCGCGAGCCGTCTCGGCGCGGCCGCGCAGGCCGTCATCCCGCTGTTGATGCCGATCCTCTTGATCGGCGGGATCCTCGCCGGCATCGGAACGCCGACCGAGATCTCGTCATTTGCGGTCGTCTACGGGCTCCTGCTCGGCGTCGGGCTCTACCGTCAGATCGGTCTCGGCGACCTCTGGCGGGTCTTGACCGAAGCGAGCCTGATGAGCGGGATGATCTTCTTCACCTTCAGTGGTGCGACTGTCTTTTCCTGGGCGCTGTCCCTGGAGGGCGTTCCGGATCTCGTCGCCTCGGCGTTGCGCGGGCTCGGGCCCACCGCGTTCTTGCCAGCCGTCATCCTCATCACGATCGTGATGGGTGCCGTGCTGGAGAGCATCGTCACGATCATCATCCTCGGCCCGCTCCTGCTGCCGGTCGCGGTCCAGCTCGGGATCGATCCTCGGCAATATGGCATCGTGCTGATAGAAGCGTTTGGGATCGGGTCGATCGTGCCGCCGGTGGGGCTCGCGGTCTACATCGCCTGTTCCATCTGCCAGACGGACGTGGATCGCACCACACGACCACTCCTGTTGTATCTTGTCGTATTGTGCCTTGGACTGCTGCTGGTCGCTTTCGTGCCGTGGATCACGCTGGTGCTGCCCGACCGCTTTCACTTTAATGGCTGATCAAAGCCACGAACAAAACGGGAGGACGACATGCAAATCGGAGGTGGCGACAAGACGCGATGCGCCGTAACGCGCAGGACGCTGCTGCGGGGAGCCGCAGCGGCCGTTCCGGGACTTCTTCTGAGCCGACCGGCGTTATCCCAAGGCCGTGCCAAGCGCATCCGCTATGCGCATTCGACGCCGACCACGCATGGCTGGCATCTCTGGGGCGAGCGCTTCAAGAGCGCGGTCGAGGAGAAGACGGCCGGCAAGATCCAGGTGACGATCTTCCCCAACGCGCAGATGGGCAACGAGCAGGACATCGCCAAGGCGGTGCGGCTCGGCTCGATCGAGATGGCGTCCGTCGGCGTCGCACTGATGAACTGGGTGCCGTCGATCTCGGTGACGGATGCGCCGTTTCTGTTCCGCTCGCGCAAGCAGGCCTATGCGGCGATCGACGGAGCGCTCGGCGACGAGTTGAAGACACGGGCGCTGGCGCAAGGCTTCCGCATCGTGGGTTGGAACGATCTCGGCTCGCGCTCGATGACCAACAACAAGCACCCGATCAATTCGGTCAAGGACATGCGCGACCTGAAGATGCGGGTCCCGGATTCGCGGTCCTACAACGCCATGATGGCGGCGACCGGAGCGGCCGTGGTCGCGATCGATCTCAGCGAGCTCTATCTTGCGCTCAGCCAGGGCGTGGCGGACGGGCAGGACACGCCGCCGTCGGTGGTCAAATCCAACAAGTTCTACGAAGTGCAGAAATTCATTTCCAAGACCGACCACGTGCTGACGAACGCCTACTCGATCATCAATGCCTCGACGTTCGACGGCCTCACGAAAGACGAGCAGGATGCGGTGCTCGCCGCGGGGACGGACGCCACCAAATGGCTGCGCCAATACACCTAGAAGGACGAGGCCGAGGCCTACACTTTCCTCAAGGGCAAGGGGATGCAGGTCAATCTCGACGTGGATGTCGCGTCGTTCCGCGAGGCTTGCAGCGGCGTCATCACGAAGTTTCCCGATCTCTTCCCGCCCGACCTCGTGAAGCTCGCGCAGTCGGCGGAAGGCTAGGGCATGATTCTCAAACGAACCGAAGGTCGCTTGCAATGATCGAGAAGGATGTCCTCGTCACGACGAAGTACGGCGCGATGCCGTGCTTTGCGGCGTGTCCCGAAGCGCCCGGCCAATATCCGCCGGTGATCCTGTTCATGGACGCGCCCGGAATACGCGAGGAGTTGCGGCACATGGCACGGCGGATCGCGGCGCGCGGATATTTCTGCCTGCTGCCCGACCTCTACTATCGGCTGGGACACCTGCGCTTCGACATTCCCCGCCGCAATGACGCGATGTCGGTCGTAATCCGCGGCGCCATGAACAGTCTGAGCAATGCTTTCGTCGCCGACGATACCGGCGGGATGATCGCGTTCCTGGACGGGCAGGACAGGGTGAAGCCCGGCGCGGTCGGCTGCGTCGGGCACTGCATGAGCGGCTCGTTCGTCACGACGATCGCGGCGCGCCACGCTTCGCGGATCGCGGCCGCGGCATCGCTCTATGGAGTCGGCATCGTCACCGACAAGGAAGATTCGCCCCATCTTCTGCTCAACGAGGTCAAGGGTGAGCTCTATTTCGCCTTCGCCGAGGTCGATCCGTCGGTTCCGGCCAATGTTATCCCGGCGCTGGAGGCGGCGCTGAAGAAGGCCGGGACGCGCTACGCGCTCGAGACCTATCCGGACACGCACCACGGCTATTGCTTCTCGGCGAGGCCGGATTTCAATCCGAAGGCCGCTGAGCAAACGTGGGTCAAGCTGTTCGACCTGTGGGAGCGTAATCTCAGGTGAGCGCGCAAGCGAGCAGACCGGGCGGCTTGCTCGCGACACATCGAGCGCGTGACCGGACAACACGCGCCGCCTGGGAGGCAACGGAATGAGCGTCATCGTCGGCAGCGGCGCCTACACGTATCGCGTGGTCGAAGGCTGGGAGAAGCTGCCGCCCGGGTGGGAATTCGGCGACGTCGCCGCCGTCGGCGTCGATCGGCAGGATCGCGTCTACGTGTTCAATCGCGGCGCACACCCGATGTGCGTGTTCGACCGCGACGGCGAATTCCTCACCTCCTGGGGCGAAGATATCTTTCATCACGCGCACGGCATCCATATGGGGCCGGACGACACGATCTGCTGCACCGATGACGGCGACCATACGGTGCGCAAATGCACGCTGGCGGGAAAAGTCCTGCTCGAGATCGGTATCCCGGGCCGCCCGTCCGCCTTCATGAGCGGCCTTCCGTTCAGCCGCTGCACGCACACGGCGTCGTCGCCGAAAGGCGAGATCTACGTTTCGGACGGCTACAGCAACGCGCGCGTGCACAAGTACGATCCCGCCGGGCGGATGCTTCTCTCCTGGGGCGAGCCTGGCTGCGAGCCCGGCCAGTTCAACCTGCCGCACAACATCTGCTGCGACGAGGACGGCTGGGTTTACGTCGCGGACCGCGAAAATCACCGCGTGCAGGTCTTCGACGGCGACGGAAAATACCAGACGCAGTGGCATAACCTGCATCGTCCGAGCGGGCTCTACATGCCGGCGGGAAAATGCCCGATCTGCTACATCGGCGAGATCGGGCCTTATCTCGGCTTCAATCGCGGCGCGCCCAATCTCGGGCCACGCATCACGATCGTCGACAACAAGGGCAAGGTCCTGTCGCGCCTCGGCAAGGAGCCGACCGCGGGAATAAAGCCGGGACAGTTCCTCTCCCCGCACGGCATCGCGGTCGATTCACACGGCGATCTCTATGTGGGAGAAGTCGCCGTTACCGCCTGGCCGTCGCTGTTTCCGGGCGAGCCGGTGCCGAAGCCGATCCGCAGCCTGCAGAAATTCATCAAGCTGTAGGGCACACGCGATGGGTCACGCTTCACCGATCGGGTTACGGCCGATGCGCAACGAAGAACTCCTTGACCCGCCGCATGGCGCCTTCCTTGTGCTGTTCGCCCTTCCACGGCGCCAATGTCTGCGCGTTCGGCGCGATCTCGGCGATCTCGGCGGAAATTTCGGCCGGGTGGACGAGATCGTCGCCCGGCATGATCAGCATCGGAATGTCGCAGGAGGCGACGAACCCGCGCGACACCGCAAACAGAAGTCGCCGCCGAACAGCCGCCGGTTGAAGTCCGGCAAGCGGCTGGAATCGATGCCGGGAAAGTCCGCAACCTGGGTGGCCCAGGATTTGAACTCGGTATCGAGCGCGTCCCGATTGCGTGCCGACAGCCCGATCGGATTTTGCAGCACCATTGCTGTGACAAGACCCGGACGAGCCTGCGCAAGCGCGAGCGCGAAGGATACGCCGATGCAAGCGCCCATGACGTGACAGCGGCCGATCCGCAAATGATCGAGCAGCGCCAAATGGTCCGCCGTATAACTCGCCCAGCCGTCGTCCGGTCCGACCGCTCCGCGCGATTGCCCGGCGTTGCGGATATCGAGCGCAATCGTCCGGAAATCCGGCGACAGGCCCGCGATGGGATCGAGGAAATCCTGCGGTACGCCGGGACGAGCCGGATTGGTGCGCCAGCGCTCGATGCGCGAGCTCAGGAACCCGGGTGCGAACAGGAGGACGGGGTAGCCTTCGTCCTGCAGCTCGTAGTGAATGCGGCTGTCCGCGAGTTCGAGCGTTGACATCGGTCCTCCCGCGCGCGCGAATCCGTGGCTGGCTTGCGCGCCCGCCCAAGGTGAAGAGATTCGCCGCGCCGCGCAATTCGCGGGCGACACGCGGTCACGGCGCAACGGCGAGCGTGCCGGCATGACCGCACGCGCTCGCCTCGTGAACGGGCTCGCAACCGGTGCCGAGGCGATCGTCGTGCTGGCGCTGATCGTCAACATCGTCACGACCTTCGCGAACACGCTCGCGCGATACCTGTTGCAGCAGGACTTTCCGTGGGCGACCGACATTTGGGCGATTCTGATATCGATCATCACGTTCCTCGGCGCGCCGGCGAGTTTCCGCCGCAGCGCCGGCATGGCCTATACGGCGCTCCTCGATCAGGCGCAGGGCATCAGGCGCGACATGATCGAGGCCTGTGGCCTCTCGATCTTTCTCGGGGTCTGCCTGGTCGCGCTCGCGGCGTTCCCGAAGTTCTTCGCCGGCCAGCGGACGCAGCTTCTGCCGGTGCTGGAGATCAGCTCGGGCTTCGTCGCGATCTGGCTGGGCGCCGGTCTTTTGCTGTTCTGCCTCTTCACGATCGAGAAACTCGCGATGCTGCGGCGCGAGGCGGTCGCGGTCGGTCTCGCCGTCGCGCTGGCAATCGGTTTCGCGTCGATCGCATTGCGCTATTGTCACATTGAGGGGCTGATCGACATCGATCCCTTCATCCCGATCCTTCCGGTCCTCGTCGCGGCGTTCCTCACCGGCACGCCGATCGCCGGCATCCTCGCGCTCGCAGGCGTTCTGTTCTTCGTGATCACTGGTACGGCGCCCTTGGCCGCCATTCCGTCCGCGCTCCAATACGGCGTCGCCAGCTTCGTTCTGCTCGCCATTCCGTTCTTCATGGTCGCCGGCACGCTGATGGAAGTCACCGGCATGGCGCGGCGCATGATCGACATGGTCGGGCACTGGACCGGAGGGCTGCTGATCGCCGAGGTCCTGGCGATGTATATCTTCTCGGGCATCAGCGGCTCGAAAGCCGCCGACATCGCGACCGTCGGCAGCATCATGAAGGTCCCGTTGCGGGAGCACGGCTATCCGCCGACCGAGTCGGTCGCGGTGCTTGCCGCGAGCGCTGCCATGGGCGAGACGATCCCGCCCTCGCTCATGCTGCTCGTGCTCGGCTCGATCACGACGCTGTCGGTCGGCTCGCTGTTCGTCGCGGGTCTGCTGCCGGCGGCCGTCTTGGCGCTCGCCCTGATCATCGCGGTTGTCGTGCGCAGCCGCCTGAATGGCTATCGCAAGGGCGAAGCATTCAACTTCCGGCGCGCCTTGCGCAGCACGCCACCCGCCATCCCGGCTTTTCTCGTCCCGATCATCGTGGTCGGCGGCATCGTCGGCGGCATCGCGTCGCCGACGGAATCGGCGACCTTCGCGGTGGTCTATGGTTTCATCGCGGCATCGATCGTCTACCACAGCATCGGTCCGCGACTGGCCTGGACCGCGTTGCGCGACGCAGCATTGACCGCCGGAATGGTGCTGTTCATGGTCGCCGCATCGAACCTGCTGTCGCAAGCGATCGTCATCGATGGTCTCGGGCGTGCGCTCGCCAACGGCTTTGCGGCGCTCGAGAGTCAGACCGCCTTTCTGTTCGTCACGATGCTGGTGATGATCGTCGTCGGCTTCGTGCTGGAGGGTCTTCCCGCGGTCCTGATCGCGGCTCCGATTCTCCTGCCTGTCGCGACCCGCATCGGCATCGATCCGCTGCAATACGGGATCGTGCTGACGATGGCGGTCGGGATCGGGGTTTTCCTGCCCCCGGTCGGGATCGGCTATTTCATCGCCTGCGCGATCGGAGAGGCACCGGTCAATGCCACGATGCGGCCGAGCCTGATCTACAATATTGTTCTCGTGCTGGGGCTGATCCTGGTGATCGTGTTTCCGCAGATCACGGTCTGGCTTCCGCATCTGTTTGGCATGCACTGACGAGGTGACGTCTATACAAGACCGGAAATTCGAAAACGACCGCCGCCTGAGAAGTCCAAAGAGCGGCAAAAGGAGGGAAGCATCATGAACGGCAAGCATCGAGACGTTCGACCCGGACTAGCAAGGCGAGAGTTCCTGGCGCTGTCCGCCGGGGCCGCGGGCGCGTCGTCGTTGGGGATCGCATCGCCGGCGATCGCCCAGCGTGCGCGCGTGCTGCGTTTCGGCAGCATGATGCCCGCGGACTCCATCTATCACAGGGCCTGCGTGATGTTCGGCGATGAGCTTGCCAAACTCTCCTCGCAGAAGATCAAGATCGAGGTCTACCCCAATTCGCAATTAGGCAGCATCGCCGAAATGCTGTCGGCCGTGCAGGTGGGTTCGCTGCCGATCACACTCGCGGTGCCCGCCTGGTATTCGAAATTCATGAAGCCGATCGACGCCTTCACGCTGCCCTACATCGTCAGCTCGGTGGATCGCCTGCGGCCCGCCATCGACGGCGTGCTGGGCAAGGAGATCGCCAAGCTCGGTGAGGCGGCGGGCTTCGAGATCATCGGCTATTGGCTGGTCGGCGGACGCCACATCGTCAACCGCGTGCGCCCCATTAATACGCCGTCCGACTGCGCCGGACTGAAGCTGCGCGTCATCAACAGCCAAGTCTACATCCAGTCCTTCCGCGCGCTCGGCGCCAACACGGTCGCGATGGACCCTTCGGAACTCTACCTCGCCCTGCAGCAGGGCGTGGTCGACGGATTCGAATATCCGCTCCCCGATCTCGTCTCCTATAAGCTTTACGAGGTCTCGAAGTATCTCTCGCTCGACAATCATACCACCGACATCTTCATCATCTCGATCAACAAGGGACTGTGGGACGAGATGGCCGCCGAAGAGCGGGGCATGGTCAGCCAGGCGATGCGCACCGCGATGGACTGGCAATGGAAGACGCAGCCGGATGAAATTGCGACAGCGCTCGGGAAGCTCAGGACCTTGATGCAGGTCAACGACATCACGCCGGAGAACAGGGAGCTGTTCATCAAGGCGACGCGGCCGGTCTATCAGCAGTTCCAGGGCTCGATCGGGAAGGACTTCCTCGATCTTGCGATGCGGGAACTGGGGCCAGCGTGATGCGTGAGGAAGACGAGATCGTCGCGGCCGAGCTCGCACTCTATCGGGCCATGATCGCGCAGGACTTCGACGCCCTGCGCCAACTGCTCGCGGACGATCTCGTCTACATCCACTCGACCGCGGTCGCCGAATCGAAGGAGGCGTATCTCGCCGGCGTCGCGGCGGCCTCTACGACTACGGCGAGATCGAAACCAGGCACGCCAGGACCTGGAGCCATGGCGACGTGGCGATCCGGACCGGCCTGTTGGACATGCTGGTCGGCGAACGCGGCAAGCCAAAGGATATGACGCATCTGCTGTTCACCACGACCTGGAGACGCGAGACGGGGCAATGGAAGCTCGTGCTGCGCCAGGCGACCCGCATCCGCTCATAGCGCAAGACAACCTGCCCCGGAAGCGATCATGCCGTCGACCGTTCTCGACAGTGACATCTTCAAGGACATGTTCGGCACCGCCGAGATGCGCGTGGTGTTCTCCGACGACAATCTACTCGGCCGTTATGTCGAGGCCGAGGTCGCGCTCGCGGTAGCGCAAGGCCGCGTCGGCGTCGTCCCGCGCGAGGCCGCCGACGCGATCGCTACGCTCGCGCCTTCGGTCGTGCTCGACCGCGCCGCGCTCAAGCAGGAGACGGAGAATGTCGGCTATCCGATCCTGGGTCTGGTACGGCAGCTTTCCGCCAGGGTCGGCGATGCCGGACGCTACGTGCACTGGGGCGCGACGACGCAGGACATCATGGATACCGCGACCGTGCTGCAGGTGCGCGCGGCGCTCGCCATCATCGAGCGCGACGTCGCGGCGGTGTCGGCGGTGCTCATGCGGCTCGCGGAGAAGTATCGCGATACGCCGATGGCCGGGCGCACCCATCTCCAGCAGGCGCTTCCGATCACGTTCGGCTACAAGTGCGCCGTGTGGCTCTCCGCCCTGGACCGCCACGCCGAGCGCCTGCGCGAATTAAAGCCGCGCGTGCTCGTCGCCCAGCTCGGCGGGGCCGTCGGCACGCTCGCGTCGCTCGGCGACAAGGGCCTTGAGGTGCGGCGCGAATATGCGCGCGAACTTGGGCTCGCCGATCCACCAATCACCTGGCATGTGGCGCGCGATGCGCTGGTCGAGACCGTCAATCTTCTCGGGCTCATCACCGGCTCGCTCGGCAAGATCGGCTTCGACGTGATGCTGATGATGGCGACCGAGATCGGCGAGGCGTTCGAGCCGTTCGCAAGCCATCGCGGCGCGTCGAGCACGATGCCGCAGAAGCGCAATCCGATTTCCTCGGAAATCCTGGTCGCCAACGCCAAGGCGGTGCGTCAGCACGCCGGCCTGATGCTCGACGCCGTGATCCAGGATTTCGAACGCGCGACCGGCCCGTGGCACGTCGAATGGATCGCGCTGCCGGACAGTTTCATTCTGGCGGCGGGCTCGCTCGCCCAGGCAAAATTCATGCTCGAGGGTCTCGTGGTCGACGAAAGTCGTATGCGACGGAACCTCGATCTCACCCGGGGACTGATTGTCGCAGAGGCCGTCATGATGGGGCTCGCGCCGCATCTCGGACGGCAGCAGGCCCATGACGTGGTCTACGAGGCGTGCCGCGAAGCGCTGCAAGAAAGCCGCGCGCTGATTGATGTTTTGATGCTCAATCCCGCGATTGCGCAGGCGCTGCCGGCCGAGCGACTGCGCGCGTTATGCGACCCCGCCAACTACTTGGGCACCGCGTCCGCCATGGTGGACAACGTTGTGCGCAAGCGGCCCAACCCCTAGGATGCGTACAACAATCGGCCGCGGGACGGGGGCGTCACCCGCGGGCGATTTGGAGGAAACCAACACGGTCCAGCCTTGCCGCTGCCGCGTGCCCAACAGGAGTTACGTCCCCATGAAGCTTTCCCGCCGCCAGTTCGGAACGACCGCCGCCGGTGCCGCTCTCGCGTTGGCCTATGGCAAGCCCGGCTGGGCGCAGTCGCCGCTCATCATCAAATACAGCCACGTCGTCGCGAACGACACGCCGAAGGGCAAAGGCTCGCTCAAGTTCAAGGAGCTCGCCGAGCAGTACACCGGTGGCAAGGTCAAGATCGAGATCTATCCGAACTCGTCCTTGTACAAGGACAAGGAAGAGATCGAAGCGCTGCAGCTCGGCTCGGTGCAGATGCTTGGGCCGTCCACGGCGAAGTTCGCGCCGCTCGGCGCCAAGGAATTCGAGGCGCTCGATCTGCCGTGGCTGTTCAAGGACGACGCAACCTACGACAAGGCCATGAAAGGCGAGCTTGGAACATGGCTGTTCAAGAAACTCGAGTCGAAGGGCATCACGGGGCTCGCCTACTGGGACAATGGTTTCCACATGGTATCGGCGAACCGGCCGCTGCTCGCGACGGCCGACTTCCAGGGCCTCAAGATCCGCATTTCGGGTTCGAAGGTCGCTGACCGCTATTTCCGCGACCTCGGCTCGATCCCGCAGATCATGGCCTTCTCGGAAGTCTATCAGGCGCTCCAAACCGGCGTCGTGGACGGCTGCGAGAACACGCCGTCGAACTACGTGACGCAGAAATTCCACGAGGTGCAGAAGCACATCACGGTCTCGTATCACGCGCATCTGCAATACGCCGTGATCGTCAATTCCAAGTTCTGGAACGGAATGCCGGCCGACATCCGTACGCAAGTCGACAAGGCGATGAACGAGGCGACCGATTACACCAACTCGATCGCCCAGAAGGAAAACGAGGACGCGCTCGCCGAGATCAAGAAGTCCGGCAAGACCGAACTGCACTATCTGACGCCCGAGCAGCGCAAGACTTGGCAGACCGCGATGGCGCCGACCTATCAATGGGCGAAGGGCCGCGTCGGCCAGGAAGTGCTCGATGTCGTCGCCAAGCAGCTCGACATCAAGATGAACTGACGGCCGGTCCGCTGGTCCAATAAAATAAACGGCCGGGAGTAAGCTCCCGGCCGAGTCACATGGGGGGATCGCGTGATCTTGCGCGTGCTGGATCGGCTTGAGGAGTGGATCATCGCCACCCTCATTGCTGCCGCGACCGGGCTCATATTTCTCGCCGTACTGCACCGTTACGGCACCGGAGTTTCCATCGATCTCGCCAAATGGACCGCGGCGCACGGCGTGCCCGTGATCCCCGATATCCTGCGCGCGATCTATTCCTGGCTCGCCTCGCTCGACGTCTCCTGGGCGCAGGAACTGTGCATCTACATGTTCATCTGGATGGCGAAGTTCGGCGCCGCCTATGGCGTGCGCACCGGCATCCATGTCGGCGTCGACGTGCTCGTCAACCTGCTGCCGCCGAACAAGCGCAGGAGCGTGATCCTGTTCGCGATCGGATGCGGCGCGCTGTTCACCGCGACCGTCGCCGTGTTCGGCATCGCGTTCGTCGGCCAGATGTGGTCGACCGGCCAGCATTCGAACGATCTCGAAGCGCCGATGTGGGTGGTTTATCTGGCGATTCCGCTCGGCTCGGCGTTGATGTGCTTCCGCTTCCTGCAGGTCGCCTGGTGGTTCTACTGGACCGGCAACCTGCCGCACCACAACGAAGCCGAGGTCGAGGGCGTCGAGGGGACGGACAACCTGCATCCTGCGACCGACGCGCACGGGACGGTGCCGAGCCGTTGGTCGACGCCGCTGATGTGGATCCTGATCCTGCTGCCGATCCTGATCCTCGGCGTCTGCCTGACCCACAAGGCCGGCATTCTCGTGCTGCCGCAGGAAGTGCGCGCAATCGTCGTCTTCGTCCTGCTCATCGCGTTCATGATCACCGGCATGCCGATCTCGATCGCGCTCGGCCTGACGGTGCTGACGTTCCTCTTTGTGCTCACCGACGTTCCGATCGAGTCGGTGTCGATGAAGCTTTTCACCGGGCTGGAAAGCTTCGAGATCATGGCGAT
>PLJS01000085.1 GCA_003140315.1 Hyphomicrobiales bacterium
GCACAACGTCCAACGAGCGCCGCTTTCGCCCGGCTTCGGCGGCGGTGGTGGTGACAGAATTCCGCCCACGATCACGCTGAGCGGAGCCAATCCAATGACCGTCGCACAGGGAGGCTCATTCACCGATCCCGGCGGCAGAGCGAGGATTGAAGAGCTGGAAAGAACCGGTAGCTTTCCCTGAGACTGTTCGTAAACGACGTGGAAGGTAGTTCAGATGATGCAGATTATCGTCGTCGAAAAGCTCGACACCAATCCGCTGGTTGTTTTGGATAGGGCGACGGTTGATGATGCACTCGTCGGAGGCGAGACGCGAAGACTCGTTGAGAACTACAACAAGCGTTCGATTATGCCGGCAGAAGGCGCATTGGCGTGGTCTGTGAGCGGCGGTGCTAAAAAATTCGAATACCGCGTAGGGGCTGAAGGCCTTGTAGAGTACGAGCGGGGCGAGACGGCGAACGTGCACGGCACGTACGTCTGTGCGAGCGGCGCACGTTACAAGTTTTACGGCAAGGCGGTATCGTACGTTCCCGGCAGAGAGTCCCTTTGCGAGATTTTCGTTTTTCATCCCGACAAACAGTTCAAGCACGATGGGTTTTTGGACAGCAAGGATTGTTTAGCGAAGCTTCGAGGTCTGCTCATCGATATGCGTTGCGATCGCGAAGCAACGAGAAGGCTAGGCATCCAGGTTGCGGAAATGGAAATCGAGAAGTGGGACGCTAACAAGCGAGCGTCCCGCGCTCGTAACTAAATGCTCGGGCAAACGACGTACGAGCCTCGATACTGCGCGTACGTCGATATCCTCGGCTTCAGCCAACTGATCGAGGACCTTAACCGAGGGACGATATCGTTCGAAGCATTGAGGGATGTACTGGCGACGATACATCGTGCGGACAAAGGGGACGGCAAGAGTTGGCACTCAGAGTTTCGCGCGCAAAGCATTTCTGACGCGGTCGCAATTTCGACGGTCGTGAACTCCATCGGGCTGGTCCAGATTTTCAATGCGCTCGAACTTTTGACTGAGCGCCTACTGGCCAAAGGTTACTTCCTGCGCGGCGCGCTGGTGAAGGGACAGCTGTATCACGACGAGCAAATGGTCTTTGGCGAAGCGCTGGTGAAAGCGTTTCGTCTGGAGAGTGAGATCGTTCGCTTTCCACGAATCATGGCGACGCGCGAGATTGCGTTAGATATCGAGGCGTACAGCAAGAGCGAGACTCGTTTACTCTTCGACGCATCCCGCTGATGACCTCACTGCTGTGCCCAGCCAGCTCCAACGGCTCCAAATGTTCCAGCTCCATTTTCTGTTCTCTTCGCAGCTCCTCAATTTCCGCAAGGTCCGGGAATCTCCAGTGCAGGAAACCGATGACGCTCGCCCGGTCCTTTTCCGCGTCCGGCTTCCAGTCGTACCAGATCTTGGCGCGCTTGCCCTTTGTCTCTGTGCCGGACCGTCCGGTTTCCACGCTCATCGCTAGCTCCGAATCGCTCGATTGGACCCGAATGATAGGTCAGGACGCCTAACCGGCCCAGCGCACCTCATCACGCGTGGTAGCCTCTCGGGAGCGGGGATTCATTTCCCCACCGTTCCCCCAGAGGCGACGGCCATGGCCGTTGCTTCCACCTACCTCCCGGCTCGGGGAGGGCTTTTTAGGGGTGCTCCGGCATCCGCAGCTTGAACGCCTCGCACGCCGCTTTGAGTGTTGCGGCTTCGCAGTCGCCCGGCTCGTCGATCCATCTCACGAAGTCGATGCGCGCCGGGCCATAGTTGCGCGCGATCGGCGCTGTGAACCGCGGCCACCAGTAGCGCATGAGGAGTGTCGGCCATCGCTCATGAAAGGTCGACTGATACGACCATTCTGTCAGCTCGCCGCGAAAGCCTAGGAGCCCTTGCGACAAGTACCGCAGCGCCACGGCCAACGGGCCGGACGCGCCGTCGCTCTCCATCGTGTCGACGCCGAAGCTGTCGGCCGGGATGCCGAGGCGCGCTCCGAACTCATGCCGAGAGACCGGGCGCCCTGCGGCGAGCGCCAGGACCTCCCTGATGCGTCGGATCTCATTGCCCGGTATGTGCATGAGCGGGATAGGAACATAACACGAACACGAGGTCTAGCTCCCTTGACATAGCAATAAAGTTGCGTAGATAGGCATCACAGTGAAATTTTAGTATAAGGAAATTCGCGATGAATACGAGAGAGCGCAAATCGGACTGGATCGAAGGCCTTTGCACCGAGTGCAAGGGCACCGGCCGCCTCGTCCAAATGAGGACACCTCGGCAGCGGTTTGAACCGAAAATCAATCCCAACCTATGCCCGGTTTGCCACGGCACCGGCCGCCTTCCTGATGCGAGCAAGGCGCTTGCGACAGGGTAGCTAGAAATCGACTTCTCCACCGTCACGAATGCTCGGAGGCCAAGCTCGGGTCATCTTGCAGCGCGCGGGCTCATATGCGAAATGCCCTGCCGACAGTCCGTCGGTAGCCGGATTGTTCGCGACGGAGAGGCTAGGGCGAGGCTAAGAATTTCGGCACTTGGCTAAGTCATTGATTTCTCGGTTTGGCGGGGTAGCTCAGCTGGTTAGAGCGGCGGAATCATAATCCGTAGGTCGGGGGTTCAAGTCCCTCTCCCGCTACCAAAATCTCCAATGAGAATTGAAAGCTGCGGCTGCTTGCCGTTGCGAAAGCGGCGTCGCGCTGCCGCGATCGCGGGCTGATCGATTCGGCAGCCACCGCAGGAACCTCACCGCGACGTCGGTGTTGACCGCGAAGGCAGCATTTGGAGCGGTTCCAAACCCCGCTCGCGTTCGCGGAGAAGCGAAATGTCTTTAGAAACTGGCGGCAGCGGGCCGGAGGGTCCGCGTTCGACAGATGCAACATCCTGCAATCGACGGAATTTTCTCTCGGTCGGGGCATCCGTGGCGGCGGCTCCGCTGATCGTGAAGGGCCTTGGAGCGGAAAGCGCGGTGGCGCAGACCTGCATCCGATGCAGCAGGCCTTCATCGACAATGACGCATTCCAGTGCGGCTATTGCACGCCGGGCCAGATCCTCTCGGCGGTCGCCTGCGTGCGGGAAGGCCATGCCGAGAACGACGCCGACATCCGCGAATACATGAGCGGCAATCTCTGCCGCTGCGCTGCCTATCCGAACATCGTCGACGCCATCAAGCAGGCGAAGGACGCCACGCAGGAGGCCCGTCATGCGTCCCTTCCTCTATGAGCATCCCGATGACGCCGCCGCGGCGGTGAAGGCTTTCGGCGTGGCGCGCGGTGGACCGCAAGGCGCGGCGCAATATCTCGCCGGCGGCACCACGCTCCTCGACCTGATGAAGCTCGACGTGATGCGCCCGGACGCCGTGATCGACATCAATGCGCTCCGCCGCACCAACCTCGGGCGCATCGATGCGGACGACAAGGGGCTGCGGCTCGGCGCGCTCTCGCCCATGGCGGACGCGGCCGAACATCAGGCGGTGCTGCGCGACTATCCGGTGATCGCGCAGTCGCTCAAGCTCGCCGCGAGCGCCCAGCTTCGCAACATGGCGACGCTCGGCGGCAACGTGCTCCAGCGCACGCGCTGCCCTTATTTCCGCGACACGTCCTACGAGGCCTGCAACAAGCGCAACCCAGGCTCGGGCTGCGCGGCGCTCGACGGCTTCAACCGGATGCACGCGGTGCTCGGGACAAGCGATCGCTGCATCGCGACCTATCCGGGCGACTTCGCGCAGGCGCTCATCGCGCTCGACGAGGGCGCTGACCCGCGAAATCCGCGTACCGCGGATGGTCGGCGCCTTCGCGGCCGGACGCATCATGAACACACGCACCGCGCGCAGCCAGTATCTCGGCGCCATGATCTGGGGCGTCGGCTCCGCGCTGCATGAGCCGACCGAGATGGACCGCAAGCGCGCGCTACGTCAACGACAATCTTGCGGACTATCTGGTGCCGGTGAACGCCGACGTCGACCAGGTCGAGATCATCATGGTGCCGGAAGAGGACCATGAGGTGAATCCGGCCGGCGTGAAAGGCATCGGCGAGCTCGGCAACGTTGGCGACCGCCGCGGCGGTCGCCAACGCGGTCTATCACGCGACCGGCATCCGCGTGCGCGAGTTGCCGATCCGGATCGAGAAGCTGCTGGTCTGAGTCGCGGCGGCTACCGCGGCTTCGATACTTGCATTTGCCCCGCGACGCGCCGCACCTTGCGCGGCGCGGCCAGGAAGATTGCGATCGCCGAGATCACGGTGGCCGCAAGACCGATCCAGAATGCCGCGACGTAATTGCCGAGCCGGTCGTGCAGCACGCCGGTGACCCAGGGTCCGGCGGCGCCTCCGGTGATCGCCGCGACCATCACGCTGCCGAAGATCGCGCCGAAATGCGGGCCTTCGAAGATCTCCGCGACGATCGGGCCGAGCACCGAGGTCATCGAATAGCCGAGCAGGCCCTGCGCAAGCACCATCGTGTAGAGGAGCCACGGCGCCGGCCCCGCCTGCAGCGCGATGAGCGCGCCGCAGCAGATTACGAATCCCGCGCAGCCGATCGCCCATCCCCATTCGCGGCCGATGCGATCCGACACGTGACCGAAGATGATCTGTCCCGGAACGCCGGCAAGGCTCACGAGCCCCAGCGCCCATGCGGCCTCCATCGGGGATACGCCGATTTCGATCAGGTATTTGGTCTGATGCACCTGCACGGCGTACCAAACGTACAGCGCGCAGAAATAGCCGAGCGCGATCCACCAGAACCGCGCGGTGCCCATGGCGCGCGCCAGCGTCCAGTCGACGGCCGCCCAGGCGGGGTCGACGATGTTGCTCGCGCGTGGTCCGGCGGCGCGAATGCTCGCCGCGGTGTCGCCGTCGGGCTTGAGGCCGATCTCGGACGGGCGGCGGCGCAGCAGGAGATTGAGCGGGAACAGCACGACCGCGACGATCAGCGCGAGCGCGAGGCACGCCCAGCGCCAGCCGTCGCGCGCGATGAGAATTTGCAGCCACGGCAGCAGGACGATCGAGCCGACGCCGACGCCGGAAAACGCGAGCCCGATCGCGAGCCCGCGGCGGCGCACGAACCAGTTGGGAAGGATGACGGACTGCACGCCATAGCCGAGCAGGTTGCCGCCGACGCCGACGAGCAGGCCGAGCGTCACATAGAACTGCCAGGCCTCGCGCGCGAGCGCCGTCAGGGCGAGGCCGAGGACGAGGATCGTGACGCCGATCTCGACCACCAGGCGCGGTCCTTGCCGGTCGATCATGCGGCCGACGAAGGGGCTGATGAAATAGGCGCCAGCCTTGGCGGCAAGCAGCGCCTGCGCGGGGGAGAAGCAGAGGGTGACGTTGACCCGGATGCCTTCGCGGCTGAGAGTGGAGCAGGCGCGGATGCCGTCGAGGGTGAGCGGAACCTTGACCACCACGTTCTTATGAATCTTGGCGAGCTTGCGGCCCTCGGTGAGCATGGTGTCGGTGTCGGTGGCCACCACTTCAGCGCTGATATCGCCATTGACGATGTCGCAGATCTTGCGGATCTGCTCCTCAATCGCGACGCCCTCCTTGGCGATGAGCGTGGGATTGGTGGTGACGCCGTCGACAAGGCCCCAGTTTACTCCCTTCTTCAACTCTTCCAAATTCGCCGTATCGAGAAAGAAGCGCATGGCAAGACCTCGATTTGAGTATATAATAGGGAAGTTCGTCAGCGTCCGCTTTCCGGACACTTCTCCGAACCATGGGCATTCGGATTCCCACTCCCGCGTTCCTGGTCACCAGCGGAGCTTCCGCTGTCGCGAACAAGATCATGGACGCGCTGTTCGACGACACCTTCAAGGGCATTCACCGGCTGGTGTTTTTCGATTGGGCGATTCTGATTCCGTATTTCCTGGTGCTGGGCGTGCTGTCGCTTTACGGACTGCACCGGTACGCGATGATTCGCGGGTACCTGAAGCATCGCAAGAAGTTCGTGGAACAAACGCCGGAGCTGTTCGAGCAACTGCCGCGGGTGACGATTCAGCTTCCGATTTACAACGAGCAGTATGTGGTGGAGCGGCTGCTGGAAGAGACCGCGAAGGTGGATTATCCGCGGGAGCTGCTGCAAATTCAGGTGCTTGACGATTCGACGGATGAGACGCATCCGTTCACGGCGCGATTGGTGGAAGAATATCGCGAGACCGGGCTTCCGATCGAATACATCCATCGCGGGAACCGCCATGGATACAAGGCGGGGCGCCTCGAAAACGGGTTGAAGACGGCGACCGGAGAGATCGTCGCGATCTTCGACGCGGATTTCGTGCCGCCGCGGGATTTCCTGCAACGCACGGTGCACTTCTTCAGCGATCCGAAGGTGGGGATGGTGCAGACTCGCTGGGGATATCTGAACCGGCATTACAACGTGCTGACCGAAGTGCAGGCGATGCTGCTGGACGGACATTTCATCCTGGAGC
>PLJS01000050.1 GCA_003140315.1 Hyphomicrobiales bacterium
TCATCATGCTGTCCCGACGGGCAGTGATAGACGATGCCGCTCTCGCGGAACTCGGTCTCAAGCCGCATCAGTTGATCAAAGGCGCGTTTGCTCATGGGCCGTCGACCATTCTGAGTTCGCCAGGCCGTTTGGGAGGAGAAGAAGTTGAAGGCGACGTGCGCGCACCTTGGCCTTCGGCCGCACATTGCGCAGGGCGCGTTTCATCATCGTCGGCTCCGACTAGCCGCGTCGAATTGCAAGGGTGAAAATCCCCGAGATCCGCAGCGATCTCACGTGAGCAGATCTGTGACGCGCCCCCATGATGGTGTTTCGGCGGTGAGGTGATTTTCTCATTCTGCGGCGTCGCGCGGAACTCGAGTTCAAAGCCCAGAAATGGCGTCGGCGACGCTCTCACGAACAATCTCGCGGCGATCGTCGCCGATTGCCATTGCTGGCACGTGCTCCCGATCTAGCACGGCGCTGGATCCTTCACCTTCTGCGACGATCGGACCCGAAACTCACGCGGCCAATGGCACGCGGCTCTAGGGGCGGAAGCTCGGGCCGATCTTTCCCCCAGTCCAGATACTGGGTGCACGCATCAACCTGGTCGGCGCGGGACCCGTGCGGGAATCTGACGAGCTCCTCAATAAACTCACCCCGCCAGTCGGCGTCTCGGGGTAGCCGAATGGCGCCCTTACCGATCGTCTCGGCATGCGGACGGAACCGAGCCGGCTTACTCCGGCCATCGGGTACGATGGCGAAGATGCCTTGCCAGCCTCGCCGTTTGGCTTCCGCGATGACGGCCGGTCCAAGGGCAGATCGCTCAATTATAATATTGACGGCCCGGTAGCTTCGGCGGAACCGGCGACACACTGGAAACAATTCGTCAAACTCGACCTGCCCCTTCCACTGATCGATTAGAAAATGCGTGTTTCCTCGACGGCACCAAGCTTGCACAACGCTATTGCTGCTCTTCTTACCCGCCACCAAACCTGGATCGACGCTTAACACAACCGGAAGGCCCGCGATCTCCGGAGGGTCGAATGAGCGAAAATGCTTCGCCTGGATCGTAAAGGCCAACTCGCCGTTAGGATTTTGTTGATACAGAGTTTCAAAATCAGGGTTATGCAGGTTGCATTTTAGGTGTTCGATCTGCTTTTCCGTGTGCAGGCCTGGTTGTAGAAATTCACCCTGCTTGCGGCACCAGCTGGCCTGGCCGATCGAGTAGTCCATTGCGCGTGGCGCGATGAGTGGGAAGGAAAGACTCGTATAATCTCCGTGCTTAAGCAGGTGCCCACTAAGATCAGCCTCGCTGATGCGGTGCGCGACAATCAGGATACGACCAGTTTTTGGATTGTTGAGTCGAGTTACAATCTCGCGGTTGAATTGGTCGAAGACGCCTGCAAGCTTCTCGTCATTAGCGGCATCTTTAATGTCATGCGGGTCGTCGACAATAATGATGTCCGCGCCGCGACCGGTTATCGCGGCGCCGATGGGGCTCGTGAAGCACCCCCCGCCGCGAGTGGTCGCGAAATCCAACAAGCTCGAGCGGTCTTTGGCAATTCTTGTGGTAAAATTATCCTTATAAAACGAGCTCCTCATAATACGACGTGCGGAATACGCGATCTCTTTTGCAAGGCCCTCGCTGCAAGTGATGACCATAATCTTCTTTTCGGGATGTCGACCCAGAACCCACGCGACGAACGCTTGGCTGCAGGCGAAAGTTTTGAGCGAACGCGGGCCAATATTAACGATCGCACGCAAATTCTCCCCGCGCTCGAGCCGTTCCAAATATGCACATAAAAGTTCGATATATGAGTATACGCGAAGATCCTGCATCGGATGAAGCACTTTGAAAGCTTTGCAGAGAAAGGTCAGAAAATCCTTATGCAAAGCGGCGCGGAATTCTGGGTTCATTTCGATTCTCCTTTTTCGTTCACTTGGTTCAGTCGACGTTCGACTTCGCGCGCTATGTGTTGGTCTAGGACGGCGTGATCGACGTGCTCCGCGTTCTCATCGTCATCTCCCGAAGTTGAGCGGACCAACGCCAAGAGCGTGTTGATCGCGCGCTGGTTGCCTCCAAGCCCCGCCGCGACAAGGCCTTTGATCAGGGCCACCTGCTTCGAGACGGTAATTTCGCGGCCCCCGTCCTTGATTTCCATCGGCGTCGCTAGCTCGGCCTCGACCACTTCTCGCAGGGTCGGAAGCTTTTTTGGTCGACCGCCAGGGTTGCCCGACATCCCGGGCTGAAAGCGAGATGCAGTAGGGGGCTTCCCGTATCCCATCGGTTCGTCCGCCATCGGTCGTTCTCCTCGTATTAGAAGTACAAATAATAGCGAATCAGGCATGGCCGGAATCGCCAGGAGGACGGATTTACATCAGAACGAAAACGCGGTAAAGAGACAAATGCGGCCAGGAAAGATTAGGAAGTCCCTCCTCCGTGAGGTAGGACGGTACGGACTGGAGGGACCAGGTATCGAGGTAGTGGAGGTCCCAGGGCGCGGGGTCGTGCCGGGCGCTCGTCTCAAGGTTCTCGAGGCAAACCGGCCGCCGCGGACGGTCGCTGTTCGTGTCTCTCTCGATCAACAGATTGGATTCACGCGCCACCCGGATGGGGAGTGGGTGACCCTCCCCAGGGTCGACCAAGTCGTCATTGTGTTCCCCGCTGCAGACGGTTCGGACATGGCCGAAGTGTTGAGTTTCGATCCCGATGTGCTCATATCGGCCTCTGAGATCGCCCTGCAGGCCGAGAAGGCCAGGAAACCGAATTTTTCCTATAAGGCGCCTGTTTTTCTGACCATTGACGATGAAGCGGAACCCCCGTCGGGGTTAAGGGCGCATGCGCAGTGGATTAAATTAATACCTTTGGATTTAGTCCGCAGACCGAAAAGCAATAAGCCCGAGTCACTAAAGCAATTTCTCGAGCGAGCCCGGCGTGAAGCGGCGGCGCTTCTGGACTTGGATGTCAGCGAGATACAATTTCGTTTGGAAATTAGTGAGCGTCCCAAAGCGGATAAGGATAGCGAGTGATCTGAACCCATATGTAGGAGACGCCCCGTAACAACGAGTATGTAAAATCAAGATATCCCTGTTATTTTCCCTGTTATCAGGGAATTTTCAGTACAACGACGGATGTTTCGTCAGCCGAGCTTGCGATAAGTAGTCACGACTGTTTGATTGTGGGCGACGCTGCGTACTCGACGGAGTTCAAACCAGGCAGGTGCGCGCCACCGTTTTGTTCTCCGGGCTGTTTGACATCGTGAATTCGGACAGCCAGCGGCGCCGCATTTTCGCGCCTCCGATACTTTGCGCGGGCGGCGCCGCTGGACCCGAAGTTATGCTAGGTGCACGAGCGCTTGGTACTGAGGAGATGATACGGAGGTCCGATTCGGATGCACCCCGTCATTCTGTCAAAATATCATTGAAACCAAACATCAATGTCGTCTGTTACATGGACCCATTCGCCACAGCTCTTGGTAGCGCGTCCTTTGCGGCGGCCTATCGCAACGACTTGTTACAGACGCGCGAGAACGTTCGTTTTGCGGCGCGCTCCGCGCACAATAAGGGTTGCGCGACGCCCCCTCCCGCCGCTGCGCCGTCTCCTCAGGCTACGGTACTCCCACCATCCGCAACTTGCCGCCGCTACCCGGGAGATAGCCAATCGCCGACTGGCGAGACTCTCAGGTCGCGCCGGCGGCAAGCGCGCGAACGTAATCGGCGACGCCCTCCGCGACAGTCCGGAACCGGCCATTGTAGCCGGCCGCCGTAAGCTTCTTGAGATCGGCCTGCGTGAAATACTGGTAGCGCTCGCGGATTGCCTCAGGCATCTCGATGAAACGGACCTCCGTTGCCGCCCGCGTCTCTGTGATGATCGCCTGCGCGATCTGCAGAAAGGACTCCGCGCGGCCGGTGCCGATATTGTAGATGCCGCTGTCGGGCCGGCGCGCCATCAGCCACAGCATCACGTCGACGCTGTCGCCGACGTGGATGAAATCGCGCAGCTGCATGCCGTCGGCGAAGTCCGGACGGTACGACCTGAAAAGGTCGATCGTTCCGCCGGCCTGGACTTTTTCATAGAGCTTGAGCGCAACCGAGCGCATGTCGCCCTTGTGCTGCTCGTGCGGGCCATAGACGTTGAAGAATTTCACGCCGTACCAGATCGGCGGCTGGGGCGAACCCGACGCGGCCGCGCGCAGGATGCGCAAGTCGATGAGATGCTTCGAGCGGCCATACGCATTCAGCGGCTCGAGCGCCTTGAGCTCGTGAAGCGTCAGCGCGTCGGAGAACCCCTGGCTGCCATCGCCATAGGTCGCGGCCGAGGACGCATAGAGCAGGGGCGTCCCATGCCGGCCGCACCATTCCCACATGGCGATGCTGAAGTGAACGTTCTTGTCGAGAAGCAGCTTGATGTTGCTCGCGGTGGTCGACGAGATAGCGCCGAGATGAAACACCTCGCTGACGCGCTCCGCGTGCTGATCGAGCCAGTCGAACGCGTCCGTCCATGGCACCCGTTTATGAATGTTCGGGTGGCGCAGATTGTCCGATTTGTTGCCATCCGCGAAATCATCGATGACGACGACGAGGCGATCGCGCCGGCCCAACTCTCCAACGAGATTCGAGCCGATGAAGCCCGCGCCCCCGGTTACGATCGTCAAATCCCTGGTCATCGAGGGCTGCTTTAGCCCGCGGCCGGACGCCGCGCCAGCCTCTAGGGTCGGCCCCGCTAAACCCGTTGATTCCCCGGCGCGCCAGTGCTCAACACTGGTGCCGGGCGCGATCCGCCGTCATAGTGCGGCGGGCGAATATCCGAGGCAAACGGAGTAGCTTGATGACGGGCGGAAAGGCACCGGCGAAGCTCCAGGACCTGCGTGTGAAGCTGTTGAAGCTCCCGGTCACCAATACGCGGGGCGAGACGCTTTATGGCACCGTCAAGGATTTGTCGCACGCGGGCGTTAAGGTCAACGTGACGGCGATCTTCACCGACGAGCAGGTCGAGCGGACGGCCGACGCGCTCGCAGGCGGCGCGCCGGCCTGCGTGTCGGTCTTTGCCGGACGGCTCGCGGACCTCGGGATCGACTACCGGCCGAGCATGCGGGGCGCGGTGAAGCGCGCGCGGGCGACCGCCAATGTTGAAGTCATATGGGCCTCCACGCGCGAAGTGTTCAATGTCATCGAAGCGGACGAAATGGACTGCCATATCATCACGGCGCCGGCCGATATCTTGAAGAAGCTTCCCGCGATGGGATCGAAAACCGGCGCGGAGCTTTCGCTCGGCGCCGTCGGTCTGTTCCGCCAGGGCGCGCTCGCCGCCGGCTTGTCCCTCGATCTTGCCGCATCCGTTCGGGCTGCCGAGTGAACGGCGGATTTGGTCTGTCGATCTAGCGCAACCGGATCGGTGGCGATCGCCGGCCGAGCTCTGTCAGGAGAACGTTTGTGCACGTCACCGTCCTCGGCACCGGCTATGTCGGCCTTGTCTCCGGCGCCTGCTTTTCCGATTTCGGGCACCTGGTGACATGTGTCGACAAGGACGCTGCGAAGATCGCCGCGCTCGACGCGGGCCGCATTCCGATCTTCGAGCCGGGTCTCGACGCGCTGGTCGCACGCAACGTCCAAGGCGGGCGGCTGTTCTTCTCCACCGATGCGGGACCGGCGATCCGCACGGCGGATGTGGTGCTGATCGCGGTCGGCACGCCGTCGCGCCGCGGTGACGGGCTCGCCGACGTCTCCTACGTGATGGCGGCGGCGCGCGAGATCGCCGCGGAGCTCAAGGATTTCACCGTCATCGTCACCAAATCGACGGTGCCGGTCGGAACCGGCGACGAGGTGGAGCGCGTGCTGCGCGAGGTGCGCCCCACGGCCGACGTCGCGGTGGTGGCGAACCCCGAATTCCTGCGCGAGGGCGCCGCGATCGAGGACTTCAAGCATCCGGATCGCATCGTCGTCGGCACGGACGACGAGCGCGCGCGCCGCGTGATGCGCGAGCTCTACCGCCCGCTGTTCATCAATGAGACGCCGATCCTGTTCACGAGCCGCCGCACCGCCGAAGTGATCAAGTACGCCTCGAACGCGTTCCTGGCGACCAAGATCACCTTCATCAACGAGATGGCGGATCTGTGCGAGAAAGTGGGAGCGGACGTGCAGGACGTCGCCCGCGGCATGGGCTTCGA
>PLJS01000070.1 GCA_003140315.1 Hyphomicrobiales bacterium
GCCAGCCTGCCGCCTTCCAGAGGTCGACGCCACTCTGCATCGTCCAGGTCGCGGCTGTGTGACGAAGCACGTGACGCACAACTTCGGACCCGAGGCCTGCGTCGGCGAGAACGCCTGACCATGCGGTCTTGATTTTGCCGGTGAGCGGCCGGCCATCGGGACAGTGCACCACGTAGCGGCACGCTGCTTCGGGCGCGCCTTTCGCGCGCAGCGCAATCGGCCGGACCCGTTTCGCCTTTAGATCGATTCCATCGACATCGAGGAATTGCTTAAGGACCTAGGCAAGAACCGCAGCGCTTTATCGCCACCGATACTCGGCCAGTGCCAACTGGCACGCGCGTCATCGCACACCGGAATCCGGCAACAGCAATCGAGACGGAAGCCTTGGCTGGCGACGTGTTGCTGCACATCCGTCATCCATGGTTCGGATGGCTGCACTTCATTCTCGGACGTGAGAGGGCACGCGGCTTCGCCCAGTCTGCGCTTGCCGCATGCGACAGGCCGGCGCCCACCACGGCGGGCTCTGCCTAAGCCTCGTGCTCGCGAATAACTGGTGCTGCGCCAACCGAATGCCCGGGCGGCGACTGGACATTCACCATCGACCCGGAACTGTTCGTCAGCGGTGCGCCTGGTGCTGATCCGACTTTGAACATCGGAAGCCTGCGTTTCGGGTGGCAGCATTTCAAGCTGCCGAAACAACTGGCACAGCACGTCGCCCGAGCGCTGTTGGGCGGCCGGGTTCAACTCGGGCATTGAGCCGGCCGTTTGAGCTGTGGCTTGGCGGCAACACGTAAGCAAATTGCAAGCTCATGCCGCGACCAAAAGTACCGTGGGTNNATTTTGGGAGTAGGACCAAATGCGAGCACTCGCTGCTTCGTTTCTCTTGTTCGCCGGCACCGCAGCAGCTCATGCGGCCGACCTTCCGCCGCAGCCCATGCCGTACAAGGCGCCCGTCATGGTGTCGACGCCCGTCGTCAACTGGACCGGCTGCTACGTCGGCGGCCACGCCGGCTATGCCTGGTCGCGTTCCAATTACACGCTCGACAATGGTACGGGGCTTGTCGAGTCGTTCAGCGACAACCCGAGCAACTTCATGGGCGGCGGCCAGGTCGGCTGTCAGTACCAGTTCTCCGGCAACTGGGTTGTCGGCATCGAAGGCACGTGGTCGTGGGACAAGCTCCAACAGACCGACATCAGCGTTATCAATCCGGTGCACCAGCGCACACTCGGCATCAATCAGATCGCAACCGCGACCGGCCGGCTGGGCTACGCCTGGGATCGTTGGATGCTCTACGCCAAGGGCGGCTTCGCCGACGCGAAGATCGACACCTACGCGATCAATACGGCGAACGGCGTCTTCGGCGATGCCAACGCGTGGCAGACCGGATGGACGGTCGGCGGCGGCCTTGAATACATGGTAATGCCGAGCTTGGTCATCGGCGCGGAGTTCAACTATTATCGCTTCGGCTTCGACCGTTCTCTTGCGGCCTCGAATGGAACAGTCGGCTCGGTGTACGATTCCAGGGCTGAAGTGTATTCGGCGCTGGTGCGGGCGAGCTGGCTGTTCAACTGGGGCGGCCCTGTCGTCGCGCGTTACTGATCGTCTCGACGATAAACTAAACACGAGCCCCGGGCATCGCCCGGGGCTTTTTCGTCGTCGCGCAGGCCGATTCGGTTCGGCTCGATCCTCATCCGCCGACTACGACACGAGCCATGCTCATGGGCGGATCGCGTGAGCTCCATATGCCCTGGAAAAACGCGTCGTATTGAGATCCTCGACAATGGATCGGTTCGTCCCCGACCACGTGCCAGTCACCGGAGACGGCGTCACCGACGGCGATCGCTCCTTCGTTGCCCAGCATTTCGACGAGCGAATAGCCGGCGGCGTGAGCCACGACGAGCATCGCGCCATTGCGAGATGCGAAGATCACGAAGCCGATGCCGGCGCTCATGCGGGATGCCGAAGGTGAGTCGGGCGTTCCGACAATTTGCGCTCGCACGTGTGCGTGCAGGCAACCTGGCGCCCAGGATTCCCACAGAGAAATTTCCGTCTCGGGCGTGCGCATTTCGTTGCGCAAAGCGTTGCGACCGTCGGGAGCGGGGCACGCCTTCACATCGGACACGACCGCGGAGCCTATTAGGCCGGCGATGGTCCCGCGCGCGCCCGGTGGCTGGCCTGTGGAAAATCGGGTGCTAGAATCGACGCACCCGCTTCGCCAGCCGGCGCGGTGTTCGTAGGAGACCGATGCCCAACGCACCCGTCGGACCTGAGACGCAGCTGGTAGACCTGATCCGCGCCGAGGGCGGTCCGGACTTCACCATCACCATCACGATCACTCGGTCAGGCGGTAGCTGGACCGTGTCGACGAACGATCGCGACCCCAGCGGCTCCGCGACCCGCACCGGGAAGGGTAAGAGCTTCGATGCGGCGTGGGTGCGCCAGGCGCTCGCGCTCGGTGTGCATCGGTAAGAGCTGCGTGCGATCGGTCACGCGGCCTTTGGTTTCGCGGCGAGCTTCACGCCGAGCGCGTCGAGCACGCGCATGATGGTGTCGAATTCGGGCTTCGTGTCGCCGCTCAGCGCACGATAGAGATTTTCCCGGGACACGCCGGCGTCGCGCGCAATGTCGGTCATACCGCGCGCGCGTGCCGCGGTGCCGATCGCATGGGCCACGAAGGAAGGGTCGCCGGTCTCGAGCGCCTCGCTGAGATAAGCCGCGACGGCCTCCGGGCTGTCGAGATGCTCGGCCGAATCGTACGGACGGGTCTTGACCATGCTCAGTCCTCCAGTTCGCTCGCGAGCTTCTTGGCCGTCTTGATGTCCGCCGCCTGCGATGACTTGTCGCCTCCGCAGAGCAGCATCACCAAGGCGCGGCCTTGCTGCACGAAATAGACCCGGTAGCCGGGCCCGTAATGAATGCGCAGCTCGCTCACACCTTCGCCGACCGGAGCGACGTCGCCCGGATTGCCAAGGGCCAAGCGATCGATCCGCGCGGCGATCTTTACCTTCGCCCGGATGTCCGATAGGCCGCCAAGCCACTGCGCAAACACGGGGGTCTGCCGCACTTCGGTCATGGAAGAACGTAGCGTAAGCGCTACAGTTCGGCAAGGGAGGGGCAGAACCGTCATCGCGCTCTTGAACCTGATCCGTGATCCAACAATCAGCGCAGATGATTAGTAATGTGATGATAGAGGACGGCGACTTTGTACGAGTTTGTACGAAATGCCGCCGCGTGAAGAGCTCACCTTCATCCAGAAATGCTTTATCGTTCAGCAGCTTGCGCAGTTTTCTACACCTGTGCAGGCGGCGAGGGCGTTCAAAGAGGAAATCGGCTTCGAGATCGCGCGCAACCGGGTCGCCTATTTCGACCCGATCAAGAAGACTGGAGCCGCGCTGGCCGGCGATCTGAAGGTCCTGTTCAACGAGACCCGTAAGGCGTTCCTGGCGGACATCGACAACATCCCGATCGCCAACAAGGCGGTGCAGCTGCGCGCGCTCGATCGTGCGCTTGCGCTCGCCGAGGACCGCGGGCAGATCCCGATGGTGATCGCCCTCGTCGAAGCTGCGGCCAAGATCGCCGGCACCATCACGAACAAGCACCAGCACGAGGTGACCGGGAAGGACGGCGGGGCGATTGAGACTGCTGATGCAGCCCGCGAACGCATCATGGCCCGCCTTAACGAGATCGCAGCCCGCACAGCCGTGTTCGCTCGCCTTGATCAGTTGAGGACGCGTATTGCGGCGCCGACCACCGACGCCGGCGCTCCCACGTCACCAGGTGCTGGATGTGCCAATACGGATCACCGGCCACCATGATGGCGGCGGGCAGCGGTCGGACCCGGCGCGAGCGCCAGCCGTTCACCCGCTGCGCGGAAACGCCGTAGCGGGCCATCACCTCGGTGCGCGACAGATACCAGCCGCGGGGCAGCACGACCTGGCGCGCGCCGCGCTCGAGCTTCTCCGGCGCTGACGTCTGCACGCGGCCGCATACTCCTCACGCGAACGCGGCGATTTTTCCTCTTGAGACACTGCGGCCTCGTTAACGCGGTCCCGATCGCCTCCAGCGCGTGTCGCGCGAAAAAGTGCTCTTGGCCTCTAAGTTCTTGTCCGGACTCTCAAATTTTTTTCGCTGCACGATTTTTCTTCTCCTCCGAATCCGGCCCGCCGTATCCCTGGTGTCAACTATCGGAGGATGAAGATGCTGGCAGATCGCTCGCTTCACTCGGAACGAACGTCGACGACCCGCAGTGCCGTCTCGAACGGGACGCGGCTGCTTGCCGGCGTGGACGGCCGCAGCGCGACAGCGCGCCGCTTCCGTGACCTGCATGCCGACCTTCTCCGGGATCTCGGCGGTGCGCCCGCGCTCACCACCATGCAGCGTGGCCTCGTGCGCCAGGCGGCCGCGCTTCAGCTGCAGGCCGAGCAGCTGCAGGCGGCGGTCGTGCGCGGCGACACAGTCGACAGCAAGGACCTGATCCGCGTGTCGGGCGAAGCGAGCCGGATCCTGACCGGGCTCGCAAAGCGATCACCGCAAGCGGCCTGACGATAGGGAGCGAGAACGATTATGGGTGCGTTCGCGAGCGCGCGAGAGATCGTCGGCCGGTCCGCAGGGCAGGGGACACCGTCACGCGCGAGCGCAGGCGGTGATCTGCCCGCCGGCGCGACGCTGTCGCCTGCGCGTGCGGTGCTGGCTGACCATCTTCGCCAGCTCGACGCGGCCCGATCGGCGGCCGCGGCCGCGCGTGTACCGTGGCAGAAGCTCCAGCCCGAGGTCGAAAATGCAAAGCGCCGCCTCGCCGGTGCGGAGAGCGCTGCAGCGGCCGTCGATGACCTCGAAGCTTCCGACGTCGCATCGTGGGCTCGATCGGGCGACGTCGAGAAGCCGTCACCGATGATGAAATGGCGCTCGTGACGATGAAGCGCGCGCATTCACAAGGAGCAGGATCATGACCACCGTTCCCATGATGCCATCGGCGGCGAACGCGTCGGCCGTTCACGCCGGCGACTTTGCCTTCCCGCACAATTACCAGGCCGCGCCCGGAGCGATCGTGAACGTTCCGACCTATGACGTTGGAAAGCTTCTCTCGTCGGGCTGGATTCGACTGCCGGCGAGCGGTGGCACGGCAGTACGCCCGGTGCGCGGTGCCTTCGACTTCGTGGCCGGCGCGGCGTTCTACGACACCGACATCGCGAAATTGATCGTGTTCGACGGCGTGACTTGGCGTGACCCGCTACTGCATGCATGACGAAGCAGCCCGGTCGCGTGTTGCCGCGGACGGGCGATGCTCGTGCGCGCACGCTGAGGACCCCGGTGTCTCGGAGTGAGGAATATGAATCACATCCAACACTTGTCACCCCGCTGAGGTGTTGACTATCGAAGCTTGGCCGCCTAACGGTGGATCGAGCGTCTGGCTGCGCGAATTGAAGGCGGGCCGGATCCAACGGGAGCGCCGGGCCTTCATGAGTTCCTGTTTCGACGTGGAGGTCGATCTGCTCGTGATCGGATTCGGCGCGGCGGGCGCTGCTGCCGCGATCACGGCGTCCGAAGCCGGAGCCAGCGTGATGATTGCCGAGAAGCAAAGCGAGCACGAACACACGCCGAATACACGCATGTCACGCGGTCTCGTGATGGGCGTGAACGACGTCGAGCGGGGAACGGACTATCTCGTGACCTGTGCGGGCGGAATGGTGCCGGCGAGTGTCCTACGCGTCTTTGCGGAGCGGGCGAACCATGTCATCGACTGGCTCGGCGAGCATTGCCCGGACGTGCCGTATACGCGCGTTACCGGTGCGGAGCATCCGGAATTCGCAGGCGCCGAGGCGATCGACGCCTACCAGGCCGGCCGTGCCAGCCGAAAGCGCGACCCCGAGGCGCTTGTTGGGCAGCATCTTTACGCGTCGCTCAAGCGCGCGGTCGAGAAAACGAAGACTCAAATCGCCTGGTCGATGCCCGCGAAGCGATTGTTGCGCAACGACGGCGGCGACGTGGTCGGCGCGCTGCTCGGCGGCCCGGAAGCCCCTTGCCGCGTCAGCGCGCGCTACGGCGTCGTGCTCGCTTGCGGCGGGTTCGAATATGACGAGGAATCCAAGCAGACCTATCTTCCGGCGGGGCCGATGTATTTCTACGGCAATCCCGGGAACACCGGTGATGGGTTGCGGCTTGCGCAGGACGTGGGCGCGAGCTTTTGGCACATGGGCCAGATCGTCGGTCGCGCGATCGGAAATTTCACGCTCGATAGTGGCCTCGCCGTCGGCTTCCAACTGGGCCTCGACAGCGCCGCGCTCGGCTTCGCGCAGGACCCGGCGGGCTTCTTCATCACAGATCGGCTTGGTAATCGCTTCGCAAACGAGTCTGTGCAGGCAATGCTCATGCACAATTTCTATTACGATCTGCTCCAGTTCGACTCCGCACGCGGCATATATCCGCGCATCCCCTGCTACTGGTTTTTCGACGAGAGGCGGCGGTGCGCAGGTCCGATCAGTTCGCCTGTCGTCGGCGCTTGCGCGGTCGGGCTTTACGACTGGAGCCTCGACAACATGCGCGAGATCGAACGCGGGTGGATCGCGAAAGGGAACACGCCCGCCGAAGTTGCCGCGGCGGCCGGCATGGACGATCCCGACGCGCTGGCAGCAACATTCACCGCTTACAACAAGGCGTGCGCAGCCGGGCGCGATCCGCTCGGACGCCAGGAGACATCACTGATTCCGCTCGACTCGCCGCCTTACTATTGCGTGCGCCTGTGGCCCGGTGGTTCCAACACGACGGGCGGCCCGCGGCGCAACGAGCGATGCCAGATCTTGGGCGCCTTCGGCGCGCCGATCCGCGGTCTTTACGGCGCGGGTGAGCTCGGGCAGATCAGCGGTCTGCTTTATGCGGCGGACGGGGCCAATCTCAGCGAGGCGCTGTGTACCGGGCAGATCGCCGCTGAAGCGGCGCTCAGCAGCCACAACAATTGAAGCTCAAGATGGGGCCAGAGACGCGTGCCGCTCAGGCGTGAGCAGTGCGGCAAGGGTATCGCTATTCGCCAAAAGCTTGGCGCTCTCACCCCGCCAAACGATCCGGCCGCGATTGAGGACCACGGCCTCATGCGTCATTTCCAATGCGCGCTTGGCGGATTGCTCGACCAGGATCGCAGTGAGGCCTTCACCGAGCAGGTGCCGGATGGCCGCCAGCAGCCCGTCGACGATGACCGGAGCGAGCCCTTCGAGAGGTTCGTCGAGTAGCAAGAGAGTCGGATTACCCATCAGGGCGCGCCCAATCGAGAGCATCTGCTGCTCGCCGCCTGACAATTGATTGCCGAAACTGTTACGCCGTTCCGCGAGTCGGGGGAAAAGGTCGTACACCGCCCTGATTGTCCATCGCCCGCGACCGCGTTCTGCGATCAGCAGGTTCTCTTCGACCGTCAGCGATGGAAAAATCTCGCGCCCCTGCGGCACGTAGCCGATACCGGTGCGTGCGCGGCGGTAGATCGGCCGTGTCTCAATCCTTTGGCCGAGCATGGCGATCGACCCGGCGTGGACAGTCGTATGTCCCATCAGCGTGGCAAGGAGCGTGGTCTTCCCGACGCCGTTACGACCGAGCACGGCCAGCGCGCGCCGCGGAGCAAGCGTCAGATCGATGTCCTCCAGGATCACCGTCGGACCGTACCCCGCGCGCAGCCCCGAGACGTGCAGTACGTCAGCCACGGGACTCTCCGAGATAGATCTCGCGCACCTTCCGATCGCTCTCGACCTCCTTCGGCGTTCCTTCCATCAGGATGGCGCCGGAGGCCAGCACGGTAATGCGGCGCGCGAAGCGGAACACCAAATCCATATCGTGTTCGATGAACAGGATCGCGATATCCGCGGGCATCTGCGAGATGGCATCAAAGATCAGATACGATTCATGCGATGGCACGCCTGCGGCTGGCTCGTCGAGAATGAGCACTCGTGGGCGCAAGCCGAGTGCGATCGCGATTTCGACCAGCCTTTGCTGGCCATAGGGGAGATCGCGGACAACTGTCTTTTCCAGCGCCATCAGGTTCAGCATCGTCAGGAGCGCGCGTGCCTCTTCAATCACCTCCTGGTGCGCGCTCGCGGCGCGAAAGAGTTGCCCCGAGACGCCCATCCGCTCGGCAATCGCCAGCGCGACGTTGTCGAGAACAGCCAGATGTCGAAACAGAGTGTTGGTTTGGAACGTGCGGCCGATGCCACGCTTGACGCGATGCGCCGCGGACAGCCGCGTGATATCTTGCCCATCGAGCAGAATACGACCGGCATCAGGTCGCAGCCGCCCCGCGAGCAAATTCACGAAGGTGGATTTTCCGGCGCCGTTCGGCCCGATCAGTGCATGGCGTGCACCGCGTTCGAGCTGGAAATCGATGTGATCCGCGACAATGAGCGCGCCGAAGCTTCGGCATAGGCCTTTCACTTCGAGCGCGGGCGTCACAGCTTGAGCGCCCGACGCAGTCGCGCCGTCAGAGAATCGAGCGCGCCGAGCAGACCGCCGCGCGCGAACATTGTCACCCCTACAAGCAGAATTCCGACGCCAAGATACCAGTCTTCCGGAAATTTCTTGGCGAGTTGATCCTGCGCGATAAGATACGCGGCGGTGCCAATGAAAGCGCCATAGAGCCGGCCGACACCGCCCAGCACGAGCATCACGAGTATCTCGCCGGAAAGCTCGAATCCGAGCGCATTCAAGCCGACGAACTGGTTAGTCTGCGTCAGCAAAGCGCCGGCCAAACCCGCAATCCCGGCAGATATCGAATAAACCTGAACAAGCCTGCGATTGACCAGCGCGCCGATCCCTTCCATGCGCGTGCGGTTGTCGCGGATCCCCGCGAGCGACGCGCCGAAGGGCGAATTGAGCAGCGTGCGGACGAGCCACCACACCACGAAAAGAACCGCGAGCGAGTAGAGATAGGCGGTCTTTCCCCACAGATCGAAGCGGAAGTATCCGAGGATCGGAGCGATTGTGACGCCTGAGAGTCCGTCCGCGCCACCGGTCCACGATGTCGCCTTATTGGCAACCTCCAGGCAAAGCGCCGAGATCGCAAGCGTCAGCATGATCAAGGTCAGACCAGACGTTCGCAGAACATAGAGCCCGGTGCCGAAGCCGACCAGGCAGGCGACCGTGCCGGCGGCGGCGAGCTGCAACAGGGGATCCTTGATGCCGAAATGCGCGCTCAGGATTCCGGCCGTGTAGGCGCCGATGCCGAAGAAGGCCGCGTGACCGAGCGTGACGATTCCGGCGTAACCGATAACGAGATCGAGTGAGAGCACGAGCAGGATGTAGATGAGGATGCGGGCGCCAAGAGACAGAAAGTCCGGAAACAGGAAGAACGCCGCGAGCGCGACGATCCAGGGCAGGAGCTCGGCCGCGCGGACACGAACGCTCGCAAGATAGAAGGTCGAGATGTGCGGATGCATGTCAGGCCCGGGTCCCGAACAGGCCCTTGGGGCGCAACCCAAGTATCACGGTGACCGCGAGGAAGACGAAGAAGGAGCCGAACTCTGGCACCCAGTACTTGCAGGCGGTGTCGCCGATGCCGATGAGAAGCGCCGCGAAGAAAGGCCCGCGTACGGTGCCGAGCCCACCGAGCGCCACCACGATGAGGAAGTAGATGAGATATTCAAATGGGTAAGTTGGCTGGACGGACAGGAGATCGACGCCGAGCGCGCCGCCGAGCCCCGCAAGACCGCTTCCGAGCATGAAGGTCAGCGTGAAGACCATCGCGGTATTGATGCCGATCGACTGCGCCATGCGTCCATTGTCGACGGCCGCGCGCACGATCGCGCCCCAGCGCGTTCGTTCGATCACGATCCACAGCGCCGTGATGAGCAGCGCGCTGAAGATGATGATGAACACCCGGTAAGCGATGAAGTCGCGGCCTAAAATGCTCACTTGCCCCTGCAGGTAGCCGGGCAGGGCCACGCGCTGCGCTTGGGCACCGAAGCCGATGCGGGCGAGCGCGACCGCGATGAAGATCAGCCCGATGCAGAGGAGAACCTGTACCAGTTCTCCTGCGTCATAGAGGCGCGAATAGAGCAGTCGTTCCAGTATGAGACCGATGACCGCAGTACCCACGAACGCGGCGAGCAGCGCGAGCGGAAACGGGACGCCGTACCAGCCCATCAGCGTGGTCAGCGTGTAGCCGCCCGCCATCGCGAAAACGCCATGGGCCAGATTGGCGAAGCCCATCAGCCCCATGGTGACCGACAGTCCGACTGAGATCACGTACAGGATCGTCCCGTACGCGGCGCCGTGAAACAGGACGCTGACAATCTCCGACAGAAGCATTCAGTGCGGTCTATTTGGTGTTGGCCTCGACCCACGGATCGACGACCATCTTGCCCACGACTTCCAATTCCACATTGACGAGCTTGCCGTCCACGCTTTTCACCTCGCGGAGGTATTCGTTCTGACGGATGTCGCGCGTACGCGGATCGATGGCGATTGGGCCGCGCGGGCTGTCGTCGGTCTTGTAGTTTCTTAAAAGCTCGATCGTCCTGTCGGGGTCGAGCTTGCCCTTCTGCTCGCGAATGGCGTGATAGATGCCGCCCATCGCGTCCCAGGCGTGAACCGCCGTGAAGGACGGGATCGAGTTTTCACCATAGGCCTTCTTCCAGGCCGCATAGAATGCCTTGTTGGCCGGGCGGTCCCCGTTGCCCGAATAGTGGCTGACGGTGATTACACCCAGCGGCGTATTGCCCATGGTGGGAAGCTCTTCGTCCGCCGTGATGTCGCCGGTGCCGATCAGCTTGATCCCGGCCTTGTCGAGGCCAAGATCGCCAAACGCCTTCATGATGCTGGCGCCGAGCTTGCCGGCGGGAACGAAAACGAAGATGGCCTCGGGATTGGCGTCGCGCGCGCGTTGCAGGAAGGGCACGAAGTCTGCAGTCGCGAGCGGCATCCTGACGCGGCCGACAATCGTGCCGTCGCTGTTGCCCTCCTTGAAGGCCTTCTCGAAGGCCGCTTCGGAATCAGCGCCAGGCGCATAGTCGCTGACCGCGATGTACACCTTCTTGTAGTGCTTTGCCGCGTAGGCGCCCATGTAATAGGGCGCGGACCAGGTACCGAAGGAGAAACGTACAAAGTAAGGCGACATCGTCACGTTCGCCGACGCGCCGGCCTGCATCAGCACGGTCGGTATCTTGGCTTCGGTCGCGAGGGGGGCAATCGCGGCACCGTTCGGGGACCACACGATGCCCGTCAGAATATCGATCTTCTCGCGTACGATCAGTTCCTGCGCGAGTTGCTTGGATTTGTCCGGACTCGGACCCCCGTCGTCACGTGTGATGACCTGCACGTTCACGCCGGGCGGCAGGTCGCTCTTGTGCATCTCCATGTAGAGCCTGATCGCCTTATCCATATGTTCGCCGAGCAGCGAGTTGCTGCCTGTCAGCGTGGTCACGACCCCGAGCTTGACGGTCTGCGCGGACGCGGGCGCCGAAGTCGCGAGCCATACCGCGGTGAACATCAGCCCGATGAGCGCCGGATGCTTGTGCATGTTTCCTCCCCTTTCCATGACTGAACCCGGACTCACAAGCGCGAGCGCGGTACGCGCACTCCGCCTGTCCGAGCAATCGCTTCGCGCTGGCATCGCGGCTTGGCGCGAGGCCTCGGGACCTTTCTCAGTCCTTCACGATTTGAAAAAATCCACGCAGTTTGTCTTCCGGCAGCGGTGCGCTCAGGTATTTGAAGGTGACCGCGTCGGCCATGATCTTGTCGATCCCGGACACGCGCTCCGGCCGCATCATGGCCTTGGGATAGAAGTCGATCGGAAGCTGCCTGGTCAGTTCCTCGGGAATGCCTGTCCATTCGGAATAGGCTTTCAGTCCCGCCGGATCGCCGTAGAGCCAGTCGAGCGTTTCGCGATAGGCCGCCATATAGCGCTGAAGGAGCGCTTTCTTGGTTTCCAGAACGGCTGCGTTCACGACCAGCAATCGCACGGTCTGATCGCCAAGCTCAGCGACTTCGCTGCCGCGTGCCACGATGCGGATCTTCTTCTGCGCGAGAGCGTCCAGCGCGAACGGTGGGGACGACCATCCGACGTCGACTTGCCCCGACATCACCACCGTGAAGGTGGGGGAGGGGCTGCCTGACGGCACGGTCTTGACCTTTACGCCGTAATGACGTTCGAGCCCGAGCAGCACTGTGTGCGTGGACGATCCATTGGTCGAAATAGCAACGTTCTTGCCATTGGCGTCGCTGAACGTCTTGATCGGCGAGTCGGCCGGAACGTACCAGAAGAGGTCGCTCGCGCCGGTCGACGCGGACCCGATCGCCCGAATGGGCGCGCCCTTGGAGAACGCGCCGAGCGCACCCAGCGTTCCGATGGCGACGCCGATGTCCACGCTGCCCGCGATCGTTGCCTGCAAGGTCTCGCCGGTGCCCTGTGTGTAGATGATATCGAGCTTCAGCCCGTGCTTGGCGAAGATGCCCTGGCGCTGTCCAAGTTCGCTGATCGACGTATCCCAGTTGCCACGCTGGCCGATCGCGAGCTTAAGGACGTCGTCCGCGCGGGCCGCGCTCGCTTGAGACAGCGCCGCAATCGCCGTGATCAGTCCGATCAGCTTGGTTCTCATTAGCGCGTTACTCCAGCTCTTCGCGCCTCCAGCAGCCGGCGCGGCGCATCGACGATCAAGATGCTCGCCGCGTTTGGCCGACTTTACGCTCGTCCACGGCGATTTTTTCCAGGCTGCGCCGCGCGTCATACGGCTCCCACCATAGCTTGAGCCCCAAGTCCTCGGCAATGACGCGCGCGCTGATGTAGCCGCCGCCGCCCGAAATGGCGCCGCCCGGATGCGTCGCCGATCCCGACATGTAGAGGCCTTGAATCGGCGTACGGTAGCCGAAGTGGTTCCACATCGACTGGTCACCGCGGAACGACCCCATGAAGATGTCGCCGCGCACCATGTTGATGATCTCCTTGGTGTAGTCGTTGGCGGTGTAGATGTAGCGCGCCAGGATGTTGTCCTTGGTCATGTTGGGCGCATATTCGCGCCACTTGTCGATGATCTTGTCGGCGAATTCTTCCTTCACCTTCTCGATGTTCGCGGGATCGCCGCCCGGCGCATAAGGCATCGCGTGCCACGCATAGGCGGTGTGGTAGCCCTTCGGGGCTTGGCTCGGATCGAAATAGGTGACCTGGCCGGTACCGAACGCGACGCGCGAGGGCACCTTGCCGGCGGCGACGTCGTGGTGGACCTCGAATAGCTCCTCGAGCGACTCGCTGCCGACATTTACCTTCAGCGACTTGTTCACGTTGCCGTCGAACTCGGTGCCGAGATAGCGCGGCAGTTCGCGCAAGCAAAGGTGCAGGCCAAACAGAGACCATTCGGTGTACTTGAAGTCCTTCACCTTCTGCTGGTACGCGACGGGAAGCTGCTCGAGGCCGACCATCTTCTCGAATGTCTGGTTGACGTCCACGGTGCTCGAAACGAAGCTGCGTGCGCGCACCGTGCGGCCGTCGCCAAGCTCGACACCCGTCGCGCGCCCGCCTTCGACGACGATCCGCTCGACGTGCGCGCCCGGCATGAAGCGGCCGCCAGCCATAGTGAATTTCTCCATCAGGCCGCGCGCGAGGTTGAAGCTGCCACCGGCGCAGACCTGGTAACCGGCCGCGAGATCGAAGGCGCGTACAAGCGCACCCATGGGACTGCGCGTCGTCAACTGGTCGTAGAGCACCGTGCCGAATAGCGAGAGCTTGAACAGCAGCAGGTGCCGCACGCGCTCGTCCTCGAACATGTCCTGGATCACCGTCATCGGCTGCCGGTCGATCATCTTGAGGAAGTCGCGGCCGATTTCACTCCGGCCAAGCAACTCGTCACGATCTTTTTCGGGCAGCGGCTCGGCGTAACGTTCGGGCCAGAAGATGTGGTCGCTGATCAGGTCGGCCTTGATGTTCCACTCGCGATACGTCTCGGCGTCGCGCTTGGAGAAGCGGCCGATCGAGGCGAGCGTTTCCTCGATATTGCGCGAGAACACCAGCGAGGTGTTGTCCTTGTGCGGCTGCGCGAAGTCGTAGCGAGGCGTCACATAGGGGACGGTCTCGTTGAGTTCGAGATCGCGATACCAGGGCGCTTCGGTGATGTTGAAGTGATTGAGCGAGTGGAGCTGGTGATAGAAGCCCGGCAAGGTAACTTGCTGCGTGCCGAGGCCTCCGCCGTAGATCAGACGGCGCTCCAACAGCAGGATCTTCAGGCCGCAGCGCGCCAGATAGGCGCCGAGGATCAGGCCGTGTTGTCCGGAACCGATGATAATTCCGTCGTAGGTGTCCTGCGCCATGGACGCATCCTTTCTTTCGATCTCACACGAGGCGAACCCTCACACCCTGATTTCCGCGAGTGCCTCCTCCGCGAAGATGTCTTCGATTGATAGCCTGCGATGGGTCGTTCCCTGATCGAAGGCGAAACGTAGAAACGCATCCAACGTCGGCATGTTGTCTTTGACGCCATAGGGCCAGAAGCCACCCTTCTTGAAGACAAGCCCGAGTCCCGCGCGTTCCGCGAGATCGAGCGACCACGGGATCGGCACGTGCGCCGCCGTCGCATCGAGCATGCGCGCGACGCTGCGATCCTTTGCCTCTTCGAAAGCCTTGAACAGATTGCGCGCGATCCAGCGATTGGCCTCGTAGACGTCGCGGCGGATCGCGATCGTATGCATGATCGGAAAGATCTGCGTCTGGCGGAAGTAGTCTTCTTCGGCGGCGCGATAGTCCGGGAACAGGCGTGCGATTTGACCCGTACGTTCCATGAAGCTGTTCGGCGCGCGCGCGGTGATCATCGCGTCGATGTCCCCGCTGATCAGCATGTCGTTGAGCGACCGATCGGCGACCGATCTGATCTTGATGCCCTTGGGCAGCTTTAGGGTCGAAGGCTCTTCGCGGCCCGGATCATTCACGCCGGCCTGCACCCAATCGATGGACGTCAGGTCGACGCCGATGGTTTCGGCGAGATATCCACGCACGTAGACGCCGGCCGTCTGCGACCATTGCGGAAAGCCGACGCGCTTGCCGGTCAGGTCTTCGGGCCTGCGGATGTTTCCGTCCGGGCGAACATAGATCGAGGAGTGACGGAAATAGCGGGACGGGAAGACCGGAATGGCAATGAAACGATTGTCGCCGCGCGAGATTGCCGACGTGTACATGCCCATCGACAGTTCGGACACGTCCCACTCGAGCCGGTCATGGAAGCGGAAGAATATCTCCTCGACGTCGTAGTTGAGCACCGTCAGATCGATGCCGACCGGCCGCACGCGGCCGAGGGCCAGATCCCGCGTCTGATCGTAATCGCCGGTCGCCGCCGTCAAGCGCAGATCACCCATGAGCCCGCCCTATTTTTTTCGGCCGCATCGCGCCGGCTTTTGTGTTGCCGTTTGCTCGGGACTTGGCCGCTGATGTCACGCGGCACAACGCTCATTCTTCTACGCAAATCCGCTTTCTGAATTACGGTGAGTGACCGCGGTAGTCAATACGTGTGTCGGTTGACATGTTGTCTGACGGGTTGTTATCTACCAACCGCGCAAGGCGGCGTGGCAAGCGGAGATTTTACCTATGATCGAACGGTTGCCGCCAGTCCGGGCCACCGCTCGCAACGGCCTCGTGTATGACCGCCGCGGCTCCGGCCGCGCGGTCGTGATGCTGCATGGCTGGTGTCTGAACCGCACGCTTTGGACCTACGCGGAGGAAGCGCTCGGGCCGAACTTTGACGTCATCGTGCCTGACCTCGCGGGGTTTGGCTTGTCGGGTGGTCTGGGCGGCCCTTACACGTTCGAACGCCACGCCGAGGATGTGGGCGCGCTCCTCGCGGAACTGAATCTCAAAGGCGTCGTCCTGATCGGATTTGCGTTCGGCGCGGCGGTTTCATTCGAGCTCGCGAGTTCGAGCGATCGGATCGCCGGCATTGTGGCGGTCGGAACCCCGGCCAAAGAGAATTCCCCATACGATCGTATGCCGAAAGCGATGCGGCGCGACTGGCCCGACTTCTGCCGGCGGTCTGCGAAGGCCTTGTTTCACAATCCGCAGAGCGAGGCGACGTTGGCGTGGGTGGAGTCCATGTTTCGTGGTACACGCCTTCCGGTTGCAATCGAGACGGTGGGTCTCCTTGCTGCGCTCGACCCCGTGCCGCTCGCCGCGAAAGTCAAGGTACCGCAGCTCTTCGTGCATGCGACGAATGACCAGGTCGCCCCGCGTGCGATCGGCGATGCCTGCGTCGCCAAGGCTCCGAAGGCCCGCGTCGAGATGATCGAGAATTGCGGCCACGCGATCGTGCTCGATCAGAAGGAGCGCTTCCACGACGTTGCCCGCAGTTTCCTGCAAAGCATCCACTAAGAAGAGACGACGGGGCGAGGCTTGCGGATGGCATCAGAAGCAGATCACCTTGAGGTGCGAACCGGCCAAGGTACGCAGACTTGGCTGATGAAGTTCGGCTCGGTCAATCCGCTTAATCCGGCGATGCTGGCTGCACTCGATGCGCAGCTCTCGAAGGCGCTTGCCGATGAGACCGTCTCCGCCGTGGTGCTGACGAGCGGCCTGAAGATCTTTTCCGCTGGCGGCGACGCGACGTGGATGGGACAGCTCCTCACGGAAGGCGGAACGCCGGCGCTGATCGAGGCGTTCAACCGCGCGATGGATACGTTTCGCGAACTGTGCATCCGCATCCGCCGCAGCCCCTTGCTGGTCATCGCCGCACTGAACGGTCACACGCTTGCGGGTGGGCTGGAGCTCGCAGCCGCATGCGACCTTCGCTTCGCCGCCGATGCGGAGAAGCTGCAGATCGGTGTGCCTGAGATGGATTTGTTCGGCGCGATGCCGAGCGGCGGAGGCGGCGCGCAATTCATCGCGCGCCTGATGGGGCCGAGCCGCGCCCTGCAATTCATTCTCGATGCGAAGCCGGTCTCGCCGCAGGCCGCTTATCGGCTCGGCCTGGTCGACCGCCTATGTCCGGCTGAAAGTCTGCTCGCCGAGGCTGAGGGATTTGCCGCAGCCGTCGCCAAGAAGGCCGGGCGGATCGGCGTTCATGCGGCGAAGCGCGCGATCCTCGGCGGGCCGGAACTCCCGCTGATGGAAGCGCTCGAACTCGATCGATCGGTGCACTGGGACGCGATGCGTCGCGGGAACTTCCTTCCCGGCGCGGAGAGTTTCGTGAGACGTTTCGGGTCAAAAAATGGCTGACCGTGACGTCTCGATCGTCGGCTTGGGCATGACCAGGTTCGGCAAGTTTATCGACACGCCGCTCCGCGCGCTTGGCGGCGAGGCAATCGATGCCGCGCTTGCGGATGCTGGACTTAAGAAGTCCGACGTCGACATGGCGTTCGTCGCGAACTCGATGGCGTCGGTCGTGACCGGCGAGGTAAGTGTCGTCGGCCAGAATATTCTGCGCGCGCGTGAGTTCTCCGGCATTCCAGTCTTCAACGTCGACAACGCATGCGCGAGCTCCTCGAGCGCGATCGCGCTTGCGGCCAACGCAATAGCCGCCGGATCGGCCGAGGTCGTGCTCGTGCTCGGTGTGGAGAAGCTTTATAGCGCGGACCGTACACGCGCCTATGTGGCGCTCAATGGTGCGGCCGATCTCGAGTTCTTGCAGGAAAGTAAAATCGATCCCGGCAAGGAAAGCATCTTCGTCACGAAGATCTATCCGCCGCGCCTGAAAGCCTACGCGGATGCGTACGGGCTGCGCGCCGAGACGCTCGCCGAAATAGCCGTGAAGAACCGCAAGCACGCGAGCCTCAACCCGCTCGCGCAGTTCACCAACCAGATCACCGTGGCCGACGTCCTGGCGTCGCGTCAGATCGTCGGCCCGATCACCGCGATGATGTGCGCGCCGATCAGCGATGGCGCCGCGGCCGTGGTGGTGATGCGGTCGGATCGGGCGCCGCAGAAGGAACGTGCCGTCAGGATTCTCGCCTCCGCGGTCGGCATGGGAGCATCGCCAGGCGACCGCTCGTCGATCCGGCGCGTTGCCGACAAGGCCTACAAGCAAGCGGGCATCGTGCCGTCCGATGTCGGGGCGGCGGAAGTGCACGACTCGATCGCCTTCAACGAACTGCTAGCTTACGAGGAGCTCGGCTTTTGCGAGCCCGGAGGCGGAACCGAGTTTGCCGAGAGCGGAGCGACGGCCCTCGGCGGAGCACTTCCGGTCAATCCGAGCGGCGGGCTTGAATCGCGCGGTCACCCGGTCGCGGCGACCGGCGTCGCACAGTTGATCGAGCTCAGCATTCAGCTTCGCGGCGAAGCAGGGAAGCGACAGGTGCCGAACCTGCGTTATGCGCTTGCAGAGAACGCCGGCGGATTTGCGCGCGACGATACGGCGGCGATTGTTGTGACGATTCTGGGCCACTGAAATGCGAATGACGGCAGACGTTGCGATTGTCGGCTTCGGGCCGGTTGGTGCGGTTCTGGCGGGGCTGCTCGGTCTCCGCGGCGTGCGTGTAGTCGTGGTGGAGCGGGACGCGAACGTCTTTCCGCAGCCGCGCGCCGCGCACATCGATCACACCGGCTTGAGGACCATCCAGGAGCTGGGCGGTCTCGACGCATTACTGCCGAAGATGGTGCGTAACCAGAGCCTCGATCTGGTCAACGCGCAGCATCAGGTGCTCGTCCGTGTGCCGGCCGGCCAGGACAGCGTTTCGGGCTTGCCGGCCAGCATGTATTTCTATCAGCCGGATTTCGACGCGACGCTTCGCAAAACCGTGTCCGCGATGGATAACGTCGAGGTCCGCCTCGGCCGCGCGATGACCAGCTTCGAAGCGACGCCGGATGGTGTGACGCTTCATACCGTCGATGGGAACGGCAAGACCGAGACGATCCGAGCCTCCTGGCTCGTCGGATGCGATGGTGCCTGGAGCCCGGTGCGGGAGGCGCTCGGCATCCAGCTTGAAAGCCTAAACTTCGACGAGCCCTGGCTGGTGCTCGATCTCGCGCTCAAGGCACCGCAACCCGAGCTTCCGACCGACCACGTCGTCCAGGTCTGCGATCCCGCGCGGCCCCACCTCACCACCCCGATCTCGAGCGACCGTCAGCGCTTTGAGTTCATGCTTCTGCGGGGCGAGAATCTGGAAGAGCTGAGAAAGCGCGAATCCGTCGAGCGGCTGCTCGCCCCATGGCTGCCGCCGGACAGCTTCGAGATCGAGCGGTCGGCCGGTTACACGTTCCACGGTCTCGTGGCGCGGCAGTGGCGCAAAGGGCGAGTGCTCATCGCGGGCGATGCCGCACACCAAATGCCGCCATTTCTCGGGCAAGGCATGTGCTCGGGCATCCGCGATGCCTCAAATCTTGCGTGGAAACTCGCGCTCGTCGTCAGGCGCGGTTCGCCGGAGTCCTTGCTCGATACCTATGAGGAGGAGCGCAGCCCGCATGTGCGCCAGATCGTGGAGGCGGCGATCGATTTCGGACGGATCGTGTGCGAGCTCGATCCGAAGAAGGCCGAAGAGCGCGACAAGCGGTTCCTCGAAGGCGACCAGCTCAACGATCGCCGTTTTGCCTTGCCACGCCTGACCGGAGGGCGACTGGTGCTGGAGGGCGGCGGCTTCCTGTTCGTGCAGCCGACGATCGGCGAGCGCAGGCTCGACGATATCGTGGGCCCGCGTTTTCTCGTGATCGGGCGCGACGCCGAGGCGCTCGGGTCGTCGGTCGGCTGGTGGCGCTCGGAGCTTGGTGCCGCCATCTTCACACTGGACGACCTGAAGGATGACGGTATCGTGCGCTGGCTTGACCGCTATGCGGCGGACGTCGTCGTGGTACGGCCGGACCGCTATGTGCTCGGCACCGGTACAGAACTTAATAGTCTCACGGATGCGGTTCGCCGCGTTTTGGCGCCGACGGGGCTCGAAAGGCCGCACACGCAGCCGGCGCCGCTCGCCGCAACTGGCACAAATTGAAGGCTGATTGCCACCGGATCATGAAGGACAGTTACGCGCGCGATACCTCATTGCCGTCCGAAGCCTTGATCGACCCCGACGATCAGCCGGACTATATCGATCTGTCCGACATCGTTCTTGAGCGCGCCAATGTCGGCGAGCACCTCGCCGACCGCAATGTCGCTCTTGGCCGCGGCGATCTTGTCGCTGCCATTGATTCACACTCCGGCAAGAGCCTCACGTTCGCCGATCTTGCACGCGAAAGCTCGCGTTTGGCTGCAGGCTTGCGTAAATACGGAATTCGCGCTGGCGATCGTATCGCCTACCGCTCGCCGAACGTCGCGGACGTTCTGATCGTCATGACCGGCATCTGGAAAGCAGGTGCTGTGCTGGTGCCGACGCCGGCGCAAGCGCGGCGCGAGGAGCTTCGTTTCTTTCTCGAGGACGCCACACCACGTCTGCTCTTCGTCCATGCGAACAGCCTCGGCGACGCGGTTCACGAAGTGCTCCCCGGTTCATCGGTCGAGACGGTATTTACCTTCGGCTCCGACGGCGCGAAGACTTCCTACAGATCATGGACCGAGCTGATGTCGTTGTCGGACGTACCGGATGGCGTCGACACGTCGGGAAATCAGATCGCCATCATCTGGCACACGGGCGGAACGACGGGTCGTCCGAAGGGCTGCTATCACACCCACAAGCGCTTTCTCTCCGGCGGCTATTCGTATGGCGCGGCGACGGGCGCGGCTCCGGGCCAGCGCTGGGCGGCGACCGCTCCAGTCGGCCACGCGCTCGGGCTGATCTACTACACGATCTTTACCCTGCTGCACGGCGCGACGGTTGTCTTCATCGAGGACTTTTCGCGTCCCCAGACGGTCCTCGGCGCTGTCAAGCAATGGAACATCAGCACGCTGACGGGTCTGATGGCGACGTGGGCGCGCATGCTCGACGTGATCGAGCAGGATGCGTCGTTCTCCACGGCGTCGCTGAAGCGTTGCTATGCGATGTGGCAATCGGCTTCGTCCGCTGAGATTTTCGACAAATGGAAGTCGCGTGGCGTCGAGTTGCTCAACAACTTCGGCAGCACGTCGTTCGCAACATGGGTGCTGATCCCGCGGGCAGGGGAACCAATCCCGCGTGCGGCGCTCGGCAAGCCTGCGCCCGGCTATCGCGTGGAGGCCGTCGAGGTCCGCGACGGCAAGGTTACGCCAGTGCCGCGGCACCAAGTGGGTCAGATGGCGGTGAAAGGGCCGACGGGACTCACCTATTGGAATCGGCCCGACATGCAGCGGCGCGACGTCGTCGAAGGATGGACGCTCTCCGACGATCTGATCCAGTTCGACGCGGCCGGCAATGCCATGTACATGGGCCGCACCGACTACATGATCAGCACGGCCGGCCACAAAGTCGCACCGGTCGAAGTTGAGGAGGTGCTGTCGCGTCACCCCTCGGTCCGCGAGGTCGCGGTTGTTCCGGCGCCATGCCCGGTGCGCCAGGAGGTCGTCGCTGCCTTTGTCGCGCTGAATTCCGGCGTGGAGCCGAGCGACGCGCTGAAGGTCGAGTTACGCGACTTTGCGAAGCGGCAGCTGTCATCCTACAAGGCTCCGCGCCGCATTGAGTTCATCGACGCGCTTCCGCGGGATGCCGTCGGCAAGGTGCAGACGCGCCTGGTCAAAGAGAAGGCCGCTCTGCTGCTTGGGCCGGACGTCTGACGCAGCATCATTGCACGACATGACCGTGGAACTGAACGAAGTACCGTCCGTCAAGCCGATTGGATTTCTCGATGATCTCACCGTCGGCGGTGAAATCCACCTCGGTAGTTTCGGATTTACCGAAGACGAAATCCTGAGTTTTGCCGAGCGCTACGATCCGATGCCCTTCCACGTCGACGCGGAAGCCGCGCGGACGTCGATCTTCGGAGGGCTGATCGCGAGCGGGATTCACACGCTCGCGGCCGTTCATGCCCTCAGCATCCGCTCCGGATTTCTGACTGGCACGACGGTTATCGTGGGCGCCGGGATCGACGAACTGCGATTCCGCCGTCCGGTCCGCGCGAATGACAAGCTCTCAGTCACGGCGCGCATTCTGGAATTGACGCGATCGCCGAAACATAATGACCGCGGCGTTGCGCGCATTTCATATACGGCGACAAACCAGAGAGGCGAAGTCGCGCTGTCGTTCATCGACAATCACGTGCTGCAGGCGAAGCCGCAATAGCGGCTTGTGCGTCTCAACTGTGCGTGCAGCCACCGTCGACGGTAATCGATTGGCCGGTGACGAAGGCGCTGCTTTCGGAGGCGAGGAACAGGACTGTGCCGACCAGGTCGCCGGGGGTCTGCGCGCGCGGCACGCACTGCATCGCTATCAGCTGTGCCTTTTGGGCTTCCGTCACCGTCTCGCGCGGAACCTCCGTGAAGGTCGCGCCCGGAAGGATCGCATTGACGGTTATGCCGGAAGGCCCGAGTTCGCGCGCCATCGAGCGGCTCATTCCAATGAGCGCCGATTTCGAGGTCGTGTAATGGAGGTAGTTCGGGCGGCCGAGCGTGATTGAGCCGGATGAAATGTTGATGATGCGCCCCCAGCCGCGTGCCTTCATTGGCGCGGCCACCGCGCGGCAACAAAGATATGTGCCGGTAATGTTCACGCGCAGCACACGCTCCCATTCGTCGAGCGGAATTTCGGTGAAGGGGCGCATCTTAAGCGTTGAGAAAACGGCCGCGTTGTTCACCAGGATATCGACGCGGCCGAATTTTGCGGTCACGGCCTGCACCATGGCGTCGACCGACTTCTCATCGCCGATGTCAACCACCACCGGCATTGCCTGTCCGCCGGCCTGCTCGATTTCGCGCGCGACATTATCCCCGCGCGTCTTGTCGATCTCGGCAACGATGCTGATTGCGCCGGTTTCGGCGAAGGCTCGTGCAAACGCGCGCCCAAGCCCCTGACCGGCGCCGGTGACGATCGCGACGCGGTCGGGAAGGCCGCCATTCGGGGATTCAATCATGATGGGTCCTTGTAACGGCGGCTATGCGGCGAGCTTGATGGTGATAGACTTGGACTGCGTGTAGGCCAGGAGTTCCTCCAGGCTTTCCTCGCGCCCAAGACCGGATTGCTTGTAACCCCCGAATGGGGTGCCGAGAAAATGCGAGCTCGACTGGTTGACCCAGACATAGCCGACTTGCACGCGGGCGGCGAGCCGATGGGCGACGTCGAGGCTCCGTGTCCAGATCGACGCGGTGAGGCCAACGTCCACGTCATTCACGGCACCCATGAGCTCACTTTCGTCCGTCCACTTCAGGATCGAAAGAACCGGGCCGAAGATTTCCTCGCGCGCAATACGCATCGTCGGCGTGACATCCGCGAACACGGTCGGTTCCACGAAGGCCCCATCGGCGAGCCGCGGGTCATCCGGCACTTTGCCGCCGGTAACGAGACGCGCGCCCTCGGCCAAAGCCGACTGGATGTAGTCCAGCACGCGATCCCGCTGCGCCTTGTTGACCAGGCATCCCATCGTGGTCTCGGCCTCGGTCGGGATGCCAGGCCGGAAGGCCTTCACCCGTTCGACGACGCCGGAGACCACACGGTGGTAGGCGCTCTCATGGATGAACGCTCGGCTGGTCGAGCCGCAAGACTGTCCCGCCCACGCGAAGTTCATGCCACGGACGATGCCTTCGATCGCCGCCTCGATGTCAGCATCAGGACAGACGATCAGCGCGTTCTTGCCGCCAAGCTCGAGCATCACGGGTTTGATCGTCTCGGCGGCGCTGCGCAAGACGGCACGGCCCGTGGCCGCGCTCCCGACGAGCGAGACTTTCGCGATGCCGGGATGGCTCGCCAGCGTTGCGCCGCATTCGCGTCCGCCGGACAGGACGTTGAAGATACCGGCGGGGAAGATGTCCGCAACCAACTCCGCCAGCCGTAGCGCCGAGAGCGGAGCCTGCTCGGACGGTTTCACGATGACGGCATTTCCTGCGGCGAGCGGTGCTGCGACCTTCATCGCGGCGAACATGATCGGATGGTTGAACGGAACGATCTTCGCGACGACGCCGAGCGGCTCGCGCACGATGTAGTTGAGCTGGCCCGCGCCAAGCGGCACCGTCTCACCCTTCAATTCGCGTGCCAGTCCCGCGAAGTATTCGATCATGTCGGCCGCATGGCCGATGTCGCCACGAAGTTCGCGCACCGGATTGCCGCAATGGCATCCAGCAGCGCCAGCTCGTCCGTGTGTTGGCGCAAGACCGCGGCCATCTCGCGGAGCAGCTGCGCACGCTTCGCGGGAGGAAGGTCCTGCCAATCCGGCAGCGCCCGCTTTGCGGACGTGATCGCCGCAGCGACGTCTTCGGGGCCGGCCTCGGCGACCTCTCCCAGACTTCCGCCGGTTGCGGGGTTCGTCACCGGGAGCCGGCGTCCCGTCGCGCCGTCGTGCCAGCCGCCCGCATAGAAAAGCCCACGATTGGCGGGCAGCATGAGCTTCGACGTGCATTCGAGCATGCGAGCAAACCTCGTCCCTTGGGTGCGCGTCCGGCGGCGCTCGATTATACGCCAAAGAATATTGTTTGACACTTATGTCAAGATGGAGCTGCCGCCATCGGGCCTATTGACAATTTCGTCAATGAAAATGCATCTCTGTCAAGATCAAGGCGTGCTCAAGCGCTATCGAAGGGAGAACGAGATGCCCGAAACGGTCGAGTGCGATGTCCTCGTGATGGGGACAGGGGCCGCCGGTTCGTCCGCGGCCATCACGGCCAAGCACAACGGCCTGGACGTCATCATCGTCGAGAAAGAGCCGGTATTCGGCGGAACGACGGTATTCTCGGGCGGTTGGCTTTGGGTTCCCTGCAGTCCGCAGGCGAAGGCCGCGGGCATCGAAGACAATCTCGACGACGTTCGCACTTACGTGCGCCAGGAAGCGGGAAATCGCTACGACGAAGAGCGGATGGAGGCGTTTCTCGAGAACATCCCCAAAATGGTGAATTTCTTCGAGAACAATACGTCCGTGCATTTCTTCGTCGGCCCCCAATTGCCGGATTATCACGGCGACAAGGTGGGCTCGCGCCCCGGCGGCCGCTCGATTTGCGCAAATCCGATCAACGGACGCGAACTCGGCGCAAGCCTGAAGCGGTTGCGGGCGCCGCGGCGCGAGCTTCTCGTGTTCGGCCTCACCATCGCGTCCGGTCCCGACATGAAGCACTTCTTCGCGGCCGGCCGCTCCGTTCGCTCGGCGGCGTACGTCTTCAGGCGTTTGCTGCTCTCGTTTTGGGATCGTGCGTATTACGGCCGCGATCTGCAATTCGGAAACGGTGCCGCGCTCGCCGCGCGCATGCTGAAATCGGTCGACGAGAAGAAGATTCCCGTCTGGTACTCATCACCGGCCAAGAAGATGATCGAGAAGGACGGAAAGATCGTCGGGGCCATCGTCGAGCGCGACGGAAAGCCGGTCGAGGTGCGCGCGCGGCGCGGCGTGGTGATCGCGACCGGCGGCTTTGCCGGCAACATGGAACGCCGGCGCGACCTGTTCCCGCATCATCCTTCGCCGACGCAGCACTACTCCCTCGCACCGGAGACCAACACCGGCGACGGCCTTACGCTCGGCGAGAGCGTAGGTGGCGTGGTGGATAGCTCGCTGCTCAATCCGGCGGCCTGGATGCCCGTGTCGCGCGTACCCTATCCGGATGGGACGACCGGTACGTTCATGCATCTCTTCGACCGCGGAAAGCCGGGCGTCATCGCGCTCAAATCGGATGGCACGCGCTTCGTGAACGAAAGCGCGTCCTATGAAGACTTCGTCCCGGCGCTGTTTCGCTCGTACCAGCCGGGCGAGAGCGCCTATTGCTATCTGATCGCCGACCATACGGCCGTTCGGCGATATGGGCTCGGCTTCGCGAAGCCGGCCCCGATACCGATCGGCCGACACATCCGGTCCGGATACATTCTGCGGGCTGACACGCTCGAAGAACTTGCCGGGAAGATGGGCATGGATCCCGCGGCCGTCACCGCCAGCGTGCGACGGTTCAACGAGAATGCGCGACAGGGGAAGGACCCCGATTTCGGCAAGGGATCGGTGCCGTACAACCGCTATCTCGGCGATCCCGATCACAAGCCGAACCCCTGCATTGGGCCGATCGAGACGGCGCCGTTCTACGCCGTCAAGGTCGTGCCGGGAGACATCGGCACGTTTGCGGGATTGCGGACGGATCGCTACGCCCGCGTTCTCGACCAGAAGGGTGCACCGATCGAAGGCCTCTATGCGGTCGGGGCGGACAATGCGAGTGTCTTTGGCGGCGCATATCCGGGCGGCGGCTCGACACTCGGACCGGCGGTGACATTCGGGTATATCGCGGGCCAGCATCTCGCGGGACACGCATGAACGGCGTCGCGTTCCACCGAGGCGACGCATCATGAAGATCGTCGCGGTGAGTGAGTTCGGCGATCCGCTGCGCGTCGCGCGGTGCGTCGAGGTATCTGAGCCAGGCGAGCCCGGATCGGATGAGGTTCTGGTCCAGACCCTAGCATTTCCGATCCACCCGGCCGACCTGATGCTGATCCGCGGCAGCTATTTGCGGTTGCCGCCTCTGCCGTTCGTGCCCGGCATCGAGGCGGCTTGCCGGATTCTGCAAGTCGGAAGCGCCGTACGCGACCTCAAGCCGGGCGACCACGTCCTTTCGCTCCAGCGGCAGACCTGGACGGAGCGCAGACTGCTCAAGAGTGACGAAGTCGTTTCACTCGGAAACGACATTGATCCATTGCAACTCGCGATGCTGTACCTCAATCCGCTCACCGCCTGGAGCATGTTGTCGAGGCCCGAAATCGCCGAAGCCAGGGGCGAGGGGGAAAAGTGGATCGTTCAGAACGCCAGCAACTCGTCGGTCGGCCTCTGGATCAACCGGCTGGCGCCGCACTTTCAGGTGAAGGTGGCGAATGTCGTGCGTCGGGCGGATGCGTTAAGTGCCGGCGACAACGTGATCGTGGACGGCCCTTCGCTGGCGCAGCGGTTGAAGTCGATCAGCGGGGGCGGGAGAGTCGTCGCGGCGCTAGACGCGGTCAGCGGCAGCGCGACCGGACGGCTGGCTGAATGCGTCATGCCGGGCGGCACTGTTTTCATATACGGAAACCTCGCGAACGAGCCGGTCATCGTGCCGAACGAGGAATACCTGTTTCGTGGAATTCACGTGACCGGATTTTCCGTCACCCGAACAACTACTGGTATGAGCAAGGAAAATCTGGTTAAGCCTTTGGAGCTGTTCGGGCGTGAAGTTGTTCAGGGCTTTCGGCAGGAGATCGAGGCAACGTATCGGCTCGCCGACATCGCATCGGCCGTGGAACACGCGACACGCGAACGGCGCAAAGGCAAGATCTTGGTTACGGTTGGGCAGTAACGGGTGATTCTCAGGGTCTCGAGCGCTTCTGCGCCTTCGGGACCGGACCGACAGTGGCGGCGATGGCGAATACGAAAATCAAAAACGAAGCATTGAGATCGAGCATCCTTGAGGCAGCCTCAAACCTGTTCATCGAGAAGGGGCTTGCAGGAACGAAGATCCAGGACATCGCGGGCGCGCTCGGCATCACGCGCACGAACGTCTACTACTATTACAAGAACAAGGAAGACATTCTCGAAAAGCTCACGCTGGATGTGACGAACCTCGCGAAGGAAGTCACGACTGCGGCGATCGGCGCGAAGGATCAAGATCCCCCAGCGATGCTGCGCTCTCTGGTCATCATGTATTCGAGTTTCGTTCTGAAGCAGCCGATATTGTTTCGCGTATCCGAGCGCAACGAGCAAAACCTCAAGGCGAAGGATCGCAGCAAGGTGACGAGAGCGCGCCGTTCGGTGCTGGACAATTTCCGCGCCGTGATCGAGCGCGGCGTCGTGTCCGGACACTTCCGCGGTATCGATCCGGGTGTAACGGCCTTTTCGATCATCGGCATCTGCAACTGGTCGGCGTGGTGGTTTAGGCCCGGCGGCAAATACAAGGCGCAGGAGGTGGCCGAACAGATCGCTGATCTTGTCGCGCATGCGGTGGAGCAGCCCGACCGTCAGTTGCGTGCTCGAAACAACGGCCGCGAGATCGTGAAGCGGATTCGCGGCGAGCTTGAATATCTGGAGAACTTGATTCCCGAGAGGCCGGGCCGTTAGCCTTGTCCGCGAGGCAATGAGGGTTACGTCGAGAACTCGGCAAGCATATTCTTCATGCGCGGGTTCTGGCTCATCTCCGCGCTCGTACCCGACGCCGTGATGTGGCCGCTCTCCATCAGATAGGCGCGATCCGCGTTCTCGAGCGCCAGCGAGACGTCCTGCTCCACCAGCAAGACGCTCATGCCGCCGCGCCGCAGCGTGTTGATGACCTCGACAATGCGGATGACCATCATGGGCGCGAGCCCCACCGAGGGCTCATCGAGGAGCAGCAGGCGCGGTCGCGCCATCAGCGCCCGCGCAATCGCGAGCATCTGTTGCTCGCCACCGGACATGCGGTCTGCGCGCTGGCTCTCGCGTTCGGCCAGAATCGGAAACAGCTCGAAAACATAGTCCATTTGCCGGCCAACTTCAGCGTGGCTGCTTAGCGTGTAGGCGCCAAGGACGAGGTTCTGCCGAACAGTCATCGGTGCGAAGAGCTGGCGTCCTTCGGGGACCTGGACCATCCCAAGCTTCATGATTTGGTCCGGTCGCAGCGCGTTCAGGTCGACGTCATTGAAGGTCAGCGAGCCGGCATTGATCCGGCGCAGCCCGGATAGCGTGCGCAGCAACGTCGACTTCCCGGCGCCATTGAGCCCCAGCAGCGTCACCACCTCCGCCGCGCCGACCTCGATCGTCACGCCGTGAAGGATCTCCGACCTGCCATAGCCAGAGTGAATGTCTTTGGCTTTCAGCATCAGCGGCCCTGGCCCAGATAAGCCTGCCGCACCTGCGGGTCTTGCGCGATCGTCGCGAACGGGCCATCCGCGATCTTGCGTCCGAGATGCAGAACGACGCAGCGGTCGCAAACCGCTTCGACCAGCCGCATGTTGTGCTCGACCAGGAGCACGGTCGTGCCTTCATCACGGATGCGACGGATAAGCGCCTGAAGCTGGCGTGCCTCTTCGGTATTCAACCCGGCGGCCGGCTCGTCGAGCAGCAGCAGCGCAGGCTCCGAGGCCAGGGCGCGCGCGATCTCCACCAGCCGCTGCTGCCCGTAGGAGAGCGTGTCGCAGTCGGCGCTGCTATCGATGTGCGACAGGCCGACTAGATCAAGCTTGTCGCGCGCATGCGCGGCGAATTCCTGCTCCTCGACGCCGACTGAGCGAAGGCCCGCCGCGATCTTGATCAGGTTGATGCTGCCGAGGCGATGCCGGCCCGACATCACATTGCCGAGCACCGGGAGTCCCGCAATCAGTTTGACGAGCTGAAACGTGCGCGCGATGCCCTTGCGCGCCCGCGCATAGGCACGCGTGCGCGTGATCTCTTCATCGTCGAACCAGATTCTCCCTTTCCTGCCGTCATCGAGGCCTGACAGGAGATTGACCAGCGTCGATTTGCCGGCGCCGTTCGGCCCGATCAGACCGAGAATCTCACCTTTGCTTTGTTCGAACGTAACGTCCGATACCGCATCGAGGCGGCCGAACGATCGGCCGACATTGTCAACGCGAAGGAGCGGCATTGACCGGCTCCTTGCGCCAGCTCGAGGACGCGCTGCTGATCAGTCCGACGATGCCTTGCGGCATGAACCGGAGAACGATCAGCAGAATGAATCCGTAGACCAGGACATGATATTCTTGGAACCGATGAAGCGCCTCGGGCAGCAGCGTCAGAATGATCGCGCCGACCACCGGGCCCAAAGGTGTGCCGCTTCCTCCGAGGACGACCATCACGACCGGTGAGATCGAAAGGCCAAGTCCGAAGAGAGCGGGCGTCACGAACAGATTTTGCTGGGCGTAGAGCGCGCCGGCCAACGCGGCAAGCGCTCCGCTCAGTGCAAAGATCGCGAGTTTCGTGAGGACCGTGTTGACGCCGAGCGCCTGAGCGACGGCTTCATCCTCGCGAATAATCTGCAATGCCCGGCCGTATCGCGAGCGCACGAGATTGACGGAAAGCACGAACGCGATCGCCGTAGCGAACCAAACGACGTAATAGTAGTTCCGGCTGAGCCGGATGCCGAACAGGCGCGCTGGATCGACCGAAATCCCCCACGGCCCGCCGGTGAGGTCGACCCACTGCAGCGCAAGCACCTGAATTGCAATGCCGAACGCAAGCGTGCCGAGCGCCAGATAGTGGCCGCGCAGACGCAAGAGCGGCAGCCCGATCAGCCCCGCGATCAGGGCCCCGAAAAGGATCGCCACGAGCAGCCCCGGAATAAGGCCGGTATAGGGTTGGACGAGCGCGAACGCGTAGCCGCCGATCGCGTAAAAGCCCGCATGGCCAAAGGAGATCTGGCCGCAATATCCGTACACGAGGTTGAGGCTGATCGCGAAGATGATCGAGATCGCGGCCGAGTTCATCACCTCGATCGGATAGTTTCCGATCTTGAGGAACGGAACCCCCAACAGCGCCAATCCGATGAGCGTCCATACGAGGAACGGCCGCGTTCGGCGCGGCGATGCGGCCGCGCTCATCGATTGTCTCCAAACAACCCGTTCGGACGGGCCAGCAGGACAGTCATCATGAGGCCGAGCGTGATCACTTCGTTCAGGGACGAGGACACGTAGCCGGAAATCAGCGTCTCGCACACGCCGACGACGAGACCTCCGAGCAGCGCGAACGACGGATTGCTCATGCCGCCGACGATCGATGCGATGAACCCCTTCACCGCCATGTTGATGCCCATGTAGGGCGAAGCCGCGATGATCGGTGCGATCAGTGCGCCGGCGAGCGTGGCGATGGCTGCACTCAAGCCGAACGTCATGATCATCACGCTTGAAACGCGGATACCGACGAGCTGCGCGGCGATCGGGTTGTAGCCGGTCGCCAGGATGGTCATGCCGATGGTTGTGCGCGTCAGGAACAGCCAAAGCGCGATCGCCACGACAGCGGTGACGACGATGACGGCGAGACTCTGCGGAAGGATGCTGAACTCGCCGAGCCGCAACGCGTCATTGCCGAACTGGCTTGGAATGCCCAGCTGACGCACGCCGGCGACGATCGCCGCGAGATTGCTGATGATGATCGCGGCGGCGATGGTCGCCATCACCTGATTGATCAGCGGCGCGCCCGAGCGCTGCATTGGGGCGACGAAGATTTGCTGGTAGAGGGCTCCGACGATCGCGCCGCACAGAATGATGAGCGGGAATGCGACATAACCGGGGAGGGCGAGCGTGCCAAAGAACAGGACGGCAAACATTGCGCCGAGCATGACGAATTCGCCCTGCCCGAAATTTGGCAGCTTGGTCGCATTATAGATGAGCGTGAAGGTGAGACCGATCAGTCCATAGATCGAGCCGGTCGTCGCGCCCGCGATCAGGAGTTGGACGAAGTCGGACATAAATCCGTGACGCCAGCCGATGACGCGAGTTGGGCCCGGCTGCTGCTGGCCGCCGGGCGATCCTTGATATCACTTCTTGTAATCGGTGTATTTGCCGTCTTTCACCTGACGGATCACCACGACCGACTCGACCGAGCCCGTCGGACCATCGTGCTTCTGCGCCGTGAAGGAATAAGAGTGACCGGGACCGCCCGCGATTGCCGGGAAATTCGAGATTCCCTCGAGCGCATCGCGGAAACCCTTGCGATCGAGCGTTTTGGCGGTCTTGACCGCCTGCGCAAGGATCCCGGCGCCGTCATAGCCGATGGCCGGGAATGCATTGATGGGATCATAGTTGAACCGCGCCTTGAACTTCTTCGCGAAATCCTGCGATTCGGGACGGGTCTCGGTGTAGTTGTCGGTGAAGACAAACCCTTCGACCGCCGGGCCGCCGATATCGAGGAAGACCGGCATGGCGAGGCCGCGATTGCCGATCACCGGCGCACTGAATCCGATCTGCTTCATCGTCTTGCCGAAGAGTGCCGCCTCGGGGCCGTATCCGTAGAAAACGACGGCATCGGGCGCCGCGCGGCGGATGTTGAGCGATTGCGCGGTCACGTCGGTCGCGTTAACGATGACGTTCTCATCCGAAACGATCTCGATACCGAGCCCGTCGAGCTTCGGCTTGAGATAGGCGATCGCTTCTTTGCCGACCGTGCCTGAGTCTTTGAGGACGGCGATCCGCTTCGCGCCACTGTCCTTCAGAAAAGTCACGATGCGGGCGATCTCGTCGTCGAAGTTCGCGCTGACACGGAAGGTCCAGGGATTGAGCGGCCGGGTGACCACCGGCGCCTGCGCCAGAAACACCAGGTGGGGAATTTCCTGATCCTGCGTGATCTTCAGCGTCGCGAGCGTTGCGCCCGTGGTCGTCGCCGACGCAATTGCGAGCACGCCGTCCGAGTCGATCATCTTGCGCACGCCGCTCACCGCGCGGGCCGGGTTCGACTCATCGTCGAAAATGACAAGTTCGATCTTCTTTCCGTTCACGCCGCCGGCCGCATTGAGCGCGTCGATCATCAGCAGCGCGCCGTCGCGCGTCGGGCGTCCGAGATCGGCTGCCGGCCCAGTGAGCGCGGCGACGAAGCCGATCTTGACGGTGTCCTGCGCGAACGATGGCGCAGCCAGCGAAAGCGCGGCCGCGCCCAGCAAGCAGCTCAGCATGATCCGTCTGGTGAAGCGCATGACGTCCTCCCTGGCCGAAACTTCGGTTTCTTCAGTCTGCGGATTTTATTTTACACTAAAGGCACAAAGTCGACAAAGATGTCAACAAACGGGCGACGACCGCGCCCTATGGTTGGAAGCTTCCTATCGCCCGGCCACCCTTAGCTGCGCGTAGCGGTCGATCATCATCTTCAGGCCGGCGTCCAAAGGTGTGCGCGTGATGTTGGTGATCGCGGCGCGGATGTCGTTCAGCTTTGCGGGCATCTGGATCGGAAGGAGCGGGCCTGCGGCGCTCAGCCGTGCGCCGGCCACATGGCGCTGGATGATCGTGACGATGTCTTCAACCAGGGCAGTCGACCCGGGAATGTCGAAGACCGAAGCGCCGCTGCGCCCTTTGCCAAGCTCCGCGGCCGCCTCGACGAACGCGGAGGCGACATCGTCGACGTAGACGAAGTCCGCCGGACCGGTGAACGGGATGACGTATTCGCGCTGCTCCACGGCGGCACGGCAGGCGAGCGCCGGCCCCGCCGTCAGGCCGACTTCCCGGCCCATGCCGTAGACGACATAGGGCCGCAGCCCGATGCTGGCGACGCGGTGGTCCGTCCAATAAGCGCGTGCGGAGCCCTCACCGGCAAGCTTGAACGCGCCGTAGTGCGTATCGGGGTGTGGATGGTCGCGCAGATCGGACGCATAAACGGCCGCGCTGCTCATGTAGAGCACGCCCTTCAGTCCGTGCCGCCGTGCGGCTTCGAACATGTTCAGCGTTCCGATCACATTGACCCCCGCGGCGCGGATCGGATCGGCGGCACAGGCGGGGGTCAGCAGGGCGGCGAGATGGATGATCGCGTCGCACCCCTTGACCGCATCCATCACGGCAGGTCCGTCGGATACGCTGCCGACTCGCCATTCGAGCCGTCGATCGGATTCCGACTTCGGTTCAAGCAGGGGATTCTTGGCAGCGACGTCGAGAACGCGCACGCTGTCATCGCGAGCGAGCAATCGGCGGATGATCGACGCGCCGATGAAGCCCGCTCCGCCCGTCAGCAAGATGCGCATGATCAAAGCCTATGAAAGCGCCGCGATATCCGCGCGCATGGAGTACACTGCATCCTCACGATCCCGCCTCGTCCAGGCCCATGATGGATTTTCCGCCATTCCGACGAACGGAGCGGCATTGATCGACTCGAACACGACAATACGCCGCGCGGTCTTCCACTCCCGGGAGCGGCGCTCGAACAAATCCACATAGCGGCCCAGCATCTTGATTTCGATCGCGGCCTGCGGATCGGCAGCACCACCACCCAGCAACATCTTCAATGACTCGCTTGCCGCGGGCCCCATCCTCTGGGAGTTCGAAAAGTAGGTTTCGACGAAAGCCCTATCCGGCCCGAAGAACTCGATCAGGCAGTTGCCCAGAAAGTGCATTGAGCGATCGATCGCCGCATGCCGGCGGCTGACCCATTCGATGAATCCATCGACGCCGCCTTTGTAGTCGCCGTGATCGTCCCACGCGTCGGCGTGATAGGTCGAGCGAACGAGCTCCCAATCGCGCCGATCGACGCCGCGCGCGAAACGGCACAAGGCGTCGCGAATGCGTTCACGGTCCAAAAGGAAAGCGGTATCTGAGCGAGCGTTGTCCAAAGTGCCGATCCTTTCTTTCGCGAAGTGCCGCAATGCTACTTGGCGGTGACAAAGGGACATTCACTCTCGGCGACCGGACGCGGCGCTGCATCCTCCGCCGACAGAGCCTGTACGACTTTCAAATAGTCCCAATCATACTTGCTCTCTCCCGGTGTCTTGACTTCGTAGACCGTTCGCTCGCGCAGCACGCTGCCGTTCTCGCGTAGCTTGCCGTTCTGCGTCATAAAATCATTGATCGGAATCTCGCGCATCTTCCCGATGACCTTCTCTGCATCCTTCGTTCCGGCGCCATTCACGGCTTTGAAGTAATGCATGAGCGACGTGTACACGCCGGCCTGCGAGTCGGTCGGCATCTTCTTCATCTTGTCGAAGAAGCGGCGGCTGAAGGCCCGCGTCCCATCGTTGGCGTCCCAATAGAACGGACTGCCGAAGCGCACGCCCTTCGCGGTCTTGAGTCCGAGCGCGTGAATATCCGTGATGTAGATGATCGGCACCGCAATCACCTGGCCGCCGGCCGTGATGCCGAACTCGTTGGCCTGTTTGATCGTATTGATCATGTCATTGCCGACATTTGCGAGGCCGATCACCTTGGCGTGCGACGCCTGAGCGGCCAGCAGAAACGATGCGAAATCGTGCGTATTCACAGGATGCCGGACGGAGCCGATCACAGTCCCGCCCGCGGCCCTCACGAAGGCGCTTGTGTCAGCCTGCAGAGCGTGGCCCCCGGCATAGTCCGCCGTGATGAAGAACCAGGTATCGCCGCCGGCGCGGACCGTCCCGGTCGTCGCCGCCTTGGCGTAGGTGTAGGTGTCCATCGTCCATGTCATGCCGGTCGGCGAGCAACTCTTGCCGGTCAACACGGAGCTGCCGGCCGCCACAATGCTGATCTTTTGTCGCTCGCGCGCGATGTCCTGCACCGCCAGACCCACCGCCGAGTTGACCATGTCGGCGATCACGTCGACGCCATCGGCGTCGAGCCACCTGCGCGCGATCCCGGCGGCTACATCGGGCTTGTTGAGATGATCCGCCGACACCACTTCGATCGCCATGTTCGGGAATAGCGCTTTTGCGTCCTCCACGGCGAGTTGCGCGGCCGTCAGCGAGCCCGGCCCGTAGGCATCCGCATAAGGTCCCGACATGTCGCTTAGGATTCCGATCTTCACGGAGATCGGTGCGTTCTGCGCGTGCGCCGGGGCCGCGACCGCGAAGGCAAACAGCGCGGCGATCAGCGGTCGCCATGAAGCCCGGATCATGTTTATCTCCCAATTCTTGCGCCGAAGCGACGCGCGTTGATCCATTCAACTGTTGGACATGGCGTGCCGGGCGGCCGCCTCGCCCGCGATACGGCCGAACACCGTGTTGTTCGAAAGCGACGCGCCGCCCGCCATGTAGCGCGCCGGCAAGACACTTGCGGTTTCGCCGGCCGCGAAGAGGCCGCTGATCGGACGATCCGCCTCGTTGAGCACATGCGTGTGCCGGTCGATGCGCAGGCCGGTTGCGGTGAGTGAAATCAGGCCAGGACGAATACGCCGTGCGTAGAACGGCGGCTTGCGGATCGGCTTGAGGTGGGACGGATCCTTGAAGAACATCGTGTCCACGCCGGCGTCGCAATCGGCATTGTAGTTCTCGACCGTCGTCGCGAGCGTCGAAGCCTTGATGCCGACGTTCTCGGCCAGTTCCTCGATCGTGTTTCCCTGCACGATCTTGCCTTCCTTGATGAACTCGGCGAGGCGATCCGCCGTCCAGCTCGGCGCCAATGGCTTGTAGGTGACGATGACCTTGGCGGCCGCGCGCGCCGCTTCATCGAAGATGACGAAGGCTTCCTTACCCACCTGTTTGAGGATGACACCGGACATGACGGCGTAAGCGCCGGTCTCGCGGATGAACCGCCGCCCGTCCCGGTTGACATAGATCAGCCAGCCGGGAAGGTAGGAGTCGAGTTCCTTGACCATTTGGGGGGACATCTCGAGCAGTCCCTGGTCGAAACCCGTCAGATCCGCGCCGACGGACTTGCCGAGTGTCAGCCCGTCGCCGCGTGCGTGCGGCGTTCCGATGTACCAAAGGCTCTCGCACGCGGATGCTTCGGGATAGTAGCGCGCGAGCATCTCGGAATTGTTGCCGAACCCGCCGGTCGCGATCACCACAGCGCCGCTGCGGACTTGTTCGCCGTCGACGTCGATTCCGCAGACGTGGCCGTCTCCGTCCGTCAGCAGCTTGCGCACACGCGTATTGAGGGAAACCGTTGCGCCGGCGAGGCTTGCCGCTTGGTCGAGCGCCTGGATGATCTCGACGCCGTTGTTGGCTGCACGATGCCCACGCGCCACCGTGTCGACTCCTGCGACATAGAGATCCTCGGGGCGAAACTCGACACCGAGCGAGATGAGCCACTCAACCGCGTCAGCGCTGCGGTCGCATAGCGTTCGCAGGAGAGACGGCTGCGCGTTGTAGGCGTTCAACGCCATGCAGTAGTGAAACATGGCATCAGGATTGTCATCGATGCCCTTCGCGCGCTGCACGCTCGTTCCAGCGGCGTAGAGGACGCCCGTCGCCAAGCGGCTCGAGCCGCCCACTTGCTTGTCGGAATCGAGGATCAGGACGCGAGCACCTTGGCGCGCCGCGGTCACTGCGGCGCTCAACCCCGCGCCACCAGCTCCCACGACGATTACATCGAAGTCTCGCTCCATCGAAGCCCTCCCGAATTTGCTTTTTGGTCTTGGCGTCAAATGACGGCGGCGCCGCATTATTAGCCGTGTTGACAACAATGTCAAAAATGGTTCATCTACGTTAAAAGGTCAATAACAGCGCCATGCCGGACTGGCAGATGTCCGGCCGACCGGAGGAAATTCATGCGCTTGCTGACCGCCGTCTTCTGCCTGCTGATGGCCGCGGCGAATGCCCGCGCCGAGCCTCTCGCCGTCAAAGTCGGTGTTCTGACCGACATGACGGGCTTCCTCTCCGAGGGCACCGGCCCTGGATCGGCGGCCGCGGCAGAACTCGCCGCCGAAGATGCGCGCAGGCTTTACCCGAACCTGAAAATCGAGATCATTTCAGCTGACCATCAGAACAAGGCCGACATCGGCAGCGCGACCGCACGCCGCTGGTTCGAAGTCGAGAAGGTCGACGCGATCATCGATCTCACGAATTCCGCGGTCGGAATTGCGGTGCAGGACATCGGCCGCACGCTCGGCAAGCTGACGATCAGCACAGTAGGAACGTCGTTGCTGACCGAGAAATATTGCTCTCCGACGGGCATCCAGTGGACGATGGACACCTACACCTACTCGAAAGCCGTGACATCGGGTCTGATGAAGAGCGGGGCCGATACGTGGTTCTTCATCACAGTCGATTACGCTGGCGGACACGGGCTTGAAGAGTCCATGAGCTCGTTCGTGAAGGCGGCGGGCGGCAAGGTTCTCGGCGCGGTTCGTCACCCTTCGGGTGCGAGTGATTTCGGCTCGTTCCTGCTTCAGGCGCAGGCGTCGAAGGCCAAGGTCATCGGCCTCGCCAATGCGGGCGGGGACACGATCAACACCATCAAGCAGGCGCAAGAGTTCGGAATCGTCAAAGGCGGGCAGCTGATCGCCGTCCCGACGTTCTTCCTCACCGACATCCATGCGCTCGGTCTGCAGACCGCGCAGGGTGTGCGTTTCGCGAGTCCATTCTACTGGGACATGAACGACGACACCCGGGCATGGTCAAAGCGCTTCTTCGATCGCATGAAGAAGATGCCGGCCCATCCGCAGGCCGGCGTCTACACGGCGCTGATGCACTATTTCAAAGCCGTCAACGCGACGCACAGTACCGACGCCAAGACTGTGATCGCGAAGATGCGTGAGCTTCCGATCAATGATTTTATGACGCAGAACGGTAAGCTCCGCGAGAACGGGAGCGTGGTGCGCCAGCGCCTGCTGCTGGAGGTCAAGACGCCGGCGGAAAGCAAATATCCGTGGGACTACGCCAAGATTGTGCAGACGATGACGCCGGAGGAGGCCGCGCCGAAGCCGTTGTCTGAGACCGGCTGCAATCTCGTTGCGAACCAGAACTAGCGCTGTCGATAGCTTTGAGGAATCCCGCAATGACCGCCCGCTTCGATGAAGAAGCCGATCTCATTGTCGTCGGCTTCGGCGCCGCCGGGGCCGCGACCGCATTGCGCGCAAGCGAGCGTGGCGCGTCGGTCATCCTGGTGGAGAAGCAGGCGGAGGATCGTCACACGTCGAACACGCGGATGTCGGGCGGCCTGTTGATGACCGTCAACGACGTCGATGCGGCCACCGAGTACCTCAAGTTCTGCTGCGGAGGCATGGTGCCGGATGCGCCGCTGCGCGCGTTGGCGGAGCGCGCCTCCACGCTGAAGCCGTGGCTCGAGGAGCTTGCGCCCAATCTCGGCCTCAAGCGCGTGAACGGCGCCGAGCATCCGGATTTTCCGGGTGCGCACGGGATCGACGCCTATCAAGGGGGAAACCCGCGCGTGCGCATCGATCCCGCGGTAAAATCCGGATTGATGCTCGACGACGCGCTCAAGAGTGCGCTCGCGAAGACCAAGGTCGACATCCGCTGGAGCTCTCCGGCACAGCGTCTCGTGCGCGACGAAGGCGGCCATGTTCGCAGCATCATCGTTGAGACACCGATAGGACCTCGCACACTGCGCGGCCGAAATGGAATCGTGCTGACGACCGGCGGGTTCGAATATGACGAAGCCGCGAAGCTCAACTATCTGCGCACCTACCCGATGTACTACTACGGCAGTCCCGCCAATACCGGCGACGGCATCCGCATGGCGCAGGAGGTCGGCGCCGATCTGTGGCACATGAATCAAAGCGTGGGCCGCGGGATCGCGAATTTCAAGCTGAAGGACGGGAGCGACCTCGGCTTCTTTATCAGTATCAATCCGCCCGGATACGTCATCACCGATCGCTTCGGCAGACGCTTCGCCAACGAGGAGTCACAGGCCAAGCTGCAGCACAGTTTCTATTTCGATCTTCTGGTCTTTGATCCCGATCGTGGAGTCTATCCGCGCGTTCCCTGCTATTGGTTCTTCGACGAGACGCGGCGCAAGGCGGGTCCGCTCGCCAACCTCAATCTCGGGGCGCACGTGGTCGGTCTCTATGAGTGGAGCAGCGACAACTCCCAGGAAGTCGAGAGCGGCTGGATCGCCAAAGGCAACACGATTTTCGAAGCCGCAAAGGCAGCGGGACTTGACGACCCAGAAGCCGCGGCGCGTTCGGTCGAGGACTACAATGCGACCTGTCGCAACGGTGCGGCGGATCCGTTCGGCCGCGCGAAGGAGACGCTGGTTCCGATCGCGGCGCCGCCTTACTACTGCGTCAAGCTCTGGCCGGGCGGATCGAACACGACCGGCGGCCCGCGCCGCGACGAGCACGCGCGTGTGTTGAACGCATTCGGCGCGCCGATTCCGGGACTGTTCGCCGCCGGGGAGCTCGGACAGGTGAGTGGGCTCATCTATCCGGCCGACGGGTTCAATCTGACGGAAGCGATCTGCTACGGCCAGATCGCAGCCGAGACCGCGCTGTCGAACCGGAAGCTGGAGGCACTCCCGGGTACCCATGAAGACCCTCGCGCAACAGCTCGGTGAATTCGCTGCGGGTCTCGACGCAAGCCGAATCCCGCCCGAAGTCTTGGAGAAGGCGCGAACCTGCCTTCTGAACTCCTACGGCATGGCGCTCGGCGGCCAGCGGCTGCCTTTCGCCAAGGTTGCGCGAACTGCCGCTATTGCGACACACGGGGAGGTACCGGGCGGCGCGACGATGCTCGGCGATGGCCGCAAGACCTCCATCGCGGGTGCCTGCCTCGCCAATGGCGCGCTGTTTCATGCGCGCGCGCAGGACGACACTTGTGGTGCGGCTCATTTCGGCACTGTCGTCATTCCGATGCTGACCGCGATGGTCGAGAGTGGTTATCCGGCGGGACGCTTCCTCACTGCGATGGTTGCCGGATACGAAGCGGGCGGCGAACTTGAACAGCGCTATGGAAATACGACGACGACCAATGGATCGCGCTCGACTGCGATCTACGGTTCGATCGCGGCCGCGGCGGCCGGCGCGCACATGATGTCGCTCGATGCGGCAACGACCGCCGCGGCGCTCGCGATTGCGACCGCGATGGTGGGCGGCAATCTGCATTCCGCGACCGCCGGCACTGACGAATGGCACTATCAGCCTGGATTTGCGGCGAGCACCGGACTGACGGCTGCAAGCCTCGCCCGCGCGGGCTGCCTGGCTTCGCCAATAGCCATCGAGGGCGACAAAGGCTTGATCCGTACGCTTGCGCCGTCAGCGCTGGCCGAAACTCCCGTGCTCAGTCCGGGCACCGCGTGGCACATCAATCGCGCGACGTTTAAACCCTTCCCGGTCTGCGCGTTCAATCAAACGCCCGTGGCGGCGGCGCTGCGCGCGCGCGCGGACATCAACGCCGAAGACATCGTCAGTCTCCGGGTGGAAATGAATCCGAACGAGGCGAACTATCCAGGCCTCAACGTGCAGGCACCGTTCTCCTCGATCGCCGCGACGCTGCTCAGCCTGCCGTTCTGTGTCGGGGCCGCGCTTCTCTACGGCGTGCCGGACACGCGCCGCCTCAACACGTTCGATGACGCAAGGCTCAACAGCTTCGCGGACAGAATCCGCATCGCGCCGCATCCTGCCGTGCCGCCATTGAGCGTGGTCCTTCTGTTCACGCTGCGCGGCGGCCAGACGAAGCGGCTCGAGACGATCATGAGCGCGCGGGACTTTGCCTATGATCGTGCTGCCGTTTCGGCGCTGGTTCGGCGCATCGGCAGCGAAGAAGGTATTCCGCCGGCCGCGTACGATGCCGTAGAGTCGTTTGTCGATCGCATGCCGGATGCCGATGTGAAGGAATTGCTGGCGGCGTTTGCGATGCCCATCGATTGACGCAGCGGAGACACGATGCCCACCGATCGTCCGAGCGAGGAGTTGTCCAATTATCTGGCTTCGTTCGGCCGCGCACGCCTCCCGGCTCATGTCGTCGAAATGGCGAAGAATCTGTTGATCGACCATTTCGGCGTCTCGATCGCGGCGCGAGACCTGCAATGGACGAGACTTGTGCGTGATCAAGCTCTCGCCGAGCGGGGGGCGCCGCAGAGCACGATCTACGGCTCGATCAAAGTGACGGCGCGAAACGCCGCACTGGTGAACGGTACGATGGCGCACGGGATCGAGCTCGACGACACGCATATCGCATCGACCAGCCACATGGGCGCGGTCGTCGTTCCGGCCGCCCTCGCAATGGCTGAATGGAAGCGGGCGAGCGGCCGGGTCTTTCTCAATGCCGTGGTTGCCGGTTGCGAGGCGATCGGGAGGATCGGAGGCCGGGCGGGGCGTGCGCTCGTTGAGGCAGGCTTTCATCCGACGCCTGTCTATGGCGTGTTCGGCGCGACCGCCGCCGCGGGCGTGATCCTTGGGCTGGATACGCAACAGATGAATCACGCCTTCGGCATCGCCCTGTCGAGCGCAAGCGGGGTGATGCAGTTCTCGCTGGAGAACGAAGGCACCATGGTGAAACGCCTTCATGCCGGAATGGCGGCCGAGCGGGGTATTCTTGCCGCCTCGCTGGCGAGCGCGGGATTCACTGGTCCGCTCCAGGCAATCGAGGGGCAATATGGCGTGCTGGCGGCCTTCGCGCGCGTAGATCGTGACCGGCACGCGCTCGATGGCTTGGGCGAGCGATTCGCCATCGAGGATGTCAGCTACAAGGCTTACGCGTGTTGTCTGCATTTTGGCGCGCTCGCTGATTGCCTTGTGCAAGCCAAGCGTGACGAAGGCGACTTGCATGACAGGGTCCAGCGCGTCGAGGTCTTCGGCCCACGGGCGCTGTTCGACAATCACATGGAGAGACGTCCGTCGTCGGTCATGGCGGCTCAGTACAGCATGCCGTTTACGACAGCCGTCGCGCTGATGCTCGATCCGCGCAATCCTGAGGCTTTCAGTGAGGGCGTTATGAATCGCGCGGACGTCCTCGCGCTTTCGGACAAGGTTGTCGGATCGGCGACGGCGGACCTTGAAAAGCTTTTCCCGGCGAAGTTTCCGGCCTGCACGAGAATCCATTTGGATGACGGCCGCGTTGTCGAGCGGACGGTCGTCGACGCCCCGGGAACCGCCGCAAGGCCATTTGCGCGGGCGGAGCTGATCGAAAAGTTCGATGTCCTCACCAACGATCGCCTGTCGAATGGACGCAAGGGCTTGCTGCTGCACGCGATACAAACGATCGATGACAGCGACGTGGTCGAACCGCTGGTCGGCCTCCTTCGGGCTTGCGGCGAAGATTGAGTCGTATCTCCTGCGCCCATGCAAACGTCTCGCAAAGGGCTGCTTCCAAGGTGCGGCTTGAATGTCGAAAAGGCATGCCTTTGGATACATTCTTCTTTACGTGGCTGACGAACACGGGTTACCCAGACAGACCGGTTACCGATGGCGAGGGGGAGTGAATTCGTTGAGAAAGGCGACACGTGGCGGCGAGCGCCAATCTTCTTTGGCAGCGTTTTCGCCCCGCAGGCCCGTTGACCGGATCGGCGTGCTGCAACCCCAGGAAGTGATCCTTGGGCTGTTCGGAGAATACGTTAAGCCGCGCGAGAAGGTTTGGTCCGGAGGGCTCGTGCAGCTTCTGCACGATTTGCATTTTTCCGCCGCAGCGTCGCGTATCGCGCTCAATCGCGTGGTTGCACGCAAACTGCTCGATCCGATGCGCCGAGGAAAATACGTCTATTACACGATCAGTCCGAGGCTCGCGCACGTCCACGAGGAGGGGCGGCGGCAGACCTTCAGCGTCTCGACCAATGCGCCCTGGGACGGCAAATGGACACTGGTCTGGTATTCGATACCGGAAAAGCTGCGCTCCAAACGCGGCAGGCTGAGCCGGTGGCTCAGCTTCAGCGGGTTCGGCTCGTTGCAGGACGGCACGTGGATCGCGCCCGGCGATCGGGAGGGAGCGGTTGTCGCATTGGCGCACGAACTCGGTCTCGAAGACCATGTGCTGATCTTCGTTTCGAAGCTCACCGGTGCGCGGACGCCGCGTGGTCTGGTGGATCAAGTGTGGAATCTGTCGGCGCTCACGGGCGCCTACGATCTGTTGGCGGAAGAATTCTCCGCCTATGCGCGTCCCGCCGTGAGCACGAAGCTTTCCCCGCGCGAGGCTTTTATTGTTCGCACGCGTGCGATCGAGATGTTTCGTGAGACCGGATCGCAAGACCCGCGGCTGCCGGACAGCGTGCTTGGAATGCATTGGCGGCGCGCCGAGGCGATCCGGCTGTTCGACGAGCTGCAGCGCGGCCTTGCGGCGGACGCCGAACGCTATTTCCGGGAACAAGCCATGCCGGAGAACGTCCGGCGGAATTGAGCGGCGCCGCGCGCCTTCTGCCGCCTGGCCGATCCAAGCCATCCTTTGAGCCCCAGCTCGAGCATTCGGCTCGATTGTACACGTATAACTCGGTTGACGTGTGTACTATGGCGGCGTTAACGTCCGGCTCAAACACTCGTGACGCGATGCCCGACAGCGAGATCTGCGATGTCGTCGTGGTTGGCTCCGGCGGCGGAGGTCTCGCGGCCGCGGTGACGGCTGCCGTCAAGGGACTCAAGGTCGTCGTTCTCGAGAAGGAATCCACATATGGAGGCACCACCGCCATTTCGGGGGGCGGCATGTGGGTTCCTTGCAATCCGATCGCCACGCGTGCCGGGGCGAGCGACAGCCGGAACGCCGCGCGAACGTATTTCCAGCATTCGGCCGGCAATCGTTTCGATGCGGCACGCGTCGACGCGTTTCTCGACAATGGACCCGAGATGGTCGATTTCTTCGAGAACAACACGAACCTGAAGTTCACTGCCGCGATCGATCGTCCCGATTATCATCCAGACGTGCCGGGCGCATCCGCGGGCGGACGAACGATCTTCCCGACCCTGCTCGACGGACGAGAGCTCGGCGAGAACGTCAAACGATTGCGCCCGCCGCTCAAGGAACTGACGCTGCTCGGCATCATGATCCGGCCGGGCCCCGAGCTGCGTCACTTCATGAACGTTTTTCGATCGTTCACGTCGACGTCGGTCGTAACGCGCCGCTTGCTGCGGCATATGCGCGACATCCTGACCCACGGACGTGCGATGGACCTCGCAAACGGCAACGCGTTGATTGGGCGGCTGGCAAAGGAATTGTTCGCGCGCGGCGGCTCGATCCGCACGTCGGCGCCCGTCACGGAGCTAGTCAAGGAAGACGGTCGCATCACCGGAGTCCGCTACCGCGCCGAAGGCGGATCGATCGTGAGCTTGCGCGCGCGTCGTGGCGTCGTGCTGGCGTGCGGCGGCTTTCCCCATGATGTGGCGCGCCGCAAGGCGCTCTACAGTCATGCGCCGACCGGAATGGAGCACAGATCGCCTGCGCCGGCGGGAAACACTGGCGACGGCATCCGGATGGCGGAGCGGGCGGGCGCGGCATTCAATTCGGATTTGTCCGACGCTGCCGCTTGGGCTCCGGTCTCGCTCGTCCCACAGGCGCAGGGCGATCCGGTCGCATTCCCGCATCTGATCGATCGTCAGAAGCCCGGCTTCATCGCAGTGACGCGAAAAGGCAGGCGTTTCGTCAACGAATCGGAGTCCTATCACGACTTCGTCCGAGGGCTCGTGCAGGCCTGTGCCGGCGAAGCGGATTCGTCCGCATTCCTGATCGCCGATCACCGGACGATCCGCCGTTATGGGATGGGCTTTGTGAAGCCGGCGCCGGTGCCGCTTTTCGGCTATGTGCGCTCCGGCTATCTGCTACGTGCAAACACATTGCGGGAACTGGCGGTCAAGGCGGGCATCGCACCCGACGCATTCGTGGAAACCGTCGATGCGTTCAATACGCGAGCGCGCGTCGGTGAAGACCCGGAATTCGGCCGCGGCTCATCGTCCTACAACCGCTACAACGGCGACCCGCTGCATAAGCCGAACCCATGTGTGGCGCCGATCGAAGCCGCACCGTTCTATGCCGTGAAGATCTACGCCGGAGACCTCGGAACCTTCGCGGGTTTGAAGACCGATGCGCAGGCCCGCGTCCTGGGTGTGAACGGCCACGTGCTGCATTATACCAACCCTCACAATGAG
>PLJS01000179.1 GCA_003140315.1 Hyphomicrobiales bacterium
TTTCTGACACAGTAGGACTAGCCCCCCAACAGATGCGGCAGATAGAGCACAAGGCTTGGGACATAGGTGACGCAGATCAGCGCGAGAATGAGAACGATCAGGAACGGGATCACCTCGCGGGTGTAGTCGCGTACTGACACCTTCCCGATGGCGCAGACAATGAACATGTTCATGCCGATCGGTGGATGAATGAGCGCGATCGTTAGGTTGAGGCACATCATGACGCCGAAGTGCACCGGGTCGATGCCATAATTATGCACGAGCGGCATGATCACCGGCGTGACGAGAATGAGAAGCGACACCGCCTCAAAGAAGAAGCCGAGCAGCAACAAGAAGACGTTAATGCAGGCGAGGAAAACGACCGGGCTGGACGTCCACTGCATGAAACTGACGACGAGTAAATCGGGAACGCGCTCGCGCGCGAGGATCCAGCCTATCAAAGACGCGGCCGATACGATCAGCATGATCGCCGCGGTGAGGATGCCGGTTTGCAGAAGGAGCTCCGGGACATCGGAGAACTTGAGGCTACGATAGATGCAGGTGCTGATCAGGAAGCAGAAGACGGCTGCGACCGCGCCTGCTTCGGTCGGAGTGAAGACCCCGCCGACGATGCCACCCAGGACGAGAACCGGCATAAACAAGGCCGGCAATGCGTCGATTGTGATTCGGATCGCCTCACGCCAGGGCGGCGTCACCATCTTCGGATAGCCGCGCCGTTTCGAGATGACGTAGGCGGCGATCATCAGATAGAGGCCCATCAAGAGCCCGGGCAAAACGCCCCCCAGAAACAGTGCCCCGATCGAAACGTTGGTGATGGCGCCGTAGATCACGAACATGATGCTCGGCGGAATGATTGGGCCAACCGTGGCGGCGGCGGCGGTCAGTGCCGAGGCGAAGGCGGCTGAATAACCCGCGCGTTTCATAGCGGGAATGAGTACGCTGCCGGTCGCGGCGCAGTCGGCAGTCGCGGCGCCGGAAATGCCCGACATGACGAGGTTTGTGCCGATCAAGACTTGTGCGAGGCCGCCGGTGATGCGGCCCACGAAGATCGCGGAGAAATCGACGAGCCGCTGTGTGATGCCGCCGCGGTCCATGAATACGCCGGCGGCGATGAAGAACGGCAGCGCAAGAAAGGGAAACGAGTCGAGGATGACCAGCATACGCTGGCCGACGACCACCATCGGCAGGTCTGTACCGAAGGCGATGGCGGCGATGGAGGCAATCGCCATGCTGACGGCGACCGGAACGCCGACCATCAGCAGCAGGAGGAAGATAATGACGAGATAACCGAGGACGCTCATTCGAGGCCATCGGCGACGGTGTGCAACGGCGGCGAAAGCTCCTCGTTGCCGGTCCAGCGTATCAATAATGCGGCGATGAGATGAAGGACGGATAGGCCGGCGCCGATCGGGGCTGTGGCATAGACCCAGGCGATGCGGATATCGAGCGCGGTCGAATATTGCAGCCAGGCGTTCAGCATCAGTAGCCAGCTTACGTAGGCAAATACCGAGAAGAAGACGACGCTCGCGGCGACGCTCAGAAGATCGGCCCACACGCGCAAGGCGCGGGGTATGAGTGCGACCAGAACTTCAACGAAGATGTGCTTCCTTCGCCGCGTCGCGACGCTAGTGCCGATGAATATGATCCAAACAAAGAGGTAGCGCGCGAGTTCTTCGGACCACGACAGAGAAGAATCGAGACCGTAGCGGAACACGACCTGGACGAAGGTGACGACGATCATCAGGGCCACCAGCATCCACAGCACGAACTCAGCGAGTGCGTTTAAACCAGAGCTGACGCGGTCCACCGCCGCGGCAATTGAGGAGAAGCGCGATGAGACCGTGGGCACCGTGGGTCAGGGCGGATCAGGGTGTTTCACACTCCGCGGTGATTCAGGCGCCAAGCTTTGCGACTTGGTCGATTAGGTTCTTGCCGACGCGATCCTGATAGCGATCGAACACCGGTTTCATCCGAGCGCGGAACGTTTCGCGATCGACTTTATCGATCTGCATGCCGTGGTCTTTTGCCAGCACCACCAGCGATTGATCGTCGAACTTGTTGTAGAGCTCTGTTTCGGTGTCTGCGCCGACCTTGGCCGCATCGGTCACAATTTTTTGCAGGTCGGCCGGCATTCCGCTGAAGCGCTTCATGCTCATCAAGTAGATGACGCCGGTGAATACGTGACCGGTGAGCGAAAGGTATTTGTTGGTTTCGTAGAATTTCTCGGTTACGGCGGCGGGCGCCGGGGAATCTAGGCCATCGACGGTGTGTTGGCGCAATGCAGTCGCGACTTCGCTGTATTGCATCGGCGTCGCGTTGGCACCCATCGCATTCATAATTGCGACATGTACCGGGTTGTCGAGCGTACGAATCTTTAGACCCGAGAGGTCTTCCGGCGTCTTGACCGGCTTCTTGTAGTTGAGCACATGGCGGAAGCCGGCGGTCGAGAAGTTGAATGCCTTAATTTGCTTTGCCTCGAGCGACTTCATCAGGTCGGCTCCGATCGAGCTCGTCAGCACTCTGTCGACGTGTGACCAGTCGCTGAACATGAACGGCATGTCGAAGATCAAAAAGCGCGGATCGAAACCGGCAAGGAGCGGCGTGTTGATCACGGCGAGATCGATGGTCCCGAGTTGCAGGCCCTCGATCATGTCGCGCTCGTTGCCGAGCTGCTGGTTCGGGAACACCTGAATCTCGATGCGGCCACCGCTCTTGCTCGCGGCTTCGTCGGCCATGCGCTTGGCGCCCTTGTAGTAAAAATATTCGGTCGACCCGAGCGTCCCCATTTTCAGGACGATCTTGTCTTGCGCGAAAACCAAATGGGGTACAGCCAGCGAAGCCGAAATTCCCAACACCGCCGTACGTCGGTTGAGCAAGGCCGTCATCTCGCTTCTCCCGTTTGAAACGCCGAGGACATAGTATACGGTATGACAATAGAGCAGCAGCAAAATGCCTGTCAATGCGTGATTTATGAGCGATCCGCTGCGATTTGTCGGCGAGTACTACGCCCGGCGCGGCTGGCGCCGCCGCAGCTATGCCGATCGTGCCCAGCCACTACGTATGTTCTCTACAATGACCTGTTGATTGTTCCTGCCGCGCAAGTATCGGCAAGAAGACGGCCGAGGAAATCAGTCGTTGCGCCGCAGCGTCATCGACTGGCGTTCGCGCAATGCCGCGTTATGGAATTCAGA
>PLJS01000063.1 GCA_003140315.1 Hyphomicrobiales bacterium
TGACGCGTAATTTCTCCAAAATGTTTCTACGCGCGCGGCGAGCGTTGGAATTTTCACACGGCCTGGACCCAAAGCCGACTTCCGATGGTCAATCAGCGGCTGACCAGCGGCGACTACCGATCTTCCCCCGACCGACGCATCGCTGCACGCGTCGTCGCTGTTGCCGCAAGATCAAGCACGGCAGCACGGCCCTCGCCGGTGACGACAACGCCGTAGTCCGCGCGCGCATGCTCCGGGGTGACTTTCTCGTCGATCACATCCGCGAGCACATCGTCGGGCTCGCGTTCCAGCGGATCACCATAGCCACCACCGCTGCTCATGATGTGCTGATAGACATCGCCCTCGGCGAGTTCGGCGACCTCGGTCATGAGAACCGGCAGCACCCGGCGATTACGGTCCGGATTGACGTAATTCCACGATGGTGCGCCCGGCTTGCCGCCGAACAGACCGTGCGGCGGATAATCGCGCTTGTCGGAACGCACGCTGAGGATCGCCTCGCCGGAGAGCACGCGATACTCGCGCGTCAGCGAAAGCCCGCCGCGATGGCGGCCCGGCCCACCAGTGTCTGCCACCAGACCGTAGCGCTCGATCCGAATCGGGTATTCGATCTCGATCATCTCGATTGGAACGTTCGACTGGTTGGCACCCATGTGGGGCACTCCGTTCTGGCCATCATGGTCCGCGGCGCCGCCCCAGGTTCCCATGAACGTTTCGCAGAACACGTAAGGCCGGCCGTTCTGATAGCCTGCGATGGTCGGCACGGTCGCGCCCCCGCTTGAATCGGCCGTGACGCGGTCCGGCACCGCCTGCGCCATCGCGCCGAAAATGCAGTCTATCATGCGATAGCCGGAAATGCCGCGCGCGCCGCACGGCGCCGGGAACGTCGGGTTCATCAGTGAGCCGAGTGGCGCTCGCACCTCGATCGCGCGGGTGAAGCCATGCGTGTTCGGAACGTCCGCCTTCATGATCGAGCGGAAGGCGGCGTAAGCGGAAGCCTTGGTAAACGGGAAACTTGGATTGATGCCGCCCTTGACCTGCATTGACGAACCCTCCCAGTCGACGATCGCACGGTCACCCGCGATCGTGATCGCCAGATTGAAGACGACGGGGGCCGGCTTCTCACCCAGCCCATCGATGTGGTCGGTGAACGTGTATGTCCCGTCTGGCACGTCGCGCAGCTCCGCGCGCGTCAGTTGCTCGGTATAATCCTGCAAATGATCTGCATAGCGCAGCACCTCCGCGGCGCCGTAGCGCTCGATCAACGCGAGAAACTCGCGCTCGCCGCTGATGCAGGAGGAGATCTGCGCCTGCAGATCGCCCATCACCTTTTCGGGTGTGCGAACGTTGATGGAAATGATGTCCCAGATCGCCTGGTTGCGCACACCGCGCTCGATGAACTTCAGCACCGGCAGGCGCAGCCCTTCCTGGAAGATCTCGTAGGCGCCGAGCGCATTGCTGCCAGCGACGATGCCGCCGACGTCGGAGTGATGCGCGAGCGCGACCGCCCAGGCGACGACACGGTCGGCATGGAAGATCGGTTTCGCGATATAGATGTCTGGCAGATGCTGCCCGGCGGCTTCATAGGGGTCATTGGAAATGAAGACGTCTTCCGGATAGATGCGGCCCTCGTACATCGCGAGCAGCTTGCGCATCGCGTCGTAGAAGCTGCCAAGATGCATCGGCGTGCAGACGCCCTGCGCCAATGGCTGTCCCTGTGCGTCACACAACGAGGTCGAGAAGTCGAGCGAGTCGCGCACGATGCCGGAATGGGCCGTGCGCATCAGCGTCAGCGCCATGTCCTCCGCGATGGTATCGAAGCTCGCGCGAATGATTTCGAGCTGGAACGGGTCGATGTCGGTTTTCATGACGTGTCCTTCGCGAAATCTAAGGAAGCGTGACGACGAGGTTGCCGGCCGGGTCGAGCCTTGCGGTGCAATCGGGCGGCACGACCGCGGTGCCCTCATATTCCTCGACGATGAACGGCCCCCGTTGTGGCTCGGGACCGAACGCGCCGCGGTCGACCACCGGCGTATCGACAAGGCCGTGCGTCGGCCCAAAATAAACCTGCCGGCGCGAGGGCTCCGACTTGCGCCGGACTTGCGCGGTGGCCGAGAGATCGCCCGGCGCCTCGGACGCGGCGGTGCCTACGAGCCGCAGGTTGACGAGCTCGACGGCGAAAGCGCCCCCAAAATCGTGACCGTAGCGCGCGATGTGCTCTTCCTTGAAAGTCTGGGTGAGCGCCGCAAAGACGTCTGCGGCGTCGCCGGTTCCGAGAATCGCCGTATCGACCGGCACGGTCAGCTCGAACGCCTGCCCCTTGTAGCGGGCGTCCGCGAATGGCCGGAAGGTCAGGCTTTCGTCCGGAACGCCGAGCACACCAACGATGCGCTGGCGCAGATCGCGATAGATCGCGCGCGCATCGTCGATCGATGCGGTACCGATCATGTGCAGGAACGGCGCCAGCTCGTTGAGCTCCAGATTGGAGAACAGGAGCCCGACGGCGCTGAACACGCCCGCACCGAGCGGCACGATGACTTCCTTGATCTGCAGCGTGCGCGCGAGATCGACCGCATGAATGCCGCCATTGCCGCCGAATGCAATCATCGTGAAGGCGCGCGGGTCGCGGCCGCGATAGGTGGTGACCGCCTTCACGGCGCGCATCATGTTGGCATTGGCGACGAGATGAATGCCGTAGGCGGTTTCCAGCACGTTGCGGCCGAGCGCACCCGCGATTTTGCTCTCGATGGCGCGCCGCGACAACTCCGCGTTGATCGGCACGCTGCCGCCCGCAAGTGCCGTGGGATTGAGATAACCCAGAACCACATTGGCGTCGGTTACGGTCGGCTGACCACTGACGCCGTAACAGGCCGGCCCGGGCACCGCGCCCGCGCTTTCCGGGCCGACCTTCATGGCGCCCGCCTTGTCGAGCCAGACGATGCTGCCGCCGCCCGCGCCCACCTCCGAGATATCGATCACCGGAAGCTTGAGCGCATAGCCGCTGCCGCCGCCGAGTGCATTGTTCGCCGAGAGGCCGCCGCCGACCTCGTATTCGGCCGCCAGGCTGAGCTCGCCCTTTTCGATGATCGAGGCCTTAGCGGTCGTGCCGCCCATGTCGAATGAGATCAGGTCGGCGTAGCCGCTAATCGCCCCGATCTTGCGTGCACCGATGACACCCGCGGCCGGCCCGCATTCGACGATCTGCGCCGGCCGCCGGATCACCGACTGTGCATCGATAATGCCGCCGGAGGACTGCATCACCATCAGCCGGCCGCCGATGCCGGCCTTGCCGAGTTCATCGATCATCGCCTGGATGTAGCTCGCGACCGGCGGCCCGACATACGAATTGACCACCGTGGTGCTGGTGCGCTCGTACTCGCGCATCTGCGGCAGTACATCGATCGAGAGCGAAAGATAGACATCCGGCAATGCGGCGCGCAGCATCTCGCCGATGCGGCGCTCGTGCGCCGGGTTGGCGTAGGAGTGCAGCAGGCACACCGCGATCGCCTCGACCTTCTCGTCGCGCAGAATCTCGATCGCCGCCGCGACGTCGTCCTCGTTCAGCGGGATGTGCACATCGCCGTTGGCGTTGAGCCGCTCGGTCACCTCGAGCCGCAGCCGGCGCGGCACCAGCGGGATCGGCTTCTTGTAGAGCGGCTTGTAGAGCATCGGCATGCGGATACGCTGTAATTCGAGAATGTCGCGGAAGCCGCGCGTGGTGATCAGCGCGGTCTTGGCACCTTTGTATTCGAGAATCGCATTGGTCGCGATGGTGCAGCCATGCAGCACCTGCTCGACGCCGTTGAGCGGCGCTTCGAGTTCGGCGAGCAACCGCGTGATGCCGGTGACGACTGCATCGGCAAAATTAGGCGGCGTCGAAGGCAGCTTCCAGGTCGCGAGACGTCCAGTGTCGGTGAGTACAGCAATGTCGGTAAAGGTGCCGCCGATGTCGGCGGCGATGCGGCTCACGGCTGCCATTCAGTGAAGTCCTTGAATTTTCAAAGCTGAGAAGTCGGGATCGCTCATCGGGCGAAGGTCCGCGCCAGCCCGGCGGTGCGGTCGACCAGCAGCACAATGGCGAGCGTGATGACGACGAGGATCACGGAAAGCGCGGCGATGAGCGGGTCGGTGCGTGTCTCGACGTAGTGGAACATCTCGACCGGCAAGGTCGATAGCCGTGGCCCGGTGAGAAACAGCGAGAGCACGACCTCGTCGAACGAGACGAGGAAGCAGAGCGCGGCCGTGGCAGCGATGCCAGGAAGCATCAATGGAAGCGTGATACGCCGGAACACCGCGAGCGGCGAGGCGCCGAGCGTGGTGGCCGCCTCCTCGCATGCGATCGGCAGTCCGGCGATCGAGGTCGCCAGCACGCGCACCGCGTAAGGCAGGGTCACGACGAGGTGGCCGGCCAGCACGCCCCTGAAGCTTCCGATAAAGCCCAGCCGCGCGAACACGATCAGGATCGCGAGCGCAAGCACGATGGAGGGCAGCAGCAGCGGCGCCGTGAACAGGCTGGTGAGGAACGCGGCGCCTGGAATGCGCAGCCGCACGATCGCGTAGGCCGCCGGAAGGCCGATCGCCAGGCAGAGCACCATCGTGGTCGCGGCGAGCGTCAAGCTGGTCCAGAACGCCGCAACGATCTTGGGCTCGGCCAGGATGCGCCCGTACCAGCGTGTGCTCCAGCTCGACGGCGGAAAGGAGAGGAACGCATCGCCGCTGAATGACAGCGGCACGACGACAAGCACCGGAGCCAGCAGGAACACGAACATGGCTGCGGCCAGGATCTTCAGTCCGGTGGAGGGCGCGTGGTCGTTCATCGCCCCTTCACATCACGCTCTTGAGCAGGCGCGTGTAGAACAGCAGCGCCGTGCCGAAGATGATGAGGATCACGCCCGACAAGGTTGCTGCGACCGGCCAGTTCAGGCTCACGATCGCCTGGTCGTAGATCTCGGTCGCGAGCAGGAACACGCGGCCGCCGCCGAGCAGTTTGGGCGTGATGAAGGAGGAGACCGCCAGCACGAAGCACAGCAGCGAGCCGAGTGCGATGCCCGGCAGCGACAGCGGCAGGATGATGCGGCGGAACACCGTGAACGGCGTCGCGCCGAGTGTCAGCGCGGCTTCTTCCGCCTGCCGATCGAGGTGGCCGAAACCCGCGAGCAATGCGAGGATCATGTAGGGCATGAGGATCTCGGTCAGCCCGATCACCACGCCGGTCATGTTGAAAACGAGGCGGATCGGCGATGTCATGCCGAAAAACATCAGCGTCCGGTTGACGACGCCCTGATCGCTCAGGATCGCGATCCAGCCATAGGTGCGCACCACGGCCGAGAGCAGCAGCGGCGAGATGACGAGGACCAGCAGTACGTTGCGCCAGGAGCCGCGCGAGCGGTGAAGGTAGAGCGCGATCGGATAGGACGTGACCAGCGTCAACACCGTGATGACAAGGCTCGTCGCGATGCTGTTGAGAATGAGATGCAGATAGAACATATCCTGCAACACGGTCGTCCAGGTCTCGGTGGTAAATCCGCCGAGCAGCGCGCCGGTGCCTTCGGCCTTCTGGAACGAGAGCACGAGCAGGTTCGCGACCGGCGCGACAAAACCGACGAGGCTGACGATCGTGATCGGCAGCAGCAGCGCGATGGCCATCGGCTGCACGCGCCCTGCGTTTTTCGGCGAATTCGCACTAAGGGCGACAGCGCTCATGGTGCTGCCGGATAGACAAGCGTGTCGCGGGCGAGGAAGGACAGCGTGACCGTCGCGCCGACGGCCGGCAATTCGCCGCTGCCGCGGTTCGATTGCTCCACCGCGATGATGGAATCGGCCACCCGCACGTCCGACTGCACGACGTCGCCCGCATAGACGGTGCGGATGACGCAGCCGGTCATCCGGTTCACGGCTCTGCCGTCTGCGGACACGCAGCCGGCCTCACCGAGCACGATCCGGTGTGGCCGCATCATGACGACGACGTCGCCCTGGTGCGTCCCGCATGTGCGCAGCGACAACCCGCCAGTCTCGACGGTGTCGCCGCGCGCAATCCCCTTCAGCCGATTGGTGCGGCCGACGAACGAAGCTACGAAGGCGGTCGCGGGGCGCTCGTACAAATCCTCAGGCGTGCCGAGCTGCTCCAGCCGGCCCTGGTGCATCACGGCGATGCGGTCGCACATCGTCAGCGCCTCGACCTGATCGTGCGTGACGAAGATCGACGTGATGCCGAGCCGCTGCTGGATTTCCCGGATCTCCGTGCGCATCTCGTCGCGCAGCTTGGCGTCGAGATTGGACAGCGGCTCGTCGAACAGCAGGATCGAGGGACGGATCACCAGCGCGCGCGCGAGCGCGACGCGCTGCTGCTGACCGCCGGAGAGCTCACTCGGCCGCCGCTGCTCGCGGCCGGTGAGGCGCACGAGCGCGATTGCCTCGACAACGCGCTGCGCGATCTCGCCGCGCGGCACTTTGCGCATTTCGAGCCCGAAAGCGACGTTGCGCGCGACGTTCATGTGAGGAAACAGCGCGTAGCTCTGGAACACCATGCCCATATCGCGCTGATAAGGCGGTACGTGCGTGAGGTCACGGCCTTCTACGACGATGCGGCCGGCGCTCGCCGGGGTCAGCCCGGCGAGCATGCGCAGCGACGTGGTCTTGCCGCAGCCCGATGGGCCGAGGAACGCGACCAGCTCGCCCTTGGCGATCTCGAGCGTGAGATCGTCGACGGCGAGCGTGTCGTCGTAGGCCTTCCTCAGCCGGTGAAGAACCAGGAAGGCCTTGTCTTGTGATGGGGCGGTCCCCGCCCGCGCCATCGCGGGTGGCCCTACCGGCTCGCCGGCACGACACGGCGGCGCCACTGGTCCATCATGGCATCGCGGATCTTGGCAAGCGCGATCCAGTCCACCGGCACGACCTTGTCCATCTGCATGAGCGCGGTCTTCTCGGCGGCCGACGGCTCGAGCTGCACTTTGGCGTTCGTCGGCGCGTAGAACATGTCCTCGGAGAAGCGCTTCTGCGTCTCGGCCGAGAGTGCGTAGTTGATGAACTTCTTGGCAACCTCCGAGCGGGCCGGGGGCGTGTTGGCGACCAGATTGATGGTGTTGATCTGGAACACCGTTCCTTCGCTCGGAATGACCGCCTTCAGCTTGCCGTTGGAGAGCTTGGCGTTGAGCTGCGAGCGCGCGTTCCAGCCGATGCCGGCCATCGCCTGCCCGCTGATGATGATGGGGTAGACCTCCGGCTGCGGCTCCCAGGTCAGGATATTCGGCGCGATGCCCTCCATCGCGGTAATGCCCTTGTCGAAGCGTCCGGCGAGGCCGGGGCCGCCGTCCTTATTGTCCATCACGATGACGGCGGACAGGCCGATGATGTCCGGCATCCCGGAGAACGAGACCTTGCCCTTGAGCTCGGGCGAGGCGAGGTCCTTCAGGGATTTCGGCGGTGTCTTGAGATCCGAGTTATAGATGATGTCGAAATTGTCGAACGTGACGCCGACGCCGGCGACATCCGGAAAGCGCGCTTCGGGCCGCAAATCGGCGATATTCGGAACGGATTTCTCGTCGAGCTTTTCGAAGATACCCTCGTCGGTTCCGGCCTTGGAGACCGTGACGTCGAGGATCGCGACGTCGGATTGCGGCGCGGCTTTCTGCGCCCGCAGCGTACCAAGCATCTGTCCGGACGACGGCAATGCAAAATAGCTGACCGTGATGCCGGGATTGGCCGCCTGGAATGGCTCGATCACCGTCTTGGTGTAGCGCTCCTGAAACAGCCCGCCATAGGCTATCAAGGTGATCGTTTGCTGCGCAAAAGCTGACGAGCCTGTGAGTGAAATCGCAACTGAACAGCCCAGGCCCAACAGTATTTTTTTCATTCGTCCGTCTCCATGGCGCGTGCGACTATGACGACGGCCTCGGTGACCCTACCATCTTCCCGGACATGGAGAGGGCCTCGACCTGCGGCCGCCCCTGTTGAAGACGTTAGAGTAGGAACGCACCGGACATCAATGCTGTTGGCGGGAGCGGCGAGCGTCACAATGCCAAGTTTTGTCCGAAACGACGACGAAAGCGGTCGCGTTGCTGCAAGCTCTACTTCTGGTTGGATGTGGAGAGGCCGTACGAACGTTTCAGCTGGGGCATGTCCACGACAGCAACGCAGACGATCACGCGCTTCATGATGTCGGCTCGACGACTGCCTTGGTGTAGCGCCCCGAGGCCAACGGCCACAAAACAGTCAGTTCTTCACGAGCTTGCCTTCGACATGGGCGGTCGCGCCCGAAATGTCCGGCAGCTTCTCGCCGTTGCGCAGTCGTTCGAGCGTCACGAGCTCGCGCTCCTGCATCCCGATGGCTCGGCGCGCATGAGCCTCAGCGTCACCTGGCTTGAGTACGATCACGCCGCTTTCGTCGCAAAGCACCGCATCACCCGGTTCAACCGTCTGCCCGCCCACACTGACCGGCACGTTGATTGCACCTTCCGTGCCGAGAATCTTCGTCGTGATCGGTGATGGCCCGCGGCACCACACCGGCATGTCGGTCTTCACGATCTCCGAGAAGTCGGTGGCCGGTCCGTCGATCACGCCCGCCTTCACGCCGGCCATCTTCATGCAATGCGTGATGACGCCGCCCCAGCAGGCATGTTTGTCGTCGCCGCAGCGGTCGATCATCACGACGTCGCCGGGGCGAACGAGTTTCGTCAGGTAGTGCAACGCGGTCGAGTCCGCGTGCGGAATGCGGATCGTGACAGCCGTTCCCGCAACGCGCTTGTTCGGTAGAACGGATCGGATTTCCCGGTCAACAAATCCGGAATGCAGGAAATGGCCGATCGTTGCAGTCTCGCATTGCTCTAACAGGGCGATCAAATCGGCCGGAAGGTGCCGCGGCATCGGTTTGACAACGAACATTTGTGGACCCTGTGACCTGCTTTATAACGCTTGCTTCGCAAGCGTCTTCGGAGCGTTCGATACAAGAGCAAGGCGCAGTCCGATCGTCAATTGCGCGCTCCCGGCATACGCGTGGTTGAAGATCACGGTGTGATGACCGGACAATCCTCATCCGCGCCAGTGTTGGTTGACATACCGAACCAAGTTGTGCGTCCGTCGAATGCGCATGGCTCACTAAAACGATCCGCAGACCGAAACCGGCCAGCATGTACTCCGTCACTGCCTCTCGAGACCGCGCAACGCCCTTCGTCTGCGAGAAGCGGCCAGCGCTAGGCTCGCGCGGCATGGCCGTGACAAACCACCCTCTGGCGTCCGCCGCGGCAGCCGAGATTTTGCTCGGGGGCGGAAACGCGGTCGATGCCGCCGTCGCGGCGCTGTTCGCGCTCACGGTGGTTGAGCCGATGATGGTCGGAATTCTCGATGGCGGTGTCTCGCATTTGCGGCTGCCGAATGGCCGTCACGTGATCATCGACAATCTCAGCTCTGCGCCGCTGGCTGCCTGCGCCGACATGTACGCGCCGGTAAGCGATGTGGCCGCATCCGCGCGCGACACGGAAGGTCGGCGTAACGCGACTGGCGCGTTGGCTGTCGCGGTGCCGGGATCGCTCGCCGGTTGGGCGCACATGCTGACGCAATACGGCACACGGCCGCTGCATGCCGTCATACGACCCGCAATTCGTCTCGCGGAAGATGGGTTCACCGTCACATCGTATCTTTCCGAGTGCATTGGCGGCATGGCGGCGGACCTCGCCGGTGACGATGGTCTGGCGAAGCTTTTTCTTCGCGATGGAAAGAGGATTCCAGCCGGCAGCCTCCTCGTGCAGGCGGATTACGCTGCCACGCTGCGGCGCCTCGCGGATGAAGGACCCGACCTTCTTTATCGGGGCTCCCTCGGCGCGACCGTAGCCGGCTATCTGCAAGCCAAGGGCGGCACCGTGTCGACCGAGGATCTCATGAGCTATGCGCCGGTCGAGCGCACACCTGTCTCGACCGACTATCGCGGACGGACGGTGATCGGCCCACCGCCTCCCGCTTCGGGTGGCGTCCACATCGCGCAGATGCTGAATGTCCTCGAAGGCTTCGACGTCGCCGCGATGGGCTTCGGCTCACCTGACAGCATCCACCTACTGGCTGAGGTGCTGAAGATCGCCTTCGTGGATCGTGCCGTGTCGACGGCGGACCCGGCCTTCGTGAAGGTGCCGGTCGAGCGCCTGATATCGAAAGCGTATGCATCGGAGCGTCGCGCCGAGATCGACCCTGCACACGCACGTACGTGGTCGCCGGGCCGTCTCAACGGCGTCGAGTCCGGCGTCGAGTCCTCCGATACGACGCATGTGACGATCGCGGACGCCGACGGCTTCGTCGTATCGGCGACCCACACGATTAACGGTCTCTTCGGTGCCTGCGTCCAGATTCCGGGCACCGGAATGATCGCCAACAACTACATGCACAACTTCGATCCGCATCCGGGGCGCGTGCTATCCATCGCGCCCGGCAAGCGCGTCTTCAGTTCGATGGCCCCGATGATGGTGACCGAGGACGGCGCGATGCGGCTAGCGCTTGGCCTGCCCGGCGCGCTACGCATCTTCCCGTCGGCCTTCCAAAGCATCGTCAACCGAATCGACCACGGCATGGATGTGCAGGAAGCTGTCGAGGCGCCGCGAATCTGGACCGAAGGCGGTGCATTGGAGCTTGAGCCGGCGTATTCGGACGCGACGGCGGAAGCGCTCTTTCGACGCGGTCACATCATCCAGCGGATGAAGCACATCGCCGGCGGAATGAATGCCATCGCGTTTTCTCGCGACGGCACGATGACCGGCGCTGCTTGCTGGCGCGCTGACGGCACGCCGGTTGGCATTTCGGGTGGGCTTGCCCGGCCCGGCATCCGATTCGAGACGATTTAGTCGGAGCAGAGAGAGTTCCTGAATGGCGCACACCGTTGTGTTGCTCGATCTCACATCGTCCGAGCGGGCTGAACATCTTAGACGTCTCCTGCCGCCGGATTTTGTCCTCACACACGGGACGGCGCGTGGAGACGAGCATCTGAAAGAGATCATTCGCGACGCCGATTTTGCCATTTCCGGTCAGGTCGGTGTCAGCGGCGATGTGTTCAGAGCGGCGCAGCGGCTGAAGCTGCTGCATAAGTGGGGCGTCGGCGTCGACAACATCGACGTGCAGGCCGCCAAGGAGCTGGGCATCAAGGTCGCCCGCACCACCGGTAGCAATGCCGTGCCGGTTGCCGAGTTCACGATTGGATTAATCCTCGCGACGTTGCGATTCCAGGCCCTTGGCCACGAACGCCTGCGTCAGGGACGATGGATGGCCTTCAACCAGATGCCGGGTGAGGCATTTTGCATTTCGGGCAAGACGGTCGGACTGATCGGGTTCGGCGCCATCGGCCAAGGCGTCGCGAGCCGACTTCGCGGCTTCGGCTGCGCGCTCCTTTACAACAAGCGCAGGCGGCTCTCGCCCACGGAAGAGACCGAACTGGGCGTGACCTACGCCACGACCGAGGAGCTGCTCGCGCGGTCGGACATTGTGTGTCTGCACTGCCCGCTGACACCGGAGACGATCAACCTGATCGACAGGCGCGCGCTCTCCCGCATGAAGCGCTCGGCCGTGTTGATCAACGTCGCGCGGGGCGGGATCGTTGTCGAAGCGGACCTCGCCCAGGCGCTGCGTGAGCGGACCATCCGTGGCGCCGCGATGGATGTCTACTCAATCGAACCGCTGCCTGCCGACAGCGACCTTCTGACGCTGGACAATATCGTCGTGACGCCGCACCTCGCTGCGGCGACAGCCGATACCTTCGAACCTACCGTCAGGCGCATGTTCAACAACATGGTGCGCGTGACGCGCGGCGAGCCTGTGCCGGGAGATGACCTTGTCGCTTAGGATTCGTGACTGCTTCGAGTCACGAGCGAATACCGCTGCTCCGCGACCGCGTAACTCGAGGACGACTCATACTTCGTCGAGCTATCTCGACGAACAGCGATCGTGTGATGCCGTGAACGACCCGCAGCACCGCATACTTCAGGCTGCTGATCGCTGAGCCCGGCAACCCCATGCTGACCGCGCCGTAGATGAAGTTGCGGATTCGCCCAAGATAGGGTGCCGTGCCCGGCAGCTGGTCGACGAATTCGGGTCTCACGCGCAGAGAACGATCAACCACCGCTCGCGTCGACGACGCATCGATTACGGATCTTTTTGCTGCGGTGCATGAGTCTGGATCTGGCCCATCGCGTCATTTCGTGGCGACGCAGCAATTTGGTCGCTTTTGGAGTTAAGCGGACATCAATAACAGCGCCGAAGTTATGAGTACACGCCCTAATACCGAGAGACGGTTCCCGAGTGTAAGCGTCATTCGAGGTTGGATGCGATCATCATATCATCACGCCAGAGTTCTTTCCACCTACGAATAATCGAAAGGACATAGCCCCTCTGGGGTGAGCCTATATAAGCGGCGCAAAACAGATATTGCGCGACACTTAAATATGGCTCTGTTGAGCCATATTCTCCCCTACCAACCTTTTGCCCGAAGGCGGAGCTATTAATCGCGCCGCTCTTGAAGGTCATCAAGCGACGTTCCCGTCCCTAACATCGCCTGGTCGCGTGCTTCGTCTAATTCATCGTGGAGGTGGGGTCCGATAACAAGACCTTCTTCTATCTCGCGCGCAACCCGCAGAAGCTCGCTTTGTGCCGCTTGCGGCCACTTCGGCACTCGCGCCAGAATTCGTTTGAGAGCCTTTATTAGCATAGGCTATCGGCGGCGCCGTAGGGCGCGCCCGGTGTCGCGTCGCTCGTGCAGCACGCGCGCAATCTCTACCACATCGTCTTGTATCCTGTAGAAAATCGAGTACGGGTGGATAGGCAGAGAACGCACACCTGGCACCAGATCATTCCGCTCCCGCCACGCAAGCGGGTGGTCAGCGATGCGGTCGGCGGCTCGGGCAATCTCGCGAAGCAGATTGCCGGCGACTTCAGTAGACGCGATCTCGGCAAAATGACGCCAAATGTCGCGTAGGTCTTGCTCGGCGGCTGGCGACCACAGAATCTTAGCGGCCGCCATGTCCACCGTTGAGGCCATCAATAAGAACTTCTATGTCGAGAGCCTTTCCCTTTCCGGCGTCGAGTTCTCGCACGCCTACATCAATCGCAGTCCTTAGGTGGGTAATCTGGTCCACACGCTCAAGCATCTCGCGGGCGATTGCGTCTTGGGCCTCTCTCGGCAACTTCGCAGCCTTCTGTACGGCCGCTTCCAAGGTCGTCGTTGTCATACCACTGAGTATATCACGTCCCCTGCCTTCGCGCTCCCGTGTTCCCATTCAAAGAGAGCCTGCGCTGTGTGAGATATATAAGAATATATAAGGCGAAAGCGCGGGTTCCGAAACCGACCTTATACAGAGCCATTATTTCCTGATGTCGGGTGGCCGAGATTTCGGTCAAACCACCCACTCTCTTCGGTCAAACCACCCGTTGATTTCGGTCAGACCACCCGCGGCGAGCTGGTTAGGGTCTATGCTGCGCGCTGGTTGCGCCATTGGTCGAACGACGGAATACGGCCCGGACACCGCTGAACGGTGATCCGGTCCCGATTGAGCACGAAGAAGGGCTCGGCTACCGAGCCGGGTCTGCTGGCGTAAGAAGGGGTCCTGGACCGCGCCAGTGCCTCGATGGCCTGTCGTTCTTCCACGGACAGGCTGTCGAACAACTCGGCGGCTTTCGCACGGTAGAAGCGATCGTAGGCGGTGCGGTCGGTGGCCTGGCGCTCAATGGCGGATTGCGCGGCCTGAGCCTTCGTCCTAGCGGCAACGCGTTGCTGGCGGGCCTGGATGTAGTCATTCAGGTACTGTTTGACCCCGCCAAGCGTCTGGATGTTAAAGTTGGTCCTGCTCGCCTCGGCGAGCGCGTGATCGAAGAAGTCGGGGATTTCGGATAGCGAGAGGCGGCTGAGCAACTCCTTGGCCGTTTCCACATCTTTTGAGGACACGTACGGGATGCCGTCCGGCTTCCGCCCGATGCGCTTTTCGGCAAAGAGGACCGCGACCCGATGAGGCTCCGCCACGGTCCGCCGCTCCTCGTTGAATTCGAAACGGGCCTGGCCGCGGGAACGGCGTACATAGAACTGCTGGTAGTCCGCGAAGAAGGTCTTCCCCGGCCGGAAGGTGAAGACGAAACCGTCTCCATTGGCGGCCGGTGCCAAGGCGAAAGACGCGAGAAAGCCGAGCGCGACTAGCTGATCGAGATGCCGGCCCAACTGCTCCCCGATAATTTTGGAGCGATACGACAAGACCGATAGCCCGCCGAGCCAATCGCGGCAGATGTCGTCGTAGCGCTTCCGAAACATCACACGCGATTGGTGATGTCCGTCGTAGTGCGTCGCGAAGTGGTAAAACAATCGCATGCAAAGCGCCTGACCGATCGTGCCGAGTTGCTCCAGGACGGCATGATTGAGACAGGTGAAGTGATTGTCGTTGAGTGATTGCACGATCGGGTCTGCGAGCACCACCGTACATGCCACAATGGGATCACTCGGCGAAGCTCGGCGTTCGATAATCACTTCGTTGAAGATGCTGAAGTCGCGTTCGACGAAGCGGTCATCCTGTTTGAAATGCGCCAGCACATGCGTGTACCGGATTTGCTTGAGCGCAAGCGCGAGTACGTCGCTGCTGCGGCCGCTCCATGAACTGCGCCCAGAGAGCCTAATCAACTCGCGTTGCGAAAATGAAATTTCTTTCCGGACGGGCCGCCCGTACAGCGATTGTTTGCGGATGATCGCCAGCGTTGCTTTGTGCGCGAATGGACCGGGCTGCGCGTACTGGGGGTCGAAGCGGACGGTGATGCCGCGCTCCTTCGCGCCTTTGTTGATCTCAGCGGTGCCAGTGCGCGTGCGCGCTCGCTTCGGATCACGGCAGAAGAGAACTCCGAAAATGCGCAGCAAGGTGTTCTCAAGATAGACCGGGTCAGCAGTCTGTGCCCGTCTTGGTTTGTCGGCTTGTTGTGTCGTCACCATACCGTACGTGTTGAGTATACGGCACGTTGCGGGTCGCACTGAGCGCGATGTGGATGAGCACTACTCTCCTTGCCGGTAATCGCGTTCGTCCGGTCTGCGGTGTTCCGGCGCGCCGAGAAGTGGCGACAGCATTTTTTGCAAACCGCCGATCAGGATGTTGGTCTCTCGTGCTCGCTCGGTCAGCTCTTTGATCTGTCCATCCTTCACGCCGATCTGACCCCGTAGGAACTCGTTCTCGCTTTCGACGCGCTCGACATAGCGCGACACGTCCGGACTGGTCGCGACCTGTCGCGACTTGTCATTGCTTGTCGGTGCCTCAATCTTCGACCGGTCTTCAGGTGTTTCGATGTCGCGACTTGTCGCGAAGCGTCGCGACTTGTCGCCGGCGTAACTTCGTGAATGTAGGCGATGTGCTTGGAGACAGACGCGGGATTGATGAGATATTTTTCACCGAACTCCGTCTCGATCAATCGGCACTGGAGATGGTCTTTGGCACAATATCGCTGAACACTGCGCGGCGTGCGGGGAAGTCCTGAGTCCGAATAGATTTCAAGAGCCTGGTCGATAGACAGCGTGAAGTCAGTGTCGGGGGTCGTCGCGGCTTGTCGCGACTGGTCGTCTTGCATGATTGGATGATAACGCGACGCGCCTCCACCTCGCGTCGGTTAACTACATCATCCTTAAGCTTCTCGTTCGACGGCGCTTTGCTGGCTTTAGAACTGCGGCACTAATGAACATGCCAAAGCGGGCTCTAATGGCGTCGTCAAACACTTCGAGTAATTCGACCTCGTCCACGCGCACCAAGCTTTCGACGCTGTCCGGTGAGTCAGCCGAAAAGTCACAGTCGGACTGTTCTAGAATGCGGGCCATTGGAAGCCGCCTTTCAGCCCCCGATGGGCAACGGGTTCCGTTACCGGTACGTTCCCTGCGCTATGTTGATGCAGGCCCAACAAATCTGAAATCAGGCCACTGCGATTTCAAAATAGGCCACTAAGGGTCAAAACAGGCCAATACTGGATCTT
>PLJS01000277.1 GCA_003140315.1 Hyphomicrobiales bacterium
CTTTCTGACTCAGTAGGATTAGGGATCGTGGCCCGGGCGCGGCCGCAGCCGCCGCGGCGAAGCCACATTCGGAGGCGATTTTCTTTCGATGGCGCCGTAAGATGGGCGGGCGAGCGCCTGATTCTCGATCATTGACGATAGGCAGGGGATGAGCCCTCCGATCAGCGCGAATGCCATGGGAGCCGAGACGCACGGCTGGATCGCCTCGGGGCGGTCTGACGTCGCGCGGCTCATCCGCGTCGCGCGCCGGCACAGCCGCGTCGTGCGCATCATGCGCGTCGCGGTCCCCGTCGGTATCGTCGCCGCGCTCGGGGCGTTGTTTCTTGTCAGCTACCTCGATCCGCTGCGCATGCTCGACAAATTGCCGGCCGTGACCGGCAACAAGCTTGCCGTGTCGGGCAGCAAGATCACCATGGAGGCCCCGCGCATCGCCGGCGTCACGCGCGATCAGCGCAGCTACGAGCTGACCGCCGAGACGGCGATTCAAGACATCACCAAGCCCGACGTGATCGACCTCCAGAACATCCGCGCCTCGATGGAATTTCCGGACCAGAACGTGGTGCAGATTTCGGCCGCGAGCGGTGTCTATGACAGCAGGTCCGACAAGATCGTTTTGCGTGATCGCGTCATGTTCACCTCGGCGCAGGGTTATCGCGGCCGCCTGCGCGAGGCCGCGGTCGACGTGAAGAAGGGCAGCGTCGTCTCGGAGCAGCCGGTCGAGGTGGCGCTACCGGACGCGCTGATCAAGGCGAACCGGCTTGAGATCATCGAATCGGGGGACCTGGTCCGCTTCGGCGGTGGCGTCGTCGTGACGATCCACGGCGACACGTCCCTCATCGAGGCGCCGCCACGATGACGATGCGATCGGTCCTTTGCTGGTTTGGCCTGGCTGGCCTGCTTCTCGGGCTCGCCCAGGGATTTGCCGTGGCGCAACAGCCGTCGATTGGGCCTCCGGGCTTTGCCAAAAGCGACCAGCCGGTGAAGATCGAATCGGCGACGCTTGAGATCCGCGACAAGAGCCGGGTGGCGACGTTCTCGGGCAACGTCAAGCTGACGCAGGGCGAGACGACCGTCCAGTGCCAGACCATGATCGTCCATTATGAGGATACGCAGGCCACCGCCGCGACCAAGTCCCCTCCGAAAACGGCCGGGCCGAACGGCGGCCAGCAGCAGATCAAGAGCGTCGAGGCGAAAGGCGGCGTCATCGTCACGCAGAAGGATCAGACCGCGAGCGGCGACAACGGCTTGTTCGACATGAAGGCGAACACCGTGACGCTGACCGGCAACGTCGTGGTCACGCAAGGGCAGAACGTGGTGCGCGGCGAAAAGATGGTCGCCGATCTGACCACCGGCAAATACACGATGGAATCGTGCAAATCCGGCTGCCGCGTGGAAATGCTCGCGTTTCCGAACAAGGACACCAAGACCGGCACCACGGCCACGCCGACCCCCGCGCCCGGACCCCAGCCGGCGAAGTCCGCACCGATGCGCATCAATTGACCCGCAATGTGCAGAACGGGTCGTTGACGGCCGCTTGGCAAATACGGACTAGGGTGCTGTTCGCCGCGCGACCTTACGCGTTCATCGCCTCGGAGCCTCGATAGCGGCGTGCTCAATATCTTCAGGTCCATCAGGCGCCGCGGCGCCGCGCCAAGGCGGGCAGATACGGGCTCGGGGCTCTGGTATGTCGATCTCGGTCCGGTGGACGAGCCGATGACCAATGGCCACACCGAGGCCATCAGCCTGCAGACGAACGAGCGCATGACGCTCAGCCGCGCGTCGAAACGCACATCCGAGCCTCCGATCGGCCGGACCTCGGAACGAAGCTTCGATTGGCAGTCGGTGCAGCCCCCCGAACGACTGGTCGACGAAAGCCAGGCCGCTCCGCAGGCGGCGCTCGATGCATGGCGCGCGCCGCCGCCGGAGAACGATTTCGATCCGGCGGCCGGCCGGATCGCGGTTGCGCGCCCCAAAGTGCGGTCCCTGCCGGGCGTCGAAGCCGGAGCCGGAACGCTGACCATTCAGGGGGTCCAGAAGAGCTTCGGCGGCCGCATGGTGGTGCGCGGCGTCAGCCTCGAGGTACGGCGCGGCGAGGCCGTTGGTCTGCTCGGGCCCAACGGCGCCGGCAAGACCACCGTGTTCTACATGATCACCGGGCTGATCAAGGCGGATCGCGGCAGCATCCAGTTCGACGGTTACGACATCACGCATTTGCCGATGTACCAGCGGGCGCGGCTCGGCATCGGCTATCTGCCGCAGGAGGCCTCGATCTTCCGCGGCTTGAGCGTGGAGGACAACATCCGCGCCGTGCTCGAGGTGGTCGAGCCCAGCAAGAAAAAACGCGAGATGGAGCTCGACGCGCTGCTCGATGAGTTCAACATCACGCGGCTGCGCAAGACGCCCTCGATCGCGCTGTCGGGCGGCGAGCGCCGCCGCACCGAGATCGCGCGCGCGCTCGCGACGCGCCCGTCCTACATGCTGCTCGACGAGCCGTTCGCCGGCATCGATCCGATCGCGGTCGGCGATATCCAGCAACTGGTGCGCCACCTCACCGAGCGCGGTATCGGCGTGCTGATCACCGATCACAATGTGCGTGAGACGCTCGGACTGACCGACCGCGCCTACATCATTTATTCGGGTGAGGTCTTGCGCGAAGGCCGGGCTGAAGAGATCATCAACGATCCGGAAGTCCGCCGGCTCTATCTCGGCGAAGAGTTCCGTATGTAATTTTTGACTGTATTATTTTACCTTATTCAGTTGTTAACATCGCCGTGACGATCCCGGTATACAGCGGCTTCGTAACCAGATAAGCAAGAACCGGACCAATGTGCAGCGCAACATGGCACTGACGCAAAGACTCGAAATCCGGCAGAGCCAAGCGCTCGTGATGACGCCGCAGTTGATGCAGGCCATCAAGCTGCTGCAACTCTCCAATCTCGATCTTGCGACCTATGTGGAAGGGGAACTGGAGCGCAACCCGCTCCTGGACCGCGTCACCGAGGGCGAGAATGACCCGGCCGCGGGGGTGCGTGAGCCCAGCACCGAGGCCCCGGCGAACGGCGCAGAGCCTGCCGCCGAGTGGCAGAAGCCCGACGCCAACGGCCACGGGACGATCGAGGACAGTTTCGACACCGGCATCGAGAACGTGTTCCCGGACGCCGCCGAGGCGGCTCCGCGCCCCGCGCCGAGCGAACCGCCGGCCTATTCCGAATGGGCGAGCGTCGGCTCCGGCGGGCGTGAGGACGGCGACTACAATCTCGAAGCCTTCGTGCCGGCCGAGACCACGCTCTCGGACCATCTCGCCGATCAGCTCTCGCTCGCGATCGTCGACCCGGTGCGCCGCATGATCGGGCAGCACTTGATCGACCTCGTCGACGAGGCCGGCTATCTCACCGGCGATCTCGACGCGATTGCGGAGAAGCTCGGGACTCGGGCGGGCGAGATGGAAGCCATTCTGGCGGTGCTGCACACGTTCGATCCGCCCGGCGTCTGCGCCCGCAACCTCGGCGAATGCCTGACCATCCAGCTCAAGGATCGCGACCGTTTCGATCCCGCGATGGCGGCCCTGATCGGCCATCTCGATTTGGTGGCCAAGCGCGACTTCAACGCGCTACGCCGCATCTGCGGCGTCGATGATGCCGACCTCGCCGACATGGTCGCCGAGATCCGCCGTCTCAATCCCAAGCCCGGCCTCGCCTTCGGGTCGGCCGTGGTGCAGCCGATCGTGCCCGACGTGTTCGTGCGCGTCGGTCCCGAGGGCGGCTGGGCGATCGAGCTCAATTCCGACACGCTGCCCAAGGTGCTGGTCAACCAGTCCTATTATGCGGAAGTGTCGAAGACCACGAAGAACGACGGCGAGAAGTCGTATCTCGCCGATTGCCTACAGACCGCGACCTGGCTCATCCGTGCGCTCGATCAGCGCGCCAAGACCATCCTCAAGGTCTCGACCGAGATCGTCCGCCAGCAGGACGCCTTCTTCGCCCGCGGCGTCCAGCACTTGCGGCCGCTCAATCTCAAGACCGTGGCGGATGCGATCAGCATGCACGAGTCGACCGTGTCGCGCGTCACCGCCAACAAATACATGGCGACCAGCCGCGGCATTTTCGAACTGAAGTACTTTTTCACGTCCTCGATCGCCTCGTCCGACGGCGGCGAGGCGCATTCGGCGGAAGCCGTGCGCCACCGCATCAAGCAGCTCATCGACGCGGAGAGCGCGCAAAGCGTGTTGTCCGACGACACCATCGTGGAACGGCTGCGCGAGGCCGGCATCGACATCGCGCGGCGCACTGTCGCGAAATATCGTGAGGCGATGCGCATACCGTCGTCGGTTCAGCGCCGGCGCGAGAAGCAGGCCCCGGCCGGCGTCGCATCATGACGCAGGATTGCCGCGTTGACTCCAAGCCGGGCCGTTCCTAGGTCAATAGAAGAGCTTGTAGGCTAAAGAGCGGAGGCACACGATGCCGTTTCGCGTCTCGGGCAAGAACATGGACATCGGCGAGGCGCTGCGCGGACGCATGAATGCGCGCATCGCCGAGGCCTTGGATAAGTATTTTGACGCCGGCTATTCGGGCCATGTGACGGTCGAGAAGGAAGGGTTCGGGTTCCGCACCGAGTGCGTGATCCATCTCGATTCCGGTATCACGCTGCACACCGAGGCGAACGCGGCCGATGCCTATGCGAGCGCCGATCAGGCGGCCGAACGCATCGAGAAGCGCCTGCGGCGCTACAAGCGCCGGCTGAAGGACCGTCATGCGGCGCGACAGAACGGGGCCGGCGATGAGGTCGCGGCAATCGATGCGCCGAGCTACGTGATTGCCGCGCCGCAGCACGACAGCGAAGACGACGCGACCGCGTTCAATCCGGTCATCATCGCGGAAACCACCACACGGCTGAAATCGTTCTCGGTCAGCGAAGCCGTGATGGAACTCGACATGACCGGCGCGCCGGTCGTCCTGTTCCGCCACGCGAGCCATGGCCGCGTCAACCTGGTCTATCGCCGCCCGGACGGGCAGGTCGGCTGGATCGATCCGCCCCTGGTCGCGGCGAGCTGAAGAGGTTAGCGCGAGCGAGCGCGAAGCCGGCGGGGTTTTTTGCGGCCCATCCGGCCCATTGACGCCGCCAAGCGGCCCCTATAAACCGCCGCCTTCAACCCACAGCAGAACCCCCACGCACCGGACCCGGTATCGATGGCGCTCACCGATCTCGTCGCGCCGAACGCCGTCATTCCGGCGCTCAAGGTGAACAACAAGAAGCAGGCGATCCAGGAGCTGGCCGCCAAGGCCGCGAAGCTTTCGGGTCAGAACGAGCGCGTCATCTTCGAAACGCTGATGCAGCGCGAGAAGCTCGGGAGCACCGGCGTCGGCAACGGCATCGCGATCCCGCACGGCAAGCTGCCCAAGCTGGAAAAGCTGTTCGGCCTGTTCGCGCGGCTGGATCGTCCGATCGACTTCGAGGCGCTCGACGGCCATCCGGTCGACGTCATCTTGCTGCTGCTCGCGCCGGAATCGGCGGGCGCGGACCACCTCAAGGCACTCGCGCGCGTGGCGCGGCTGCTGCGCGATCCCGATGTGGTGCGCAAGTTGCGCGACTCGCGCGACGCGGATGCACTGTACGCAGTGCTCGCGATGCCCTCGTCCGCGGCGGCATAGCACCCGTTTCGTTCTTGCGCGCTAGGATCTGATCCGGGCTTGACGCTACAATTCATCTCGCTGCACGTGATCGTTCGCGCATAAAGACGCGCAAAGCGGGAGGATCGGAATGTCGCGCCGAAGTTTCATCGCGCTGCTCGCGCTCGCCTTGACGGCTGCGATTTACTCAGGTCCGTCGCGCGCGCAGGACAGCTATCCGAACCGCACCGTCACCATCGTCGTGCCGCTCGCGCCCGGCAGCGGCATGGACGTGCTGGTGCGGCTCTATGCCGACAAGCTGTCGCAAGCCCTAGGCAAGCCGGTGATCGTGGAGAACCGCCCGGGCGCGTCCTTGATGCTCGCCGCGAACGTGGTCGCCCAGGCGCAGCCCGACGGCCATACGCTGCTCGTCTCCACGTCATCCGCGATGGCGATCAATCTGACGCTGTTCAAACAAGTGACCTACGACCCGGACCGCGATTTCGTGCCGATCTCGCTCTACGTGAAGTCGCCATTCATCCTGGTGGTGAATCCCGATGTGCCGGCGAAGTCGGTCCCCGAGCTGATCAGCTACGTCAAGGCGAACCAGGACAAGCTCAACTATTCCTCGCCCGGCGCCGGCGTCGCGCAGCACCTCTCGATGGAATACATGAAGAACCAGTTCGGCCTGGACATCACCCACGTGCCGTATCGCTCGACGCCGCAGTCGATCCAGGACATCGCGGCCGGCCATATCGCGATGGGGTGGGTGGAGGCCGGCGCGTCGATCCCGCTGATCCGGGACGGCAAGCTGCGCGCGCTCGCCGTGTCGTCGGCCACGCGGCTGCCGCTTCTCCCCGACGTGCCGCCGTTCGCGGAAGCCGCCCCCGCTCCCGGTTTCGAGGCGGTGTCGTGGCACATGCTGCTTGCGCCGGCGAAAACGCCGCGCGACATCGTCGACAAGCTCCATGCGGAAATGAAGCGCATCCTGGCGGACCCTGAGATCCGCCAGAAGATCGAGGCGATCGGCTTGATCCCGTTCGATACGCCCTCGGTCGAGGACTTGCGCGTCTATCGCCGCGCCGAACAGGAGAAGTGGGGCGCGCTGGTGAAGAAACTCGGGCTGGAAGGGTCGCAGTAGCGCGGTCCCGCTTAGGGGCTGACCGTGCTCACCAAAGCGAGGTGGCCGGGACGAGCCCGGCCACGACGCGGAAATCAATGCAGGCTCACCGTCTCGAGCTCGTTGCTCCAGGCGTTCGCCACCGCAGCCTCGCGGCTGTCGGTGAGCATGATCGGCGTGCCGTCGGCCGCGTGCAGCGCATAGAGCAGCGAGCCGGACGGAAGCTCGGGCGCCTGCGGGAAGAACTTCTGCACGTCCTCGGAGCGGATCGTCTTGACGTAGGCGAGCTTGCCTCCGCCGAGCACCGCGAGTGCTTCCGTCGAGATCGCGTGGATATCGTTCGTCATCGTATTCATGGCCCTCGACTCCTTGTCTGTCGATGCCTCATTGCCGTCACTCGTGGTTCCTGATGGCGACCGTCCGGACGACACGCTCGGGCTCCGGGCGTGCGAGGTCGATCGACAACAGGCCGTTCTTCAAATCCGCTCCCAGCACCTCGATGCCGTCAGCCAGCACGAAGGTCCGCTGGAACTGACGCGCCGCGATGCCGCGGTGAAGGTACTCTCGGGTCTTGTCGTCCTGCTGCCGGCCGCGGATCACCAATTGGCTCTCCTCGACCGACACCTCGAGCTGATCGCGGGTGAAGCCCGCAACCGCCAACGTGATGCGCAGGCGCTCCGGATCGCGTTCGTCGCGCGGCAACCGCTCGATGTTGTAGGGCGGATAGCCGTCGGCCGCTTTGGTCACGCGGTCGAGGACGCGCTCGATCTCGTCAAACCCGAGCAGGAATGGACTTGAGAGTGACGGAACTCGGGACATTCGCTTCAAAGCCCTCCTACGAGCGACTTTGAGAGGCCCGTTTGGCGCCTCTGCCGGCGCGGAGGCGGCACTGCGCCGTATCCGGTCCGGTCAAGCAAATATGGGGCGTGCGGGTTAAGGGTTCAAGAACAAGGATTTACACGCGAAATCAGCCGGTTCCACGCCTCAGGGCTAAAGCCGCTGCTGGCCGTCGACGCTGAAGATATGCAGCTTTTCCCGCGCCGCGATCGCAACCGCGCGTTCGCCCGGCGCCGGGGCGTGCTGGCCGGGCAGGCGCACGATGACATTGTCGCCGCGGTCGAGCGTGCCATAGACGAAGCTTTCCGGCCCGACCTTCTCGACCGCGCCGACGGTGAGCGGCAAGGCGACGCCGCCCGCTGGCGCCGTGTCGCCCGCCCCGATCGCGAAGTCCTCCGGCCGGATGCCGATGATCGCGCCCTCTGCCGGGACCGATGCGTTGTCGAGCAGAAGGGCGGGCTCGGCTCCGCCCATCTTGAGCAGGTTCATGGCCGGCGCGCCGATGAAGGTCGCGACGAACGTCGTCGCGGGCCGTTCATAGACCGCGAGCGGCGCGCCGATCTGCTCGACCCGCCCGGCATTCATCACTACCAGCATGTCGGCGAGCGTCATCGCCTCGAGTTGATCATGCGTGACGTAGACGGACGTGGTGCCGAGTGCTTTCTGCAGCTTCTTGATTTCGACGCGCGTGGTGATGCGCAGCTTGGCGTCGAGGTTGGATAGCGGCTCGTCGAACAGGAACACCTTGGGACGACGCACGATCGCGCGCCCCATCGCGACGCGCTGGCGCTGGCCGCCGGACAACTGGCGCGGCTTCCTGTCGAGCAGCGCGTCGATCTCGAGGATGCGCGCAGCTTCCCGCACGCGCCGGTCGATCTCGTCCTTCGGGGTTTTGCGGTTGCGCAGGCCGTAGGCCATGTTGTCGTAGACGCGCATATGCGGATAGAGCGCGTAATTCTGGAACACCATCGCGATATCGCGTTCGGACGGCTCGATCTCGTTGACAATCCGCTCGCCGATGCGGATCTCGCCCGACGTGATCGTTTCGACGCCCGCGATCATGCGCAACAGCGTGGACTTGCCGCAGCCCGACGGGCCGACCATGACGCAGAAATGCCCGTCCGGCACGTCGAAGCTCACGCCCTTCACGGCCTCGACACCGCCGGGATAGACCTTGCGCACGTCTTTCAGGGTGACTTCGGCCACCTACTTCTCCGTCTCGACCAGCCCGCGCACGAACAGCTTCTGCATCGCGATCACGACGAACACTGGCGGCAGCATCGCCAGCATCGCGGTCGCCATTACGAGCTGCCATTCGGTCAGCGCGTCGGACGTGACGATCATCTTCTTGATGCCGATGACGATCGTCTGCATGTCGTCGCGCGTCGTGATGAGCAGCGGCCAGAGATATTGATTCCAGCCATAGATGAACAGGATCACGAACAGCGCCGCCATGTTGGTGCGCGAGAGCGGCAGCAGCGTATCGAAGAAGAAGCGGAACGGTCCGGCGCCGTCGATACGCGAGGCTTCGAGCAGCTCGTCCGGCACCGTCATGAAGAATTGCCGGAACAGAAGCGTCGCGGTCGCCGATGCGACGAGCGGCAGCGTCAGGCCGGAGTAAGTGTCGAGCAGGTTCAGGTCAGAAGCGATCTTGTAGGTCGGATAGATGCGCACCTCCACCGGCAGCATCAGCGTAATGAAGATCAGCCAGAACGCCGTCATGCGCAGCGGAAATTTGAAATAGACGATCGCATAGGCCGAGAGGATCGAGATGAAGATCTTGCCGCAGGCGATCGCCATCGCCATCACGAATGAATTCATCAGCATCGTCGCGACCGGCTCGCGCGTGGTGCCGGTCGTGCCGATGAAGATCGTGCGGTAGTAGTTCTCGAAGAAGTGCGAGCCGGGCGTGAGCGGCATCTGCCCGTTGGAGATGATGGTCGGCTCGTGCGTCGAGCCCACGAAGGCGAGATAGACCGGAAACACCATGATGGCGATCCCGATCCACAGGATCAGGTGCGGCAGGATGTTTCCGAACGGGCGGTTCTCGACCATCAGGACCACATCTCTTCGTCGCACAGCGTCTTCGCGAGCCCTTCGGCGCATACTTTCAGAATCTTCTCGCCCTTGTCCTTGTTGGCGCGGCGCGCGTCGCCGATGACCCCGCTCGGGGTGATCTCCTTGAATGACAGGAAGCGGCTCGCCGGAAACGCCTTCCTCGGATCGCCATTGAGCATGCCAAACGCTTCGCCGAGCCGGTCGTGCTTCACGGTATCCGGCGCGACCACCATCATCAGCGAGGTCTCGACCTCGCAGGCGTGATGCACCTGCTTCTGGTCCTCGAGCAGCGGCGCGAGGTCGTCGCGCGACATGTCGAAATAAGTCGTTCCGTAGAGCAGCAGGCCAGTCTCGCGCGTGAAGTCGGGCAGGAACGCATTCATCGCCGCGATGTTGCCGCCGTGGCCGTTGACGATGAACACGCGCTTGAAGCCGTGCCGCTTGATGCTCGTGAGGAACGCACTCAGCACCGCCATATAGGTCGGAATGTCGAACGTGAACGTGCCGCCGAACGCCATGTGATGTTCGGCCATGCCACACCACAGCGTCGGCGCGACTACGACCGGCACGTCCTTGACGGCGATCTCGGCGCCGCCCTTGCACACCGCTTCGACCAGGAACGTGTCGACGCCCACGGGCAGGTGCGGCCCGTGCTGCTCCATCGAGGCCACGGGAAGCACCACGATCGCGTTCGCCGCGACCTTGGCGCGCAAATCCTCGGCGGTCAGTTCTTTCCACATCACGGATGGCATCAGTACGTCACCTTCTTCTCGACATAGCGGAACTGGATCGCGGTGAGCGCGATCACGATGATCATGAGGATGACCGACTGCGCCGCCGATCCGCCGAGGTCGCCGCCGAGGCGCCCGTCGGCATAGACCTTGTAGACCAGCGTCTCGGTCGCCTTGCCGGGGCCGCCGGCGGTCATCGCGTCGATCAGCCCGAGCGTATCGAAGAACGCGTAGACGATGTTGACGACGATGAGGAAGAACATCGTCGGCGAGAGCAGCGGGAACGTAATGGTCCAGAAGCGGCGTGCCGGCCGCGCGCCGTCGATCGCGGCTGCCTCGATCACGCTTTTCGGAATCGCCTGGAGGCCGGCAAGGAAGAACAGGAAATTGTATGAGATCTGTTTCCACACCGCCGCCAGCACCACCATGATCATCGCATGATCGCTGTTGAGCAGCGGGTTCCAGTCGATGCCAAGGTCGTCGCGCAGGATGCGCGCGATCACGCCGAGCGAGGGCTGGAACATGAAGGCCCATAGGACGCCCGCGACGGCAGGCGCGACCGCATAGGGCCAGATCAACAGCGTGCGATAGACGCCGGCGCCGCTAAGCTGCTTGTCGGCCTGCACGGCAAGCAACAGCGCGAGCGAGAGCGACAGCACCGCGACGCCGCCGGAGAAGACGAGCGTAGTGACGATCGTTTGGTAATAATCGGGCTGGCTGAACAGGTCGCGGTAGTTATCGAGCCAGATGAACGCGGTCGACAGCCCAAACGCGTCCTGGAGCAGGAACGACTGCCACACCGCCTGGATCGCCGGCCAGTAGAAGAACACGACCGTGATCGCGAGCTGCGGGACGAGCAGCGCGTAGGGCAGGAAGCGGTGGTTGAAGGCCGAGCGCTTTTCCATGTGCTCACGACAAAGGTACAGGCTGCAAACACCGACCTCTCATCCCTCCCCCGCTTGCGGGGGAGGTAGTGTGGGGGCTGGCGACATCCCCCGCAAGCGGGGGAAAGCAAGCGCTACTTCGTCACCGTCCGCTCGAACTGGCGCAGCATCGCGTTGCCGCGCTGCACGGCTGCGTCGAGCGCTTCCTTCGCGGTCTTCTTGCCGGCGAGCGCGGCCTCGATCTCCTCGGCCCAGACGTCGCGCAACTGCACCATGTTGCCGAGCCGCAGGCCGCGCGAATTCTCGGTCGGCTCCTTGTTGGTGAGCTCGAGCAGCGGGGTCTCCAGATACGGGTTCTCCTTGTAGAAGCCCGACTCCTTGGTCTTCGCGTACGCCGCCTTGGTGATCGGCAGGTAGCCTGACGCCTTGTGCACCGCGACTTGGCGGTCGGTGTCGGACAGGAACGCGAAGAACTTCGCGACGCCTTTGTATTCCTCGGGCTTCTTGCCGCCCATCACCCAGAGCGAGGCGCCGCCGATGATCGAATTCTGCGGCGCGCCCTTTGCCTCCGGGTAATAGGGCATCGGCGCGTTGGTCCAGTCGAACTTGGCGTTCGACTTCACATTGCCGAAGAAGCCCGACGAGGTGAGGAAGATCGCGCACTCGCCCGAAGTGAAGCGGCCTTCGGCATTATTGGTGCGGCCGGAATAATCGTAGGTCTTGTCCTTCTGCAACTCGATCAGGTTCGCCAGGTGCTTCACCTGGAGATCGTGATTGAATTCCAGAACGGTGTCGAAGCCGTCGAGTCCGTTCGCCTTGGTGGAGAGCGGCACGTTGTGCCAGGCGGAGAGCTGCTCGATGTTGGCCCAGGTCACCCACGCGTTGGAAAAGCCGCAGGTCGGGTGACCGGACGCCTTGAGTTTCTTGGCCGCTTCGAACACCTCGGGCCAGGTCTTCGGCGGCTTGTCGGGATCGAGGCCCGCCTTGCGGAACGCGTCCTTGTTGATCCACATCACCATCGAGGACGAGTTGAACGGCAGCGACAGCATCTCGCCCTTGGCGGTCGAGTAGTAGCCGGTGATCGCCGCGAGGTACGCGTTCGAATCGAATGTCTCGCCGGCTTCCTTCATCATGACGTAGACCGGCTTCACGGCGCCGGTCGCCGCCATCATGGTGGCGGTGCCGACCTCGAACACCTGCAGAATGTGGGGCGCGTTGCCGGCGCGGAACGCCGCGATGCCGGCATTCATCGTGTCCGGATAGCTGCCCTTGTAGGTCGGCACGACCTTGTAGTCGCTCTGCGAGGCATTGAACTCCTCGGCGAGCTTGACGATCACGTCGTTGTTGCCGCCGGTCATCGCGTGCCACCACTGCAACTCGACCACCGCGTGGGCAGGCGTCGCGGCCGCCAGCAAAACCGCGGCGGCCATCCCGAGCATGAAGCCCCGAACCGACATGTCGTTTCTCCTTATGTTTTCCCCCGCGAACACCCCCGGAAAGCCATCCGCCTGGTGCATGATCCCGAAAAGTGGGAACCGGTTTTCGGAATAGATCATGCACCAACAAAGACCATGGCGGTGACGCCCCGGTGACGCGCGCGGGAGCATTGTAGGGCGGATGGCACCGGACGGAAGGGGTGACTGTGCCGGTCAGCCCGCAATCCCTACGGATTCGCCTTCTCGAACCGGCGCAGGATCTCATTCCCGCGCCGCGCTGCGGCGTCCATGGCGGCCTTCGCGGTCCGCTTGCCCGAAAAGGCCTGTTCCATCTCGTCCTCGATCACGTCGCGGATCTGCACGAAAGAGCCGAGCCGCAGCCCCTTCGAGTTCTCGGTCGGGGTGTGCAGCGTGATCTGCTTGATCGAGATGTCGGTGCCGGGGTTGCGGTCGTAGAAGCCCTGGGCATCGCTGAGGCGATAACCGGCGTCGGTGATCGGCAGGTATCCGGTGTTCTGGTGCCACCACGCCTGCGCGCCGGGCTTCGACAGATAGGCGAAGAAGCGGGCGACGCCCTTGTACTCAGCGTCGGGCCGGCCCTTGAGCACCCACAGCGTGGCGCCGCCGATGATCGAATTCTGCGGTGCGCCGGCGATATCAGGCCAATACGGCATCATGCCGAAGCCGACCTCGAACTTGGCATTGGCGAGGATGTCCGCGCGGGTGGCCGAAGAGGACACGTACATGCCGCACTGGCTGCCATAGAATTTCTGGTCGGCGCGGTCGTTCCGGCCGCCATAATCGAAGATCTTGGTCTTCTGCCATTCGGCGAGCGCCGCGATGTGCCTGACCACGAGATCGCTGTTGATCAAGAGTTCAGTGTCGAAACCGCCAAAGCCGTTCTGCTTGGTCGCGAGCGGGACGTTGTGGAAGGCCGACAGGTTTTCGACGTTGATCCAGGACGGCCATGCGGTGGTGAAACCGCACGGTACGCCCGACGCGCGCAATTTCTGCGCGGCGGCTTCGACCTCCGGCCATGTCGCCGGCGGCTTCTCGGGATCGAGGCCTGCGAGGCGGAACTGGTCCTTGTTGTAATAGAGGATCGGCGTCGAGGAATTGAACGGAAACGACAGCATGTTGCCGTCGGTGTCGGTGTAATAGCCGCTGATCGCCGGCAGGTAGGTGGCCGGATCGAACGGCTCGCCCTGATCGCGCATCAACTGGTAGACCGGATAGGTCGCGCCCCGCGCCGCCATCATGGTGGCGGTCGCGATCTCGTTGACCTGGACGATCGCGGGCTGCTGGCCGATGCGTAGCGCGAACAGCGCAGCCGTCATGGTCTCGGTATATTGCCCCTTGTAGACCGGGACGATCTTGTACTCCTGCTGCTGGCCGTTGAAGTCGGCGGCGAGCTTTTCCAATAACCGGCCAAGCTCGCCCGCCATGGCGTGCCACCATTGGATCTCGACGGCCGCGCGCGCCTCGCTCGCGGCGAACAGCATCGCGACCGCCACGACGATCCCGCAGAGCCGTCTCAAACCCCGGATATGCAAGCCAAACTCCTGGTTGCGGCCTATTTCACCTCCAGAGCATGCAATTGCTGACAGCCGTGAGACAAGGGTGGCGCGCGCCCCACAACGTCGCATGCGGCCCCTTGCGGCTATCGCGCAACACCGCAAGGTCCGGCCGCGCATGGCAGCTTGCGGCGCAACCGGCTCGACGGGATTTCGGCGAATGACTAGGGTCCGGTCCGATCGGCAGGAGGAAACACGTGAAAATCGCGATCATGGGTTCGGGCGGCATCGGCGGCTATTACGGCGCGCTGCTGCAGAACGGCGGCGCCGACGTGACGTTCATCGCGCGCGGTGCGCAACTCGCGGCGATGCACCAGAACGGTATCGCGATCGAAGGCCCGAAGCCGCTGCATCTGCCGAAGGTCAAGGCGACCGACGATCCCGCGACCGTCGGCCCGGTGGACATGGTGCTGTTCGCCGTGAAGCTGCGCGACACCGAGACCGCCGCGAACGCCATCAAACCGATGCTGAAGGCCGATACCGGCGTGATCTCGTTCCAGAATGGCGTGCAGAAGGACGACATGCTGGCGCCGATCGTCGGACGCGAGAAACTGCTCGGCGGCGCGGCCTATGTCGGCGTCGCGATCGCGCGCCCGGGCGTGATCCGCAAGACCGGTCCGATCGAGCGGCTCGCGTTCGGCGAATATGACAACAAGGTGTCGCCGCGCGCGCAGGCGTTCCTCGATGCCTGCAAGGCGGGCGGCATCAACGGCGATATCCCACCCGACATCACGCTCGAGCTGTGGCAGAAATTCGTGTTCCTGGTCGCGATGTCGAGCATCACATCCTCGATGCGGACGACCATTGGGCCGGTTCGCGCCAATCCGCAGGCGCGGCAGTTCTTTCTCGACGTCATGCGGGAAGTCGTCGCGGTCGGCCGCGCGCGGGGTGTTCCCCTGCCGGCCGATTTCGCCGACAAGCGGCTCAGCGGGGTGGATGCCGCCGCACCCGACATGCGCGCCTCGATGGCGCTCGATCTGGAGCTCGGACGGCCGCTCGAACTGCCCTGGCTCGCCGGCGCCGTGGTCGACATGGGCGCCAAGGCCGGCGTGCCGACGCCATGCTGCCGCGCGGTGCGCGATATCCTGGCGCTTTATGTGGATGGAAAGCCGAGCTGAGCCGCCGTAGCCCGGATTGAGCGGAGCGAAATCCGGGTCCGGTGTTGTCGCTGTCAAGCCGATCCCGGATGTCGCTATGCTCCATCCGGGCTACAAGCTTCAACTCGTCAACATCAGCACCGCCGCAAGCGCCGCGAGGCCGAGCACACGCACGACCGCGACCTCGTCGTCATTCCAGTCCGGCTTGGCGCGCAGCACATTGAGCGTGCCGATGCAGGCGCCATTGCTCACCAGCGGAATGTTGACGCAAGAATGTAGCCCGAGACCGAAGATCTGCTCGTGGTCGACATAGTGTTTTTTGATGAGTTCGTCGCCGGCGCTAACGAGCACTTGATGATCGACCAGGACGTGCTGGCTCCAGTCGCTGTCGCGCTTGAGCTTGCGCCCGCCGACCGGATAGGCCTGCGGATTGGATGAATAGAGCCGCTCGACCATCGAGGCAGCCTCGTCGTGACGCATCGCGGTGACGAGCCCGGCACCGATGCGCTGCGCTGCCACCTGATTGATCGCCTCGAACAGCGCGCCCGAAGATTTTGCGGCGCCAGCGGCAAGGGTCTCAATATCGTCATTGGTGAGCATCACTCAGCGCCTCTCTGCACCCAGAATCGGTACAAGCTGGCGAACGTATAAGGGTTGTCCTGTTCAAAGACATCCCAATGGTAGAGATCGGTCATGGTGGGATCGTCGGGAAAACGCGACGCATATTGCTGTGTCACGCGCAAGTCGAGCTCGAAGCCGAGGAACGTCAGATCGTTGGCGGCAAGGAAGTGTTTGATCTCCGGGAGCGTCATGCGGTGCTCCTGCACGTGGAACAGGAGGTCGCGGCATTCGCTCGTGGTGAAGAAGTCGTTGAAGATCACCACGTTCTTGAGTGGCGCTCCGTCCGGATAGGCCATCAGGTCCTGCCGACAGGCACGGATGTCTGCGGCGGTCGAACCGTAACCGCGCGCCGCGATATGGGCGCGCGCCGCAACCACGTCGCGCCGTGCGAGCTCGCTGTAGAGTGCGACGAACATGCAGCCGCTCGGCCGCAACAGCGACAGCAGCATCTTCCAGCCGGCCCATGGATCGCCGAGATGGTGCAGCACGCCGCCCACCTGGATCACGTCGAAGGTCCGCCCGATCGATCCGAGCTGCAAGATGTCGGCCTGCGCGTGCTCGACGTTGGTCAGCCCGAGCGCGCGCGCCCGCGTGGTCGCGTAAGCAAGGCTCGCCGTGCTGAGGTCGATCGCGAGCACCTTCGCGTGTGGAAATTGCCGCGCGACGCCGATCGAATGGCGGCCCGTGCCGCACCCGGCAATCAGGACGTCGAGGCCGGTCTTGCCGAGTGGCCGGAACGGGGCTTCCGGGTATTCGCGCCGCATCAACGCATCGATCGAATCATATTTGATCGGGCGGCCGGTCGCGATCCACCGCGGATAGGGATTCTGCTCATACTGGTCCTGCACCAGCCGCGAGACCTCGTCCTCGATCGGCGTGAGGCGCGGGATCGACGCGCGGGCGCCCGCTTCCTCGCGCGGCTCGCGCAGCTGCTGGGTGAGGAGCGTATCCACGGGCGCGGGCCATGGGCGCGCCAGCAATGTGTCGGCGTCGGGCAGCGAGTGCAGCGGCTCGTACGCGGCCATGACGGCGAGGCGCAACGGCGAAATCGCTTCACGCAGTCGTCCGGCGCGCGCCGGTTCGTCGCCGGTCACGGCGTAGACGTATTCGTTGTTGAAACATTGGCGCGCGAGCGCGCAGGCAAAGCGCAATTGATCGCCATCGAGCGCGTTGGGTGCCGTTTCGGCGAAGCCAAGCAGCGCGGCGCGGGTCGCGGTCAGGAAACGCTCCAGCGTGACATCGCAGATCACAGTGGTTTCCAGAAGCCAGCGCAGCAGCGGCTCCTTCGTAACCGCCGGCCACGTCGGTTCGCCGCGCGCGATCTGCGTCTCGATCGCGCTGCCGTGCTTGACCAAGGTCGCGGCGACCGCCGCGAGGTCATTGGTGCTATCCCATCCCTCCGTTGCGGCGCGCAGGACCAATGCGCGCAGTCCGGGATCGTCCGGCACGGCATCGAGCATGCCTACCACGCGCGTGAACAGCACCTTGTTGTCGGGCGTTTCGTTGATCTCGAGGCTGCGCCGGACGCAAGCGAGCGCCTCGCCGACGCGGCCCGACGTTGCGAGCGCGAGCGCGAGATTGAGATACGGCTCCAAGAAGCCCGGATGCATGTCGATCGCGCGTTGATAATGCCCGAGCGCCTCGCGGTCGCCGAGGGCGGCCAGCGCGACACCGAGATTGTTGTGCGCGAAGGGTGAGGGCTGCAATTGCAGCGCCCGGCGCAGATGCGTCACGGCTTCGGTTACGCGCCCTTCCTCGCGCAATGCATTGCCAAGGTTCATGTGCGCCTGCGCGAAGTTCGGGTTGAGCGCGATTGCGCGCGACCAATGGGAGGCCGCCTCCACGCGGCGGCCGAGCGCCCATTTGGCGAGACCGATATTGTAGTGGAGGTCCGGTTGCTCGCTGATCGCGAGAGCTCGGCCGAACAGGTCCGCCGCCTCCTCGTTGCGGCCGGCCATGTGGGCGAGCGCGCCGCTCAAGGTTAGCGCTTGCAGGTTGCCGGGTTCGGCCACGAGCACCTGCGCGTAGAGCCGCTCTGCGTCCGCGAGTTGCCCCGCTTGGTGATGACGGACGGCTGCGGCGAAGGCCTCGGCGGACGTCATGAAAGATCCTGCATGCCGGCCGGCACGGAAGCCCGGATTGCCACGCAAATCAATCCGTCTCGATCTCCATTTCCAGCAGCGCGGAGCTCAAGGATTTACCGTGCGCGTCGACGCCGAGCGAGGTCGTAACCCCGCCGCCGAGCGCGTCCTCGCCGACGAATTGCAGCGCGCCGAGATGCGGTAGCTCGTGGCGCTTCACCTCGCCCTTGATAATGCCGGCGAAGTGGCGCTTCACGGCCTCCGGCGTGACGCGTTCGCGCAGCAGCGGAAAGTCTTCCGCCCGGTATGCGATCAGCGACAGGATCGTGGTGTTGCCCTTGTCGCCGGCGCGCGCATGGGCGAGCTCGTAGAGCTTGCGTTTCATGTCTCTACCTCTAATCCCTCCCCGAAGACGGAGAGGGATAAGAACTACGTCTCGAACACCGTCACCTGCGGCTTCACCGTCTCGCGCGCGATCAGGCACGACACGATGCCGATCTGCTCCTGCGTCGATTTGCGCGCGCCGCCGCCGCCGGCGGGGCCGTTGGTATAAAGCGCCTCGACCTCCTCGCCGATGCGCGCCGCCATCTCGCGGTCGGCCGAGCGTCCGGCGACGCGCAGCCGCACCTCATAGGGTGAAAAGTCGCCGCCCGACATCGGCCGCGTGTGCAGCGACGACAGGCCGAGGATATCGACGCGCAGCTCCTGGAACTGGCCGCGCAGGCGCTCGGCCACGATTTCGCCGCCCAACTGCGCGCGTGCGACGCAGTTTTCGCCGCCATAGCTGATCTCGCCCTCGCCGATATAGCCGGCGTGATAGCCGACACTGACCTTCAGCGTGGCCGGCCGCGGCTTGCCGCGCGCGCCCGTCACTGAAATCGTATCGGGCGCGGTCTCGGCGATCTCGACGGCGGAGAAATCCGCCGTGATGTCGGGCGTCAGATACGCGAAGGGATCGGTCACCTCGTAGAGCAATTGCTCGGTCGCCGTCATGCGATTGATCGTGCCGCCGGTTCCGGCGACCTTGGAGAGCTGCGCGTTGCCATCGGCATCCACGTCGGCGAACGGAAAGCCGAGGTTCGCCATTCCGGCCACGTCCTTCTTGCCGGGATCGGCGAAATAGCCGCCGGTCAATTGCCCCGCGCATTCGAGCAGATGCCCGACGACCGTGCCCCGCGCGAAACGGTCCTGGTCGTCGAGCGCCCAGCCGAAGCGGTGCGCGAGCGGCGCGAGTGCGAGCGAGGGATCGGCGACGCGGCCGGTGAGGATGATATCGGCGCCGCTTTCCAGCGCTGGAAGCATCGCCTCGACGCCGAGATAGGCGTTCGCCGAGAACAGCGACCCGACGCTCGACAGTGATTCGCCGGTCTCCAGCACCTTCTGCGACGGTTCGAGGAGATCGAGCACGTCGTCGCCGGTGAGCGCCGCGACGCGCACCTTGAGGCCGAGTGTCTTCGCGAGTGCGACGATCGCCGCCGCGCCGGCAAGCGGATTGGCGGCGCCCATGTTGGTGACGACGCGCACGCCGTTGCGCTTGATCAGCGGCAACAGCCCAGTCATGCGCCGGTCGAGCAACGAATCATAACCGTGGTTCGGCTCGTGCAGCTTGCGCAATTGCGCGAGCGCGACCGTGCGCTCGCCGAGGCATTCGAGCATCAGATAGTCGAGCTTGCCGTGCTCGGCGAGCACCAGCGCCGGCTCCAGCCGGTCGCCCTGAAAGCCCGCGCCGCAGCCGATGCGAACCGTGTCCGCCAAGCTCAATCTCCCGGAATGCCCTGGATGTCGGGGAAGAACATGTCCCACACGCTGGCTGGCGGGTCCTTGATGGTGCCGACCTTACCCATGAAGACGGCGGTCTTGAACACTTTTTCCGGGGAAAGCGTGAAGGCGTAATCCTTGTCGTTGATCACGTTGAAGATCTCCTCAAGCGTGCTCTTCCGATCGTTCGCGATCTCCAAATATGCTCTGGCCGCCGCACGTTTGTCCTTGTTGATCGTGTCGATCGCTTCCTTCTCGGCGGCGAGGAAGGCTTTGTAGACCTTCGGATTGGCGTCGTGGAATTTGCTCGTCGTGATGATGACGAGCGCGGAGGCGCGTCCGCCGAGGATGTCATAGCTGGTGGTGAGCACGCGCCCCCCCGGCAGCTTCATCTCCTGCTCGTAGAACGGCGAGGTCGCGAAGTGCGCGTTCACGCCGCCGGTATTGTTCATCAGCGCCACCATCGCGTCGGGATGCGCGAGCGACACGGTGAATTCGTCGAACTTCTGGTACTGGCCCTGCCCGAACAGATCGGCCGCCGCCATCTGCAGCATCAGTGCCTGGGTCGAGATCTTCACCGACGGCACCGCGATCTTGTCCTTGTCGCTCAGGTCCTTGAGCGATTTCAGGTCCGGGTTGCGCGTCACGAAATAGAGCGGATAGGACGTCATCGCCGCCATGCCCTTGACGCCGACATTGCCCTTGGTCTTCGACCACAGCGTGATGAGCGAGGGCGCCCCGACCGCACCGAAATGGACGGTGCCGGACAGGAGCCCGTCATTGATGACGCTTGGGCCCGCGACCTTCTGCCAGTTGGTCTTGAGCTCGATGCCGGCGGCCTTGGCGTGCTTCTCGACCAGGGAGTCGCGCTCCATCAGCATGAAGGGGAGGAACGCGACGCCGAACTGCTGCGCGATCGTCACCTCGGCGACTTCGGCGCGCGGCGCGGACGTGGCGGCGCCCAGCAGCAGGGCCGCGGCGGCGATTGTCCTCATCCTCATCGGTGTTCCTCCCGAGATTCTTCTAGATCTTGAGCTTGAACAGCGTCAGCGCGTTGGTGCGCGCGATTTTCAGCCGATCCTGCTCGCTGATCGGCGCCGCGTCGATCCACTCGGCCGCGTCGCTGATCGTCTCGAACGGATAGTCGGCCGACCATAGCACGCGGTTCGTCCCGATTTCGGCGATCGCCTGGTTCAGCGCCGAGGTGGAGAAGTTGCCCGAGGTCGTCAGCACGATGTTGTCACGGACATAATCGGCGACCCATTTCTTAGCCGCGTATTTGTGGCGCGCCTTCATCCAGTCGTTGCGGTGGTCGATGCGCCAGAGATAGGCCGGGATGCCCTCGCCGAGATGTCCGAGGATGATTTGCAGCGTCGGATATTCGTCGAACAACCCGCAGCCGATCAGGCGCAGCGCGTGCACGGCGGTCTCGGCGTGGAACGCCCAGTTCGGCCCCATCAGCCACGGATGTCCCTCGTAGCCCGGGATCGCGCCCGGCAGCGGATTGCGCGGATGCAGGTAGAATGGAACGTCGAGCGCGGCGACCGTGCGCCAGAACGGCCGGTATTGCGGCAGGTCGTAGTAGCGCGCGCTGTTCGCTGAGCCCGCCTGCGAGAAGCCATTTACGAGAGCGCCGACGAAGCCGAGCTCCTTGACGCAGCGTATGAGCTCTCGCGCTGCCTCCTCCGGGTCCTGCATCGGCAGCGCCGCAAAGCCCGCAAACCGGTCCGGCCGCTTGGCGATCTCCGCCGCCAACACATCGTTCGCCTCGCGCGCCACTTCGATCGCGCGTTTCACGTCGAAGATCGCCTGCACGGCCGGCGCGTTGAGCGAGGCGATCATGATCTCGACGCCTGAGGCGTCCATCAGGCGCAGCCGCTTGTCCTGGAAGTCGGTCAGGCGGTCCCTCAGCTCGTCCCACACATGCGCGCCGAACACTTGGCTGTCGGCAAGCGTCGCCGGAATGGCGAAATGCTCCTCGAGCGCGATCTTGCCTTGCATGCGTTTCCCCCGCCCGTTGGCGCGCGATGATGCATGGTCTGCCGCTGCACGGCTAGCTGATCCGATGGGTTGTTGCTCGGCCCGCCTTCGCCAAGTGGGCCACGACGGGCCACCTTCGCCGCGTCGCGGTGACAAGTATCCGGAGCCTTCAGCAATTGAAGGTTGGTGGAGCCAAGCGGGATCGAACCGCTGACCTCCTGCATGCCATGCAGGCGCTCTCCCAGCTGAGCTATGGCCCCAACTCAGGCGGCGCGGGCCGGGATACCCGTGCCGTTATCAGAAAATGCGAAAAGCAGCCGGTTTTCGTGTGGCCGTGAGACCACAAAAGCCAAATCCGCTCAAGTGTCTTGTCCGCTCAAGTCTCCTCCTCGGGCTCGATGTCGCCGCCGATGATGCCGGTGACATCGTCGCCTTCGTCCTCGTCGGGCTCCAGGAAGGTCGCGTCATCGGCCGCATCGTCGTCGGCGACCTCGACGTCCTCCTCGCCCTCGGCCGCGGGCACCTTCTTGGCACCTTCGGTATCGGCATCGGCCTCCTCGAGCGACACGAGCTCGACGTCGGCCACCTCCGGCACTTCGGCCTCGACCGGCTCGGGAACGATCGGCGCGCGCGCCGCGACAGGCTCGGCGCGCGAGCGTGACTGCGGGATCGGCGCGATCGGGACAACCTCGCCCGTATAGGGCGAAATGACCGGGTTCTTGTTGAGGTCGTAGAATTTGCGGCCTGTCACGGGACAGACGCGCTTGGTACCAAGCTCGGGCTTTGCCACGGTGCAAGTTTCCTGAAGCGGCGATGCAATGAGGCGCTCACTTGGCGAGTTGTCATGCCGCTGTCAAGGCGATTCCGGGCCTCATTTCGGCCATTTCTCCGGCCCGGCGGTGACGCGCCGCCACCGTGCGTGCTAGGACGGCGCTCCTTCATGCAACCGCGGCATACCGTGAACGACGCCGTCTCACCCCTCACCGCGCGCCGCACCGGACCATTGTGCGGCCGCGCGCGCGTGCCCGGCGACAAGTCGATCTCGCATCGCGCCCTGATCCTCGGCGCGCTCACGGTCGGCGAGACGGCCATCACGGGCCTGCTGGAAGGCGAGGACGTCATCAATACCGGCCGTGCGATGCGCGCGCTCGGCGCGACGGTGGAGCGGACCGGAGAGGGAGCTTGGCGCGTTCACGGGGTCGGCGTCGCGGGGTTCGCGGAGCCGAGAGCGGCGCTCGATTTCGGCAATTCGGGAACCGGCTGCCGCCTCGTCCTCGGCGCGGTCGCGGGCTGTCCGATCACCGCGACCTTCGACGGCGATGCCTCGCTGCGCAGCCGGCCGATGCGGCGCGTGCTCGATCCGCTGGAGCGCATCGGCGCGCGCGCGACGCTGGTCGCGGAGGGCGGGCGCCTGCCGCTGACCATTGCGGGTGCGCGCGATCCGATCCCGATCGTCTATGAGCCGCCGGCGGCCTCCGCGCAGCTCAAGTCGGCGGTGCTGCTCGCAGGCTTGGCGGCGCCGGGCGAGACGGTGGTGATCGAGGGCGAGGCGACCCGCGACCACACCGAGCGCATGCTGCGGCATTTCGGCGCCGACGTGCGCGTCGAGCCTGTCGGTGCGCACGGCCGCCGCGTCACGCTCAAGGGCCAGCCGGAGCTTACGCCCGCGGCGGTGACGGTTCCGGCGGACCCTTCGTCGGCCGCGTTTCCGCTGGTGGCCGCGTTGATCGTTCCGGGCTCCGACGTGATCCTGCAAGGCGTGATGCTGAATGTGCTGCGCACCGGGCTGTTCGCGACGCTGCGCGAGATGGGCGCGGTGATCGAGGAGATCGAGCGTCGCAACGAAGGCGGCGAAGACGTGGCCGACCTGCGTATCCGTCATGCCGGGCTCAAGGGCGTCGAAGTCCCGGCCCCGCGCGCGCCCTCTATGATCGACGAATATCCGGTGCTCGCGGTCGCGGCAGCCTTCGCCGCGGGTACGACCCGCATGCGCGGCCTGAAAGAGCTGCGGGTGAAGGAATCCGACCGCCTCGTGGCGACCGCCGACATGCTGCGCGTCAACGGTATCGACGTGGAGATCGAGGGCGACGACCTTATCGTGCACGGCAAGGGCCGTGCGGCCGGCGGCGGCCTGGTCGCGACCCATATGGACCACCGGATCGCCATGTCGGCTCTGGTGATGGGGCTCGCGAGCGACAAGCCGGTCGGGATCGACGACGCCGCCTTCATCGCGACGAGCTTTCCGGATTTCGCCGGCATGATGCGGCGGATGGGCGCCGACTTGAGCTAATCTTCATCAGGCCCGGGAGGGCTGGTCGATGGCTCGCTCATTGAATCGGGACAAGCTGCTCGCCGCTTTTGACGAGATCGGCCGCGCCGCCGCTGCGGCCGGCGCGCAATTGCATATCGCGGTCTATGGTGGGTCCGCGCTGATGCTGGCCAGTAATTTTCGGTTCAGCACCGAAGATGTCGACGTCTCGAAATTGGAGCAGCCCTGGCCCGCATGGCTGCGGCAGGTCATCGACAAGCTCGCCGCCGAGAATGGATGGCAGCCGGACTGGTTCAACGACGGAGTGGCGTTTCATTTGAGCGCGCTCGCCGACAGCGCCGGCGATCATGCGGAGTTTGCGAGCTTCCCGCGGGGTATCGATGCGCCAGGATTGATCGTGTACGTTCCATCGGCGCGGTACCTCCTTGCGCTGAAGCTCAAGGCCATCCGGGTCAACGATCCGTTGCGAGGCGAGCAGGAGCGATTGGACATCTTGAACCTGATGCATGTTGCCGGTATTCGCACGACCGAAGAGGCAATCGCCCTGCTGGCCCGGTTTTTTCCGAACAGCGGCGCATCCGCCGAGAAGCAGCGCTTCCTACTGACCCACATGAAGCTTGAAGGAGCGGTCGATGCGCCCGAGTACCCTCGCGGAGGCGGTTGAGCGCATCAGAGCTGGCGGATCCCGGGACGAAGCATTGGCCGAGTTCGTCGACAGCTTCATGCTCGCACCGGATGCGGCCGCGCGTTTCGCGACGATTGATCAAGAACCGGTGCGGACGGAAGACGACCGGTTGAACGCTCTTGTCGGCGCAATGGCTGAGTACCTGGCAAAGCAGTATCGGTTGGCCAAAATTCCTCCGTGGGCCGCCGCGTCCTGGCGCTGTCTCGATGAGCCTTGGTTCACGACGTCGTCGGCCGATCCCGCGATGAGCGAATATCTGGCCTTCACAAGCCCAGCCGAATTCCGTTGGCGCAATATCTTCACCGAAGAGCGTCCCCTGCGTCGCGCTCGAAGCCATTTGCCGGTCATAGAGCGGGCGCGTTCCGAATGATCATCGCGATCGACGGACCGGCCGCCTCCGGCAAGGGCACGCTCGGCAAGCGCCTTGCGGCGCATTTCGGCCTGCGCCATCTCGACACCGGGCTCCTGTATCGGGCCGTCGCGAAGGCCCTGAACGATGCGGGTCATTATCTCGAGGATCGTGACAGCGCTGTCGCGGCCGCGCGCGCGCTCGATCCTTCGCAATTCGACGAGAAGGCCCTTAAGGGCCACGCCATCGGCGAGGCGGCCTCGATCGTCTCGGCGATCCCGGAGGTCCGCGCGGCGCTGCTGGCGTTCCAGCGCGACTTCGCAGCGGCGCCTCCCGGCGCGGTGCTCGACGGCCGCGACATCGGGACGGTCATCTGCCCGGACGCCGACGTGAAGATCTTCGTCGTCGCGGCGCCGCAGGAACGCGCCCGCCGCCGCGCCGCCGAACTGAGAGATGCCGGCCGGCGGGCGGACGAAGCCTTAATCCTCGCCGACATCCTGCGTCGCGACGAGCGCGACCGTTCGCGCGCCATTGCGCCCCTGAAGCCTGCGCCGGACGCGCACGAACTCGACACCACGCATCTCAATGTCGATGCGGCGGTTGCGGCCGCGATTGCGTTGGTCGAGCGGACGATCAAACGCTGATCGGCAATCGCGCTATTTCGGAATCCGCTCGATCACCTTCTTCCATTTCTCCTGTTCGTCCGCGATGCGCTTCACCAGTGCGGGCTGACTCTCGATGATCGGCGTGAACCCGGCGGTCGCCATGCGGCTCTGCACCTCCGGATCGGACAGCACCGCGTTGATCTCAGCGTTCAGCCGCTCCACGATCTCTCGCGGCGTGCCGGCCGGCGCGCTGATGTAGTTGATCGACGAGCCGTCGAAGCCGGGAAGCGTGTCGGCGATCGGCGGCAGGTCGGGCAGCGTCGGACTGCGCTCCAGGGTCGCGACGCCGAGCGCGCGCAGCCGCCCGGACTGGATGTGCGGCAGCAGCACAGCGACCGTATCGATCGCCATCTGCACATTGCCGGCGAGCAGGTCCTGCAGCGACGGGCCGGAGCCGCGATAGGGCACATGCACGATGTCGATGCCGGCCATCATTTTGAAAAGCTCACCCGAGAGGTGCGAGCTTGCGCCGACGCCGGAGCTCGAGAAGTTGAGCTTGCCGGGATTGGCCTTCGCATAGGCGATCAGCTCGGCGACGGATGTCACCGGCAGGCTCGGCGTCACGACCAGCACATTGACCGCGGTCACGACCGTTGCGATCGCGGTGAAGTCGCGGAACGGATCGTAGGGCAGCTTAGGCATCAGGTACGGGTTGGTGATCTGCGGCCCCGGCGTGGTCCAGAGCAGCGTGTAGCCGTCGGGCGCCGACTTCGCGACAAAGTCCGCGCCGAGCGTCGCGCCGCCGCCCGGCTTGTTCTCGATCACGACCGGCTGGCCGAGACGCTTCCCCAGCGGACCGGCAAGGATGCGCGCCATCAGGTCGGCGCCGCCGCCCGGCGCGAACGGCACCACCAGGCGGATCGGGCTTTGCGGGTAGGGTTGCGCCAGAGCGCCGCCGGCCGCGAGGGTCAAAAGGATCGCCAACGCGAGAATCGAGGATCGCCGCATCGTTTTCCTCCCTGATGCGGTACTATTCTAGGCAAATAGCGATCCGCCGAAAGGCAGACCAAAACCCTTGTGCCGCCACGACAGTTTGGCTATATCGGCGGCGTTCCAGGTTGCCGCCGACATTTGTCGAGGCCGCCCGGGCGGGCCGGAGATGCAGACGACTGCGTCTTCGTTATTGGAGGAAGCGCCCGCTCCGGTCAGTCTCTTTTCGCGCGGTTCGCCGGACTTCATCATCGCTTCGATCGTTCGGGATCGTGCCGGCCCGCCGTTTATCGGCGGCTGTCGCAAGTCTGCCAAGGCTTGCGGCCTCGAACGTTGAAGCTCCCCAGTTCAAACCGCCGGTGCATGTTTCAGGAGTTTCCATGGCCACTGCTACCGCCGCCGCGCCCACGCGCGAAGATTTCGCAAAGATGCTCGAGGAGTCGTTCCTTCAGGGCAGTCTGCAGGAAGGAACCGTCGTCAAGGGCAAGGTCGTCGCGATCGAGAAGGACCTTGCCGTCATCGACGTTGGCGCCAAGACCGAAGGCCGCGTCGCCGTGCGCGAATTCTCAGGTCCCGGCCGCGGCAACGAGATCAAGGTCGGCGACGAGGTCGAGGTCTATCTGGAGCGCGTCGAGAACGCGCTCGGCGAGGCCGTGCTGTCGCGCGACAAGGCNNGTCATCTTCAACCAGGTCAAGGGTGGCTTCACCGTCGATCTCGACGGCGCCGTGGCGTTCCTGCCGCGCTCACAGGTCGACATCCGGCCGATCCGCGATGTCACGCCGCTGATGAACGTCAACCAGCCGTTCCAGATCCTCAAGATGGATCGCCGCCGCGG
>PLJS01000319.1 GCA_003140315.1 Hyphomicrobiales bacterium
CCGAGCACCTCAGGGTGACGGCGGGCACCTCAAAACGTCTGATAGATCGTTCCGGTCTTGCCGCCGACGCGGGCGAAGCCCTTCTTGGCGGCATCGTAGTCGCGGTTGATGTTGATCGCCCGGGCGTAGGAACCGGCGGCCTTCTCCTTGTCGCCGAGCCGCTCATAGGCGAGCCCGCGGCTGGTCCATGCGTTCAGGCTCTGCGGCTCGAGCTGCACGGCGTCATCGAGATCGCTTGCCGCGGCCTTCGCATTGCCGAGTGCGAGCTGGCTCAGGCCCCGCGCGATGCGGAGCTCGGCCTGCTGCGGGTTGAGGGGGATCGCGGTCGTGAAGTCGTCGATCGCGAACTTGTGTTGACCTTGCGCCTGATAGAGCAGGCCGCGGTTGTAATAGGCCTGCGCGTTGTTGGGGCTGATCTGGATCGCGCGGTTGAAATCGTTCAATGCGTCGAGCGCGCGGTTCTGCTGGCGATAGACCATGCCGCGCCCGAGATAGGCCGGCGCGTAGGTCGCATCGAGCGTGAGCGCGCGCTCGTAGTCGGCCAGCGCGAGGTCGAGCTTGTTGAGCTGGCGGTGCGCCTGCCCCCGATTGGCGTAGGCCTGCGTGTAATTCGGATCGATCGCGATCGCCTTGTCGAAGTCGGCGAGCGCTTCCTGGTTGCGCCCGGAGCGCCCGAGCACGCTGCCGCGCATGTTGTAGGCCTGCGCGTCGTTCGGATTGCGCGCCACCACTTCGGAGAGCGAGGCGATGTTGGCCGGGGAGGCGGTCAGCGCTGGGTCTTCATTTTCGGGGGCCGTACTACCGAGGGTCTTGCAGCCGGCAAGCGCGAGCGCCGCCGCGACAAGCAGCGCCGCCGAGCCTGCTGCGCGGGTGCGCCATGGGGTCATCGGTCGCCTCGCCGGGCCGCCATTGCCGGGCCCGCCCGCCAAAAATAGCACGGCGCGGGAAGAGCTCGCGCCCGCCCGCGCCGATATCTGTGCCGCCCGGGTTTGACTAGCGCGGGCCGCGGTTGAATCCGCCGGTGCTGCCAGCGCCGCCGCCGAAGCCGCCGGGCCGTGGCGCGCCGGGACCGCCTGGGCCGCCGCGGGTCAGAGGCTTCGGCTTGCCCGGCAGCAGTCCTTCGCGCTGGGCGCGCTTGCGCGCGAGCTTGCGTGCGCGGCGGATCGCTTCCGCCTTCTCGCGTGCCTTCTTCTCGGAGGGCTTTTCGTAGTGGCCGCGAAGCTTCATCTCGCGGAAAATGCCCTCGCGCTGCATCTTCTTCTTCAGTGCCTTGAGAGCCTGATCGACATTGTTGTCGCGGACGAGAACCTGCACGCGTCGTTCCTTCTGTGATCCCGAATAGGCCTTGAATGGGGTACCGGCACGCGAACGGCCGCTCGGAGCGGACGAATCCCAGCCGGGCCCGGCGCAATTAGCAGAAACGGGCGGACAAGTCCACCAAAGGCCGTGCAAAACCGGTCGCCGGCGGGCGGCGAAACGGCGCCTATTTCTGCGGCGCGGGCTCGCTATGGCAGCTCTTCGACCAGCGCCAGTCATCCCAGATGAAGCCGCACGGGCCGCTGCAGCCGGCAAGCGCAAGGCCGAACACGGTCAGCAGGACAACGGCCACGACCTTCTTCATCACGCAAACCCCGGCACACGCCCTTCGGCCCATCATATCCAAGGCGGGCATCCTGCGCGAGAGCCGTTAAGGAGCGGTGCGCGGCGGCCTACGGCTCGGGGAACACCCGCGTCACATGCCCCATCTTGCGGCCGGGGCGTATGCCGGTCTTGCCGTAAAGGTGCACGGCGGTATCCGGCTTGGTGAGCCAGCCGCGATAGTCCTCGACCTCGGCCCCAAGCAGATTGATCATCTCGATGCGCCCGCGCCGGATCGGCTTTGCGAGGGGAAGCCCCGCAACCGCGCGGATGTGCTGCTCGAACTGCGACACCGAGGCACCGTCGATCGTCCAATGGCCGGAATTGTGCACGCGCGGCGCGATCTCGTTGACCAGCACCGCATGGCCCCCGCCGTCCCGGACGACGAACATCTCGACCGCGAGCACGCCGACGTAGCCGAACGCTTCCGCGATCGTCTCGGCGATGCGGCGCGCCTGCACGGCGACCGCGGGCGTGACCGCGGCCGGCACATGCGAGGTCTTCAGGATGTGGTCCTGATGCTCGTTCTCGGTCACGTCGAAGCATTCGATCGCGCCGTCGCTTCCGCGCGCGGCGACGACCGAGATCTCGCGTTCGAACGGCACGAAGGCTTCGAGGATCTGCGGCTGGCCGCCGAGGTGTTCGAAGGCCGCCGGGTCGGCGCCGTCGCGCAGGATCATCTGGCCCTTGCCGTCATAGCCGAAACGCCTCGTCTTGAGCACGGCTGGCTGCCCGATCGCCGCAAGCGCGGCCGTGAGCCCATCGGCCGAATCGACGGGTGCGAATTTGGCGGTCGCGATGCCGAGACCGTTCACGAACTCCTTCTCGACCAGGCGGTCCTGCGTGATCGCCAGCACCTTCGGATCGGGCAGAACAGGCTTGCGAGCCGACAGGAACATTGCCGTCTCGGCCGGAACATTTTCGAACTCGTACGTGACCACGTCCACGTCGGCGACGAAGCGGTCGAGCGCCGCGATGTCGGCGTAATCGGCCTCGGTCACGCGGCGGACCACGTCGAACGCAGGCGAGCGCGGGTCCGGACACAGCACATGGCACTTGAAGCCGAGGCGCGCGGCCGCGAGCGCGAGCATGCGGCCGAGCTGGCCGCCGCCCAGGATGCCGACGGTGGCGTCGGGGCCGAGCGCGTTCACGCCTTCGTCTCGTCGACCGGATGCTCGGCCACGGCCTCGGTCTGCTTCTGGCGCCAGGCTTCGAGGCGCTTGGCGAGCTTCGCGTCGGTCAGCGCGAGCACGCTTGCCGCGAGCAGCGCGGCGTTGATCGCGCCCGCTCTGCCGATCGCGAGCGTGCCGACCGGCACGCCCGGCGGCATCTGCACGATCGAATAGAGCGAGTCGACGCCCGACATCGCCTTCGATTCGATCGGCACCCCGAACACCGGCAGCGGCGTCATCGCGGCCGTCATGCCGGGCAGGTGCGCGGCGCCGCCCGCGCCTGCGATGATGATCTTGTGGCCCGCGGCCTTCGCACCCTTGGCGAAGGCATAGAGTCGCTCCGGCGTGCGGTGCGCCGAGACGATGCGCTTGTCGTAGCCGACGGCGAGCGCGTCGAGCGTCTCGGCGGCGTGGCGCATGGTCGGCCAGTCGGACTGGCTGCCCATGATGATCGCGACGGGCTTGGTCATGCGTCCCTTTATACGGCAGGGGCGAAAAGAAGGCGCGGATTTATAGGAATCTGCCCCTTACAGGCAAGCCGATACGTTCCGTTAACCCTGCCGCCTCCATGGTGCGGCCCGCCAGTTTTGGGGTCGAGTGGAATGACGAAGGGCGTTTTGGCGCGTGTTAAATCCGGCATCGTATCGGCGGCGCCTGCGCACGCCCGCGCGCCGCTCGACGAACGGGCGGTCCGCCACGAGGCTCCGCGTGCCGCGCCCCGCAACCTTCCGTCCGAGCTTTCGGTCCTGCTCGGCGAGATCGAGCGGCTGCAGACCGCGCTCAAGCTGGAGCAGGCGAGGGTCAAGGATCTTGAAGCCAGCGCCGACACCGACGCGCTAACCGGGATATTCAACCGGCGCGGCTTTGAGCGCGAGCTCAAGCGCACGCTCGCCTATATCGACCGGTACTGGACGCGCGCGGCATTGCTCTATGCCGATCTCGACGGCTTCAAGCCGGTCAACGACCAGCACGGTCATGCGGCAGGCGACGCGATGCTGGCGGCGGTCGCCGCGACGCTCGCGCGCAATGTGCGCGCATCCGACACGGTGGCGCGGCTCGGCGGCGATGAATTCGGCGTCATTTTGTGGAATTTGAGCGAAGACAATGCGGTGAAGAAGGCGCGCGCGCTGGAGGCGGCGGTGGCTGCGGCATCCGTCGAATGGAACGGCGGTGCGCTGTCCGTCGGAGCATCGATCGGCCTGACAATCATTAATCCGTCCGACGATCTCGCCAAGGTCATCGCGGCCGCCGATCGCGCGATGTATGCGCGCAAAGCGAGACGGCGCGGCAGTCGTTAACGACTTGCCGCGACGGCGAGATGCAGGCCTGAGATGTGCTGCAGCCTGCCGATGACGGCCAGAAGATTGCTCGCGCGCGGATTGCCGTTCGGCCCGAGCATGCGCATCAGGCTCTTTGGCGGCGTTCCGGTCTCTTGCCCGAGCTTTTCAAATCCGATCGTCGCGTTGATGTAGTCGCGCAGCACGGCCTTGCCGGTGTCGAGTTCGCCGGCCAGCAGCAATTCAACCGCTTCGGTCAATAATGCGGTGCGGAAGGCCGGATCGCGCTCGGCACGCGCCTTCACGGTCGCCTTGAAATCTCTCGTAAGTGCCATTTCACCGCGCCTCTCTCTTGCGCCGCGGATAGTCCGCACATCGCGCTTGCGCCGTCTCGATATCCTGCTGTTGCCGACGTTTCGTGCCGCCGCCGAGTAGCACGACGAACTCCTCTCCATCGCGACCGAAATAGATTCGGTACCCCGGCCCGAAATCGATCCGATATTCGAGAACGCCAACGCCGACGCCTTTCGTATTCGACAAGTTGCCTTGCGCCATGCGTTGCAGGGCGACGGTCACTTTGGCGGCGGCCTGTGCATCGAGCGCGTCGAACCAGTCCGCAAACAGACTGGCCCCGGTCGCATGAGCGTGTTCGACGATCCGCACGACTATATAGTGTCTTATGTGTTACCGATCAACAGCGATCCCAGTCACGCAATGATATCCGGCGTGAGCTGGTCATCGATGAAGGTGATGCGGTCGCGCAGTTGCAGCTTGCGCTTCTTCAGGCGCTGGACCTGCAGCAGATCGGAACCGGGCGAGACCTGCAGGGCTTCGATGGCGGCGTCGAGGTCGCGGTGCTCCTGATGCAGGCGCGCAAGCTGCGTGCGGAGCTCGCGTTCTTCCTCTGCTGTCATCGCGGCACGGTCTTGGTGGTGTCTTGGGAGGACACCGAAACCCTAACAAGTATCGCGCGTTAGGTCATGAGCATCAAGCCGTGCGGCGGTTACCAAGAACTAACGGATAACGGGGATTTGTCGCATCGCACAATCGGACTGCCGTCGACTTGATGCGTCGTTTCTGCCACACTGCAAATGGGAATCTTGACCGAGGAGACCCCCCATATGTCCATCCAATCGCATCTTGCGGAACTGGAACGGAAACATCAGACACTCGAAACCGAACTCGCCGACGCCATCGCGCATCCATCGACCGATGATCTGACCATAGCGGAATTGAAACGTCGCAAGTTGCAAGTGAAGGACGAGATCGAACGGCTGCGGCACGACGCGCCCGCAAGCGTTCACTGACAACAATTTCCATCGCGCCTCGCGGCATCGCCGCAGCGTTTGACATTCGTTCGAACCGCCGGCTCTCGATCGAGGCCGGCGGTTTCGCATTCGGCTCGGGCTGCGGCCGCATTATGATAATGTGCGGGCCAAGGGCGCTTGAGGCGGGAGGACGACGTCGATGCGGGTTTTGATCGCCGCGGTGCTGGGTGCCGGGATTGCGGCCGCTTCCGCGCTGCCGGGTGTGGCGGAAGACTATCCCACGCGCGCGATCACCTTGATCGTGCCGTATGCGGCGGGCGGCGGCAACGACACGATGGCACGCATCGTCGCCGACAAGATGAGCCGGATCCTCGGCCAGCAGATCGTGATCGAGAATAAAGGTGGCGCGGGCGGCTCGATCGCGACGCGCCAGGTCGCCAAGGCCGCGCCCGACGGCTATACGCTCGGGCTCGGCGGCACCGGAACGCTCGCCATCAATCCGACGCTCTACCCGAACGTCGGCTACGACCCGCGCAAGGACTTCGCGCCGGTCGGTCTGATCGCGACCTCGGCGCTGGTCGTGCTGGTGAACCCCGCGGTGCCGGCGCACTCGATCGCCGAGCTGATTGCGCTTGCGAAGCAAAAACCCGGCGAACTCAATTACGCATCGGCCGGCCCCGGCAGCGGTATTCATCTCGGATCGGTGCTGCTCGCCTATATGGCCGGCATCGAGCTCACGCACATCCCCTACAAGGGCTCGGCGCCGGCGCTGACCGACCTCATCGGCGGGCATGTGGCGATCTATTTCTCCTCGCTGCCGCCCGCAATCGGGCTGGTCAAGGACGGCAAGGTGCGCGCGCTCGCCGTGACCGGGCCGACGCGCTCAGCCGTGTTCCCCGATCTGCCGACGGTCGCCGAGGCCGCGCTGCCGGGCTACGAGACCGTGCTGCATTACGGCATCGTGGCGCCGGCCGGCACGCCGCGGCCGATCATCGAGAAGCTCAATGCCGCGCTCAACGCGGCGCTCGCGCAGGAGGACGTGCGCGCGCGCATCGTCACCGACGGCGCCGAGCCGCTGGCGACCACGCCGGAGCAGTACGCCGCCGACATCGACCGCGAGGAGGCGAAGTGGTCGAAGATCGTGAAGATGTCGGGCGCGAAGGTGGAGTGAGGCTGCGATGATGAGGATCACGAGATTTCTTGCCGCGATCGGGCTGGCATTCCTCGCTCTGGCGATGCCGGCGGCGGCCCAGACCTACCCGACGCATACCGTCACGCTGATCGTCCCCTATCCGCCCGGCGGCGGCGTCGACTCGATGGCGCGCATCGTCGCCGACAAGCTCTCCTTGGCGCTCGGCCAACAGGTCATCGTCGACAATCGTGGCGGCGGCTCCGGCCTCGTCGGCACGCGCGCCGCGATCCGCGCCGCGCCCGACGGTTACACGCTGTTTCTCGGCCATACCGGCTCGATCTCGATCAATCCCAGCCTCTATGCGAATTCCGGCTATGACCCGCGCAAGGCTTTCGCGCCGATCGGGCTGATCGCCTCCATGCCGGTCGCGCTGATCGCGAACGCCGACGTTCCCGCGCGCACGATCGGCGACCTGATCGCGCTGATGAAGGCCAATCCGGGCAAATACAACATCGGCACCTCGGCGGTTGGGACCGGCGGGTACCTGTCGGCCGAATTGTTCAAGGCGGTGACCGGCGTCGACGCCACGATCGTGCCTTACAAGGGCACGGGCGGCGTGATGACCGACCTGCTCGGCGGGCATGTGCCGGTTGCGTTCGGCGTGCTGCCGCCCGCGATGGGGAACATCCAGGCCGGCACGTTGCGCGCGATCGCGGTGTTGAGCGATCAGCGCTTCAGCCTGCTGCCCGACGTGCCGACGGCGGCGGAATCCGGCATGCCGGGCTTCGTCTCGGTGCTGCATTACGGCCTGCTCGCGCCCGCCGGCACGCCGCGCGGAATCGTCGATCGTCTCAACGCCGAGCTGCGCAAGCTGGTCAGCAATGACGAGGTTCGGCAGCGCATCCATGCCGAGGGCGGCGACCCGATGACCTCGAGCCCGGACGAATACGCCGCCGACATCGATCAGGAAGAGACCAAGTGGTCGACGCTGATCCGCAAGCTGAATTTGAAGGTGGAATGACTCTCTTTCTTTACCTCTCCCCGCTTGCGGGGAGA
>PLJS01000298.1 GCA_003140315.1 Hyphomicrobiales bacterium
TGATTTTGAGTCAGGCGCGTCTACCAATTCCGCCACAGGGGCCCGCTAGCCGAGATATAACGCCGCCGCAGGCGGGTCAACGATCCGCCGCCGGGTCGCCCTCGTCCAGGCTCGATAAGCGAAAAGTAACGATAAATGCTCGCACGCCTGATCGATTGTTGTCGGACCGCCCCCGCCGCCATGGCGGCGCTGATCATCGCGGTGGTGGGATCGGGCGCGATCGCGGGTGCGTGGTTCTTCGAGCTCGTGCTGGGGCTAAAGCCTTGTCCGCTCTGCCTGGAGCAGCGCGTACCCTATTACATCGCGATTCCGCTCGCGCTCTTCGTCGCGCTTGCCGCATGGCGCCGCGCGCCGCGCCCTGTCGTGCTCGTGGGCCTCGTGGCGCTCGCCCTGCTGATGCTGTGGGGCGCGGGTCTTGGCGTGTTCCACGCCGGCGTCGAATGGAAGCTATGGGCCGGCCCGACCGAATGCACGGGCGCTGTCGATCTCGGCTCGGGGTCGGATTTCATGAAGCGCTTGCAGGGCGGCATCGTGATCCAGCGCTGCGACGAGGCGGCGTGGCGTTTCTTGGGGATTTCGCTTGCCGGCTACAACGTGCTGATCGCGGGTGCGCTCGCCGCGGTGGCGCTGATCGGCGCCATCGCGACGTGGGTCGCGCCTCAGCGGGTGCGCCACGGCCGAGTCTGATCGACTCTGTTGAAAAGATCCGGTGGCGCGACCGAGCGAGTTCCCGCCAGGCTATAGGTACAATTTTCGAACAAGGATGCGGAGGCTCACATTGCGCGACCCGAATGCGCCGCTAATTTTGCCGACGTCGCTCGGCCTGCCGCATGATCTTCCAGATAGCCGGGCCCAACGCACCACGCGACGTGCGACAGACGCGTCTTGGGCAAGGACATCGCCCAAGCGCGGGGCGCTGCGGACTGATGTGATTGGCCTCGGTGCCTGGTGGAATTATCACCACTTCTAAACAGACGTTATCTCGGGTTTAAATACCCCACGAACGCATCCAAATCTACTTTTACACCTTTGGCTTCTACCCACCCTGCAATCACTCTCATGCGGGTTTTCCCATAAATCTGACCCGCCAAAAGATTACCGCTCGCATCCTTCGGAGTTACAACAAAATCACCATTAGCCTCAAATTAAATTTGGAATTTACTGGTGAACAAAGTATCTACCATCCACGCAACTTCCGTAAATATTTCCTTAATTTCGTCTCGACCAAAAAGGTTTACGTCAATGCCTGCTGAGATTAACTCCTCCTCATGTTTGGATTTAATCTCGTTGGAGTTCTCTGGTATTATGTAAAAGAGATCTCTCGCCCCCGAGGGCGGTCTTATGACTTGGCGCGGATCATTCTTATGATCATCCAAAATTTTTAGCACAATCTTCATCAATTCAGCCATATATGCCTTTTCTGCTACATATCGAGCTATTTCGTTTTGGTAGAGAATTTTAAAACAATCTGTCCGATGCCACTAGGTAATTTGGCCATTTCTTCCTGCCGACGCAAAAAGTCGACCAGTTGTTTTTCTTCTCTATTCTGAATAAAATCCCCTAACCCGCCATCATTGGAGGCCTTCGTCCTAGACCCGAATAATTTCTTCCAGATGCTCATGCTTTGCCCCGCCATTAGGCTGACATATCCCGTTCGCTGATTTGATACGCCTGCGCATCGCGACGTGATGCAAGCCCTACGGCTCGAGCTCGGTATCCCAATAGAGATAGTCGAGCCAGCTATCGTGCAGATAGTTGGGCGGAAACAGGCGGCCATTGCGGTGCAGGTGCTGCACGCTCGGCTGGAACGGCATCTGCGAGGGCCACATGTCGGCCTCGTGCGGCGTCATGTTGCCCTTCTTCAAGTTGCAGGGCGAGCAAGCCGCGACAACGTTGTCCCACATCGTCAGCCCGCCGCGCGAGCGCGGCAGCAGGTGGTCGAAGGTCAGGTCCTCGCGCGAACCGCAGAACTGGCACGAGAAGCGGTCGCGCAGGAACACGTTGAACCGCGTGAAGGCCGGATGGGTCGAAGGCTTCACGTAGGTCTTGAGCGAAACGACGCTCGGCAGCTTCATTTCCAGGCTCGGCGAATGCACCGCCTTGTCATACTCGGCGACGATATTCACCCGCTCGAGGAAGACGGCCTTGATGGCGTCCTGCCACGACCACAGCGACAGCGGGTAATAACTCAACGGCCGGAAGTCCGCGTTGAGAACCAGCGCGGGCCATCCACTGGCGGATACATGCGCGTTCAAGGCAGTCCCTCGTCCTCCTCCGTGCCGCCGCGAAGCGGCAATCGTCATAGTCTACAGGGAGCGTGACCGGATTGTGAAGCAGGGTGAGGCGGTTAGCCCGCCGCCGGCTGGGGACGGCTGCCGGAACGGAAGCAGCGCGCCAGGAACTCGCCGCCATGGCGCAGCCCTTCGCCGTCGATGCCATGGCCGACGCCTTGGGAGAGGTGCCATTCCGTCGGCACGCCGAGCGCCGCCAGCGCCTGGGTCGAATGAAACAGCGCCTGTACCGGAATGAGATCGTCGGCGGCGCCGTGGATCATCAGCACCGGCGGGTGCGCGGTGATCTGGCGCTCATAGCCCTCGACGTCCTTGTCGCCCTTGAGCACCAGGATGCCCGAATAGCCGACGATTCCAGCCGGCGCGGTCGGGCGCCGCAGCCCGACATGCAGCGCCATCATGGTGCCTTGCGAAAAGCCGACCAGCGCGAGTGCGGACGGCGGCAGCTTATGGCGCGCAAGCTCGGCATCGAGGAACTGCTCGAGCACCGGCGCCGCGACGTTCACGCCATCCCAGCGCTCGTCCGGATTCCGGAAGGTGAGTGGAAACCACTCGCGCCCCATCGGCGCCTGTCCGCACGGGCGCGGCGCGTGCGGCGACACGAAGGCCGCGTTCGGCAGCAGGCCCTGCCAGGCCTTGCCGATCTCGATCAGGTCGTTGCCGTCGGCGCCGTAGCCGTGCAGGAACACGACAAGCTGGCGCGCCGGCCCGCTCTGCGGCGCAAGACGCGGACCATCGAGTTCACCGGCCATTCGGCTTTTTCTTCCGTGTCACAGGCTTTTTCGGCGCAATAGTTTTCGAGACCGGCGTAATCAATACGCCCTCGCGGCTCTTCACGGCGCGATAATAGGTCCACAGAAGCCGCGCCGCCACGGCGCGCCACGGGCGCCACCGATCGGCCAGCGGTCCCATCTCTTTTGTTGTCGGGCGTGTCTTCAAATTGAAGGCAAGCCGCGCGGCTTCCTGCAGAGCGATGTCGCCCGCCGGCCAGGCGTCGGCGTGGCCGAGACACGCGAGCAGATAGACGTCGGCGGTCCACGGGCCGATTCCATGCAGCGCCGTCAGCCTGGCATGTGCGTCGTCCGCCGGAATGTCGGCCAATGAATTGAGATCGATCTCCTTCGCCGCGATCGCCTTGGCGATCGCCTTCAGCGTCTTCACTTTCGCGTTGGAGAGGCCGACGCGCAGAAGCTTGTCCTTGCGCAGGCGCAGCAGGCATGCGGCCTCGAACGGCTTGCATGCCGCGACGAGCCGTCCGTAAATCGCCGCCGCGCTCGCGACCGACACCTGCTGCGACACGATGATCTGCGCAAGGCCCGCAAAGCCGCCATCGCGACGGCGCAGCGGCGGGTGTCCCGAGCGCGTCGCGATCGCGCTCCAGCGCGGATCGAGCGCGATCAGCGCTGCGATTCCCACGTCGAGATCGGCCTCGGTGTGGATGTGAGTTGTCATGCCGCAAACTCGGTGCGACCCTCTCCCCTTGAGGGAGAGGGTGGGTCGCGTCGAGCGAAGCGAGGCGCGAACCGGGTGAGGGGTCTCTTTACACCGTGAGCGTCCAAAAGTTACCCCTCACCCGGCCGATCCTCACTGCGTTCGGATCGTCCACCCTCTCCCTCCATAAGGGCGTTGACGCCCGTCTTTGACGGGCTATGGGGAGAGGGTTGCACCGAGCATGCCTCGCGCCATGATCCAACCCGTCTTCCGATTCGCCCCAAGCCCGAACGGCTATCTGCATCTGGGCCACGCGCTCTCGGCGCTGATCGATTTCGAGATGGCGCGCGCGGCGGGTGGGCGTTTCCTGCTGCGCATCGAGGACATCGACGCGACGCGCTGCCGCCCGGAGTTCGAGGCCGCGATCTATGAGGACGTCGCCTGGCTCGGGATCGCCTGGGAACAGCCGGTGCGGCGGCAGTCGGAGCACCTCGACGCCTACCGCGACGCGCTGTCGCGGCTTGACGCGCTGGGGCTGATCTATCCAAGCTTCGAGACCCGCGCCGAGATCGCGCGGCTTGTCGCGGAGCGCGAGAAGGCGGCCCGATGGCCGCGCGATCCCGACGGCGCACCGCTCTATCCCGGAACCGCGAAGCATCTTCCGGCCGAAGAGCGTGCGCGGCGCATCGGATCGGGCGAGCCTTACGCGCTGCGCCTCGACATGAACGCCGCGACGACGCGGACCGGCACCTTGACCTGGGCGGAAGCCGGCGACGCCGACCAGACGCACGAGACGATCGTGGCGCAGCCGGAGGCGTGGGGCGATGTCGTTCTGGCGCGCAAGGAGACGCCGACGAGCTATCACCTCTCCGTGGTGGTGGATGATGCGCTGCAGGGCGTGACGCATGTGGTGCGCGGGCAAGACCTGCTGCCATCGACCAGCGTACATCGGGATTTGCAGGCGCTGCTCGGCCTGCCGGCGCCGGTCTATCACCATCACCGTCTGATCCTCGACAAGGACGGCCACAAGCTGTCGAAGTCCACGCAGGCGACCGCGCTGCGCGAGCTGCGCGCGCAAGGGATGACGCCGGCCGACATCCGGCGCGCGGTCGGGCTCGCTTCGAATCCGTGAAGCGTGCGATGCTGCGCGCGGCTTCGGGGGCGCGGCATGGTCAAGGGCAGAGCCTCGAAATCCGCCAAACGGCGGCGCAAATCGGCGCGGCCGCGTTCGACCGCGCGCGCGCGGGAGATCGAGACTGCGCTGGCGGCATTCGCCCATGAGGTGCGCACGCCGCTCACCGGCATCCTGGCGCTGAGCGAATTGATCGCGACCGCCGATCTGCCCGAGCGCGAGCGCGGCTGGGCCGCGGCGGTGAAGAGCGCAGCCGAGCATCTGGGGCTGCTGACGACGCTGATCATCGACGGCGTGCGCGCCGATGCGCGCGGCCTTGTGCTGCGGATTGCGCCGTTCCGTTTGCGCGCCTTTGTGGACGCGATTGCGGCGACCCTCGTGGCGCGCGCCGAGTCGGTCGGGCTCGCGGCCGACATCGCGATTGCCGCCGATCTTCCCGAGATGGTCGAGGGCGACGCGGTGCGGTTGCGCGCGGCGCTGGAAAACCTGATCGACAATGCGGTGAAATTCACCGAGCAGGGCCGCGTTGCGCTGTCGGTTGAAGCCAAGACGGCTGCGCGCGGACGCTGCCGGTTGACCTTCACGGTCGCCGATAGCGGTGTCGGCCTGACGCGCGCCGAGATCGGGAGGCTGTTCCGGCCGTTCGCGCAGGCGAACGAGACCGTTGCGCAGCGCTTCGGCGGATCGGGGCTCGGCCTTGCCTTCGTGGCGCGTATCGCGAAGGCGATGGGCGGATCGGTGACGGTCGTGAGCCGGCGCGATCACGGGAGCACGTTCCGCTTCGCCGTCACTCTCACGCAGGCGACAGGCGAAACCGCTGTGGCAGGTGGAACGCCGCACGCGAAGCCGGCAAGGAGCCTCCGCGTGCTGTGCGCAGAAGACAATCCTTATGCCCGCGTCGTGCTCAAAACCGTGCTCGGCGAGTTCGGCCACCGCGCCGACTTCGTCGGCACCGGCGAGGCGGCGGTCGCGGCGGTCGCGAAGGGCGGCTACGGCCTCGTGCTGATGGACCTGACGCTCCCTGGCCTCGACGGCATCGCGGCGGTGCGGGCGATCCGCGCGCTTGCGGGCGCCGCCGGGCGCGTGCCGGTCATCGGTATTTCGGGGCGCAGCGAGCCAGAGCACATCGCGGCCGTCCATGCGGCGGGGATGAACGCCTTCCTGCCGAAGCCGGTTGGTCCTGCGGCGCTGGCGCAGGCGATCGCGGAGATCGCCCCCTCCCATCCCTCCCCCGCAAACGGGGGAGGGGGAGGGTGAGGGTCTATGCCGCGTCCACGATGCGGACGATGTCCGCCATGATGACGTTGAGCTCGTAATCCTTCGGCGTGTAGACGGCGGCGACGCCGGCGGCTTTGAGTGTCGTCGCGTCGTCCGGCGGGATGATGCCGCCGACGATCACCGGCACGTCCGCGAGGCCCGCCTCGTGCATGCGCGCGACCACGTCCTTGACCAGCGGTACATGCGAGCCCGAGAGGATCGACAATCCGACCACGTGCACGCCTTCTTCCAGCGCGGCGTTGACGATCTCGGCCGGCGTCAACCGGATGCCCTCGTAGACGACCTCCATGCCGGCATCGCGCGCCCGCACCGCGATCTGCTCGGCGCCATTCGAATGCCCGTCGAGGCCGGGCTTGCCGACCAGGAACTTGATGCGGCGGCCGAGCTTCTGCGACACGCGCTCGACATCCGCGCGCACATCGTCGAGGCCGCCTGAATCCTGCCGCGCCGCGCGGCCGACGCCGGTCGGCGCGCGGTATTCGCCGAAGGCTTCGCGCAGCGCCGTGCCCCATTCGCCCGTGGTGACACCCGCTTTGGCGGCCGCAATCGAGGCCGGCATCACGTTGCGGCCTTCCGCTGCAGCAGAGCGCAAGTCGGCCAGCGCGGTCGCGACGGCCTTGTTGTCGCGCGCCGTACGCCAGGCGTTGAGCCGCTCGATCTGCTCGGCTTCGACCTCATGCGACACCGTCATGATCGAGCCCTCGCCGGTCGTGAGCGGAGAAGGCTCGGTCTCGATGAACTTGTTGACGCCGACCACGATCTGCTCGCCGCGCTCGATCGCCTCCAGGCGCCGCGTGTTCGATTCGACCAGCTTGCTTTTCATATAGCTCGACTCGACGGCCGCGACCGCGCCGCCCATCTCGTCGATGCGGGCGAGCTCTTCCTTCGCCTCGCGCTTGAGCTCCTCGACTTTCTTGGCGATCTCGGTCGAGCCCTCGAAGATGTCGCCGTAGTCGAGCAGGTCGGTCTCGTAGGCGAGGATCTGCTGCATGCGCAGCGACCATTGCTGATCGAACGCCCGAGGCAGCCCGAGCGCCTCGTTCCAGGCCGGCAACTGCACGGCGCGTGCGCGCGCGCCCTTCGAGAGCGTGACCGCGAGCATCTCGATCAGGATGCGATAGACGTTGTTTTCTGGCTGCTGCTCGGTCAGTCCGAGCGAGTTCACCTGCACGCCGTAACGGAACAGCCGCTGCTTGGCGTCGGTCACGCCATAGCGCTCGCGCGTGATCTCGTCCCACAATTCCGAGAACGCGCGCATCTTGCACATCTCGGTGATGAAACGCAGGCCGGCATTCACGAAGAACGAGATGTGCCCGACCACTTCGCCGAAGGATTCCGGCTTCACCTCGCCGGACGCCTTCACGGTGTCGAGCACGGCGATTGCGGTGGCCAACGCAAACGCCAATTCCTGGACCGGCGTCGCACCGGCTTCCTGCAGGTGATAGGAGCACACGTTCATCGGGTTCCACTTCGGCAGCTCGGCCGTCGTGAACAGGATCGTGTCCTTGATGAGCCGCATCGACGGCGCGGGCGGAAACACATAGGTGCCGCGCGAGAGGTATTCCTTGACGATATCGTTCTGCGTCGTGCCCTGAAGATTGGCGCGCGGCGCGCCCTGCTCGTCCGCCACCGCGATGTAGAGCGAGAGCATCCACGCCGCCGTGGCGTTGATGGTCATCGAGGTATTCATTTTGGCGAGCGGGATGTCGGCGAACAGCGCCCGCATGTCGCCGAGATGGGAGATCGGCACGCCCACCTTGCCGACCTCGCCACGCGCCAGCACGTGATCTGAATCGTAGCCGGTCTGGGTCGGCAGATCGAAGGCGATCGAGAGGCCGGTCTGGCCCTTGGACAGGTTCTTCCGATACAGCGCGTTCGACTCAGCCGCGTTCGAATGCCCCGAATAGGTGCGGAAAATCCAGGGCTTGTCGCGTCGCGGTGCGTCGATGCTCATTGCGCCACCTCGGCGGCACATCTAAAGCCGCGCGAGCTGACGCTTATTGTGCACCGCAAAATGCCGGGACGCAAATGGTTCGATAAGCGTCCCGGCCGATCGGCGGTCGCTAGGTCGCTTTTCGGATCAGGCCGATGACGACCAGAAGGATCACGGCGCCGATGACGGCATCGATGATCGCGCCGATGATGCCGGCCCCAAGGATGATGCCGAGCCGGGGCAGCAAGAACCCGGCGATGAAGGCACCGATGATGCCGACGACGATGTTACCAATCAGGCCGAAGCCGTAGCCTTTCACGATCAAACCGGCGAGCCAGCCGGCGACCGCGCCGATGACCAGCCATACGAGCAGACTCTGAACTTCCATAACGCTCCCTCCCCATGTGCCGGGCCACCAAGAGTGACGCCCGGTCGCCTCAGCGCCTAGACCATATCTCGGCATGCGGCGGGTGTCATGGCGAGGGAACCGATATCTGGGGATGATGACGCTGGTGCGAACGCCCTGTTGCACTGCAATATAGATTGCGTCACACTGCGATCCGATCCCGTAGCGCCGGGGTGAGCGCGTCTGCGGAGGGAGAAACCGGCATGTCGGCTGTCGCTCAGCATTCCACGCCGCGCGCGGCACCGCTGAAGGACCTCTACGAGATCGGCGAGATCCCGCCGGTCGGTCACGTTCCGGAGAAGATGTACGCGTGGGCGATCCGCAAGGAGCGCCACGGGCCGCCGGAAACGTCGTTCCAGATCGAGGTGCTGCCGACCTGGACCATCGGCGATGACGAGGTGCTCGTCTTCGTGCTCGCGGCAGGCGTCAACTACAACGGCGTATGGGCCGGTCTCGGCACGCCGATCTCGCCGATCGATGGGCACAAGAATCCCTATCACATCGCGGGCTCCGACGCGTCCGGCATCGCGTGGGCGGTCGGCGACAAGGTGAAGCGCTGGAAGGTCGGGGACGAGGTCATCGTCCACTGCAACCAGGATGACGGCGACGACGAGGACTGCAATGGCGGCGATCCGCTGCTCTCGCCCTCGCAGCGCATCTGGGGCTACGAGACGCCGGACGGATCGTTCGCGCAGTTCTGCCGCGTGCAGTCGCGCCAGCTCATGCCCAAGCCCGCGCACCTGACCTGGGAAGAGTCGGCCTGCTACACCCTCACTCTTGCGACCGCATACCGCATGCTGTTCGGCCACGCGCCGCATACGCTCAAGCCCGGCGACAACGTGCTGATCTGGGGCGCGTCGGGCGGGCTCGGCGTGTTCGGCGTGCAACTCGTCGCGGCCTCCGGCGCGAACGCGATCGCGATCGTGTCCGACGAGCAGAAAGCCGAATACGTGTTCAACCTCGGCGCCAAGGGCGTGATCTATCGCCAGGAGTTCAAGTGCTGGGGCCAGATGCCGACGGTCGGCACGCTCGAATACGACGCATGGGTGAAAGAGGCGCGCAACTTCGGCAAGGCGATCTGGCAGATCACCGGCAAGCGCGACGTCGACATCGTGTTCGAGCATCCGGGCGAGCAGACATTCCCGGTCTCGTGCCTCGTGGTGAAGCGTGGCGGCATGGTGGTGTTCTGCGCCGGCACCACCGGCTACAACCTCACCTTCGATGCGCGCTACGTGTGGATGCGCCAGAAGCGCATCCAGGGCTCGCACTTCGCCCATCTCAAACAGGCCTCGGCCGCGAACCAGTTCGTGCTCGACCGCCGCGTCGATCCCTGCATGAGCAAGGTTTTTCCATGGGCGCAGATCCCGGCCGCGCACCAGATGATGTGGAAAAACAAGCATCCTCCCGGCAACATGGCGGTGCTGGTGAATTCGCCGCGTCCCGGCTGCCGCACACTCGAAGACGCGATGGAGCCGGGCGAGGAATAAACTTCAGCCGATGCGCGCCAGCACGTTCGCGCTTTTCTCTTCCGGAATGAACAGGAAATTGTTGATGAACTCGGCGCCGGGCGGAAGCCTGTGGCGCGGGAATTCCAACAGCGCTGCGTCCTGGTGCACGGCCGGATCGAATGACGCCACGGGGTGCAGGCGGCCGTGCGAGAGGAAAGTGCCGCGGTACGATCGCGCGGCAAAGCTGCCCGCGATCCGCGCGACCGTACCCGGCACGGACGGCTCGTTGATCTCCACCAGCAGGATCGGGCGCTGCGCGGCGATCAGCGCCGCGGCGCCGTCGAGGACTGATTCCTCGTGGCCTTCGACGTCGATCTTGACGAAGCTGCAATCCGTGATGCCGAGATCGTCGAGCCGCCGCATCGGCACGTCGCCAGCGCTGATGCCGACCGCGTGCAGCGGGTTGCCCGGCTCGATGGTGCCGAGTTCGTCGATCGGATGGCCGCCGGAATGCACGGGGATCTGGATGCTGGTGCGGCCTTGCCGCGATGACAGCGCGGCGTTGATCACCTCGACATTGCGCGGCGCGACCCTGGCGGCGAAGGCCGCGACCTGCGGGTTGGCCTCGAAGGCGAGCACTTTGCCGGCGTAGCGGGCAAGCTCGGCCGAATAGAGCCCGATCGAGGAACCGATATCGATCGCGGTCGTGCCGCGCGCCACCAGATGACGGATGAGCCGCAGCTCGGGTTCGCCGCGCCCGCCATATTTGTACTTGAGGAATTTGAAGCGGAACCAGACGCGCGGCAGGTGCTGCTTGAGGGCGTCGTCGAAATTCATGCGACTGGCAAAGCTCGGAGGCGCGGCCGTCATAGCAGGCGCCGCCTGCGCAGGTCCAGGTTTTCCTCGCCTTCGCTTCGCCTCATCCTATGAATTGATCGGGAAATCCATGTCGTGCGGTCGCCGCATTCAGACACGCTGAAATGGAATCTCGATCTTGTGGCTGTTGGCGAACAACACTTGCCAAAGGGCGCAGGTCGAAGCCATGGCCGCAGTAGCGCCGCAGGACAAATAATATTCCCATATGCGCTTGAAGCGCTCGTCGTACTTGCCGTGATCGAGCTTGTGATGGTTGCGCTGGAAGTTTTCGAGCCAGCGGCGCGCCGTCAGCGCATAGTGGCGGACCATGTTCTCGACATCGAGGATCGGCATGTCGCAGCGCTCGATCTGCGAAGCCATCTCCGAAAGCGTGGGGGTGCGTCCGCCGGGAAAGATGTATTTCTGCATGAATGCGTCGCGCGGATTGTCTCCGGAGGCGCAGCCGATGCAGTGGACCAGGCCGAGGCTTTCGGGCGCCAGGACCTTCTTGATGTTGCCGAAGAATGCCGGGTAGTTGCTGAGCTTGAGATGTTCGAACATGCCGACGCTGACCACCTTGTCGAATGGACCGGCGGGCAGGTCGTTATGTCTCGCGAACAGGATCGCGATCTGGCCGTCGAGTCCGCTGGCCGCGATCCGCTCATTGCCGAGCTTGTATTGCAACTTGCTGAGCGTGATGCCGATGCCGCGGGCGCCGTAATGCCGCGCGGCGTGCATGAGGAGCCCGCCGAAGCCGCAGCCGATATCGAGCACGCGATCGCCGGGCCTGATGCGCAGCTTGCGGCAGATACGGTCGATCTTCCGGCGTTGCAGATCGGCGAGCGAGTCGTCGGCCGACAGCGCGTAGCCGCAGGAATACGTCAAGGTGTCGTCGAGACAAGCTTCGAACAGGTCCTGGCCGATGTCGTAATGCGCCTGGACATTGGCTTCGCGCTCGCGGAACAGGTTTTTCATGCGGATGGTGGCGACCTTGAGCAGGCTCACCGGATTGGCGCGGATGTATTTTTCCGCATCGGCGCGGATCAGGGCGGCGATGAAATTCTCCAGCGTGCCGCGTACCACCTCGACCTTCTTGTCGATGTAGGCCTCGGCAAGGCCGAGGCTGCCGTCGGTGAGTATCCGCGTGAACACGCGCGCATCATTGACGCGGACCACCGTCGGCTCGGCAGAGGAGCCGAAGCGATACTCGCGATGTCCGCACAGGAAGGTGAGCGGCTCGTTCTTGATCGCCGGCCCGACCAGGTCGAAGAAATCGCGCTCGGCGCGCGGTACCTGGATGCGATCCGGCGTAAAGGCGGCAACAACCGGTTCGACTTCCATGGCCAGTTCCCCCATATCGTATGCGGCCGAATGGACTTGGCGGCTTTCATCCTATCGTGCTCGTGAAGCGTGGTTCAATATTAAATTCAACCAAAAAGAAGAGCGCCGGGCTCTCTTTCGGCTGCCGATCCGTTAGAGTCCGGTACCGCAGAGTGTTTTCGGAGGAACCATGAGCTCGTTCGACCTATCCGGCCGCGTCGCGATCGTGACCGGCGGCAATGGCGGCATCGGTCTCGGCATGGCGGAGGGGATCGCCGCCGCGGGCGCGACCGTCGTACTCGCGGGCCGCAATGCCGCAAAGGGGGCCGCTGCGGTGAAGCAGATCACGGACGCCGGCGGCAATGCGGAGTTCATGGATGTCGATGTCGCAAGCGAGCCCTCCTGCCGCGCCCTGGTCGACAAGACGACGACGAAACACGGCCGCCTCGACATCCTGGTCAACAATGCCGGCACGAACATCCGCAAAGCCCCGGATGTGCTCACCGCGGCCGAGTGGCACACCGTGATCGACACCAACCTGACGAGCGCGTTCGTCTGCACGCACGCCGCCTATCCGCACATGAAGCAGGCGGGCGGCGGCAAGATCATCAATATCGGATCGATGATGTCGATTTTCGGCACCAGCTTCGCGCCGGCCTATGCGGCGAGCAAGGGCGGCATCGTGCAGTTCAGCCGCGCCTGCGCGACCGCCTGGGCGAAGGACAACATCCAAGTCAATTCCGTGCTGCCGGGCTGGATCGACACGGACCTCACCAAGGGTGCGCGCCGCGAGGTCGCCGGATTGCATGAGCGTGTGCTCGCGCGGACGCCAGCCGGGCGCTGGGGCCTACCGGCCGATTTCGCCGGCATCGCGGTGTTTCTGAGCTCTCCCGCGTCGGACTTCGTGACCGGCACCGCGATCCCGGTCGACGGCGGATATTCGGTGCAGGGCTAGCGCATGATCCCGAAAAGCTTGCCCCGGACGTGATCCGGGGTGGGAACCGGTTTTCGGATCAGATCGTGCGCAATTAATCTAGCGCTTCTTCTCGTAACCGAGCCGGCGCATCAGCTTCTGAAACAGCGGCTGGCGCGCCAGCGTTTCGGCCTCCGATTCAGCCGCGCGCCTTGCCGCTTCCTCCGCAAGCTCGCGTTCGCGCTCCTTGATGATCTCCATGTTCAATTCGCCGCCATAGACGAAGATCGAGGCGGTCCAATACAGGAACACGAGCGCGATCATCGCCGACGCGAGCCCCGCATAGGTCGTGACGTAGTTGTTGGCGAATTCCGCGAGATAGCGGCCGAACAGGACGCCGCCTGCAAGCCACAACGCCAGCGTGACGACCAGTCCGGGCACGATGTCGATGAAGCGCCGCTTCCCGCCCGGCAGCCATTTATGCGCGACCACCACGGCGATGATGATCATGCCGCTGGCGATGGCGTAGCGCGCATAGGTGAACTGCTGCTCCAGCGGCGCCAGCCAGGACGCGTATTTCACCGCTGTGGCGAACGCGAGCGGCGCAAGCACGATGAGAAATCCAAGCGCCAGCAGTGCGATCGCGGCGACGAGGACGTAACCGATGGATTCGAGCTTGAGCAGCCACCACGAGCGGGTCTCGCTCACATTGTAGGCGCGGTTGAGCGCGATGCGCAGGCTGTCGACGCCGCTGGAGGAAAAATAAACCGCCAGCACCACGCCGATGGTCAGCACGCCGCCGCGCGTCGTGGTCAGCACGCTATGAATCTCGCGCGTGAGCGGTTCGGCGACTTCCTTCGGCCAGGTCTGCAGCAGCAGATTGGCGAGGTCGTCGGCGACGTCCTTCGAGCCGACGAAGCCCGCCAGCGCGGTCAGCACGATCAGAAACGGGAACAGCGCGAGCAGGGCGGAGAGCGCGATGTGGCTCGCGAGCGCCCAGCCGTCATCGTTGCCGAACGCATAGAACGCGTCGATCGCGATGCGAAAATACCTGCGCAGCAGACGCACCTGATGTTCCCGTGGTCATTCCGGGGCGCGCCGAAGGCGCGAGCCCGGAATCCATAACCACGAATAGCGCAGAATCGCATGGATTGTGTCTATGGATCCGGCTCTCGCGCTGCGCGCTCGGCCGGGATGACGATCAGGATATCACGCCGCGCGCACTTCGCTCAGGAAGCGCCGCACCTCGGAGTCGAGCCGCTCGGCATCGGCCGCGAGCGCTTCGGCAAGCGCCTTGACGTCGTCGGAGGTCGAGCGCGCGTCGCTCGAGGCGCCGGCGACGCGGGTCATGGCCTCGGCGCCCGAGCGCGCCTCTGCCGACGCGCGGTTGACGCCTTCCGCGATCGTCGCGACCGCGACGTTCTGCTCTTCGACGGCGGCGGCAACCCGTGCCGCGATGCCCGACATCTCGGCGATGATGTCGTTGACCTGCTCGATCGCCTCGGCGGAATCACCTGCCGCCGACTGGATCGCGCCGATCTGCGCCGCCACCTCCTCGGTCGCCTTGGCGGTCTGGCCGGCGAGGTTCTTCACCTCCGAGGCGACGACCGCGAAGCCGCGGCCGGCGTCGCCGGCGCGTGCCGCCTCTATTGTTGCGTTGAGCGCGAGCAGGTTGGTCTGGCCGGCGATCGCCTGAATGAGCCCGATCACCTCGCCGATGCGCGTCGCTGCGGCGGCAAGCTGCGACATCGTCGCCACGGTGCGCTGCGCCTCGGTCACGGCCCGTCTTGCGACCTCGGTCGAGGTCGCGGCCTGCATGGCGATTTCGCCGATCGAGGTGGCAAGCTCCTCGGCCGACGTCGCCGCCGAGGTCACGTTCAGCGAAGCCGCGTCGACGCGCTCCTCGGCATCGCGCGCTTCGGACGATACCGCGTCGGCGGCGCCATTGAGCGCGCTCGAGGCCGTCTCCAGCCGGGTGGCCGCGCCGCGCACTTTCGCGAGCGCTTCATCGACGGTTTGCTCGAACTGGACGATCGTGGCGGCGATCGTCTCGGTGCGGCGCTCGCGCTCCAGCACGGCCTTCTGCTGGGTTGCGGCGAGATGCTCGCGCTCGACCGCATTGTCGCGGAATACGATCACCGTACGCGCCATGGCGCCGATTTCGTCCCCGGCGTCGGTCGCCGGAATGGCAACCGACGTGTCGCCTGCGGCGAGTCGCTCCATGGCGCCGGCGAGGCCGGCGAGGCGCCTGGTGATCCCGCGCCCGATGCGCCAGTTCAGCAACAGGCCGAGGATGACGACGGCAAACGCGATGGAAATGATCTGGGCCTTGGTGCGGGCCTGCGATTGCGCCACGCCGGCGGCAGCCTCGGCCGCGCGGCGTCCGGCAGCCGCGATGATCTCGTCGGCCGCCGGCAGCATCTGGCGCGTCTCGGCGACGATGACGGCATTGGAGCGCTCGACCTTGGCCGAGCTTGCGATCCAGGCCTCGAATGCGTCAGCGTAGTTCTTCACCTGCTCATGGAGCTGCTGCTTCGCCGCCGCGGTGGCGGCGGTCGCGGCCTCGGACGCCTTGGCGGCCTCGCTGAACCGGGTTCGCGCCGTTTCGCTGCGATTGAGCCGGTATTCGATCTCGAAGCGGCGCATCAGCATCACCGATCCGATGATCTTCTTCTGGTCGGATTCGGACAACGTGGACTTGTCGTCATTGGCGATCCGCTCCAGCAGGCTGCCGCTGTCGCGCAGGCGCCCCTGGATGCCTTCGAATTCGCTCAAGCCCAGCTCGTCCTCGTCGGCGGTCAGTGTAGTGAAGGTCCCCTTCAGCGTGACGACCCGGCCTTGCAGCAGGGTGACATTCTGCCGCTCCGCCTCGTCGGTCAGGTCGTAGATCGACTTCAGGCTCGCCATGGCGGCGGCGTGACTCTCCTGGAACTGCTCGATGAGGTGCGGGCGCGGCTGCGCGACGAATTCCTTGACGCGCACCTGCATGGTGGTGAGCGCCTCCTTGAACACGCGGCTCGCGTCGGCGAGTTGCGAGGATTGCTGGACGCTGGCGAACGCCTCGTCCACGGCGTGTTCGCTTGCCACATAGGAGAGACCGATGGCGGCAAGGCCCATGACCGGCACCAGCGACAGGACCGTCAGGCGCGTGCGCACCGACATTGCGGTGCCGAGACGTGACAGGAACATGCGGTCGCTCCGCGAGACCTTGGGGTCAAAGCGTGCGCGGGCCGCTCGGCGCAGGCCGCGCAACCCCACCGCTCCATGCAAGCGCGGATTGGTTAAGAAATTTGGTAAGGCGGCGCTGAATTTCGCCGATTCGGCATGTCCCGCAACGGTCTGGGGCAAACGATCGGGCGCCGGAGAGCCGCCGCGACCGATGGCCGACTGTGGCCGGCGCGGGGTTGCCTCTTGTGCGCTGCACGCAAGTTGTGTTGCAGTGCCCGCGCCGGACCGCCCGACGCCGCCGCATGCCGGCCGGAGGTTGCCTCAATGCTCGCCTCGACCCGCCCCGAACCCGGCCCCGACCTGAACGCGAACGCCCGCGCCGCGACTGTCGCGGTGGAAGCCCTGCTCGCTGACGCCACGCGGGCGGTCGGGCTGCGCGTGATCAAGAACGGCCGCGTGTCCGCCGATCTGCTCGATCGCGAGCAGCGCGCCGCGCACGGGCTTGCGTGGTTTGCAACTTACGTGGAGGCCATACGCCAGCTTGCATCCTATGCCGAGCGCATGAGCGCGGCCGGCCGCTTCGGCGAGCTGGAAGAGCTGCTCGTGCGCATCGGGCTCGGCGAATACCTCGCCCAGATGCTCGGCGGCATCCCGATGAGCCAGGGCGAGTTCGTGCGTCCGGGCGACCTCGGTCTTGGCGCCGAGCAGGTGGCGAGCCGGGTCACGGCGGCGGTCGAGGAACTGATCGCGACCGGCAACACGGCCGAGAACCGCGCGCGCCTCGTCAAGCTGATGCGGGACCATCATGGCGCGACCGTCGGCGATTGCGGCCTTGACGAGACGCTGGAGGCGATCCGCGACGAGATGCGCAAGTTCGCCGAGAGCGAGGTCGTGCCGCACGCGCACGACTGGCATCTCACCAACAGCTACATTCCGATCCAGGTCGTGGCGCACATGTCGGAGCTCGGGGTGTTCGGGCTCACGATCCCGGAACAGTACGGCGGCATGGGGCTCGGCAAGGAGTCCATGTGCGTTGTCTCGGAGGAGCTCTCGCGCGGCTATATCGGCGTCGGCTCGCTCGGCACGCGCTCGGAGATCGCCGCCGAATTGATCCTCGGCGGCGGCACCGGCGCGCAGAAGAGCCAATGGCTGCCCAAGATCGCCTCCGGCGAGGTGCTGCCAACGGCAGTGTTCACCGAGCCCAACACCGGCTCCGACCTCGCCTCGCTGAAGACGCGCGCCGTCAAGGAGGGCGATGTCTACAAGATCCATGGCAACAAGACCTGGATCACGCACCCGGTGCGCGCCGACCTGATGACGCTGCTGGTGCGCACCGATCCGAAAGAGCCCGGCTATCGCGGCCTCTCCATGTTGCTCGCCGAAAAGCCGCGTGGCACCGACGAGGAGCCGTTCCCGGCGCCCGGCATGTCGGGCGGCGAGATCGAGGTGCTCGGCTATCGCGGCATGAAGGAATTCGAGATCGGCTTCGACGGCTTCGAGGTGAAGGCCGACAGTCTGCTCGGCGGCGTCGAGGGCCAGGGCTTCAAGCAGTTGATGCAGACCTTCGAGTCCGCGCGCATCCAGACCGCTGCGCGTGCGATCGGGGTCGCGCAGTCCGCCATGGAGCTTGGCCGCCGCTACGCCGAAGAGCGCGTCCAGTTCGGCCAGAAGCTGATGGAATTCCCGCGCGTCGCCGACAAGATCGCGATGATGGCCGTCGAGGTGATGATTTCGCGCCAGATCACCTATCATGCGGCGCGGCAGAAGGATTCCGGGCGGCGTTGCGACCTGGAAGCCGGCATGGCCAAGCTGCTTGCCGCGCGCGTCGCCTGGGCTTCGGCCGATAACGCCGTGCAGATCCACGGCGGCAACGGCTTCGCACTCGAATATCCGGTGTCGCGCGTCCTGTGCGATGCGCGCATCCTCAATATTTTTGAGGGCGCGGCGGAAATCCAGGCGCACGTGATCGCGCGGCGGCTGCTCGACGGGTCGAACTGAAGCCGACCGCCGTCTACTGCTTGGTCCGTTCCTGGATCGTCTTGAACACCTGCTGGACGGTCGGAGACGACGCAAGAAACCACCCCAGGACGGCCTCCCGCGAAGCATCGCGCAGCGCCTTCATGACCTCGGCGGGCGGGTTCTCGTCGATCGTGACGCCATTCTCCCGCATGCGCGCATAGTTCTGCGCAAGCCGCGTATCGAGTGCGGTCCATTGCCGCTCGTAGGTCTCGCGCGCCGCCTCCTCGAAGGCTGCGCGGCCAGCGTCGTCGAGCTTCGACCACGCCTCGAGCAAGATCGACGTGAAGCTCAGCGGCGCCGCGTAGCTCACCGCCGAGAAGTATCGCAGGTACTTCCAGAGCGCGCGTCCCGCGCCGCCGTCGCCGGAGGAGAGCACCGCGTTCAGGTCACCCGACTCGAGCTTCGCGTTGAGATCGTTGAACGAGATCAGCGTCGCCGACGCGGCGACCTTGGCCATCACGTCGGTACTGGTTTTGTCGTAGGTGCGGATCTTGAGCGCCTTCAGGGCGTCCGCGTTCGTCAGCGGCGCCGCCGACCAGATGCCGGATGCGGGCCACGGAACCGCGTAGAGGAGCTTTTGCTTGCGTTCGGCGAACAGCTCTTCGTATTGCGCGCGGCTTCCCTCATAGAACTTGCGCTGCTCGGCGGCGTTTGCAGCCGTGAACGGCAACGACGAGAGCAGGAACATCGGGCTTTCGAGGCCAAGCGCGCCGCCGAAGCTCGTCGCCATCGCATACCGGCCCTCGGTCACGGCCTTGAGCTGCTCGTGCGTGCGCAGCTTCGACTCGGCGTTCGGCAACAGCTTGATGACGACGCGGCCATCGGTCTTGCGCTTCACGGGGTCGGCGAAGAATGCGTCCGCCTCGCCGGTGATCGAGGTCGCCGGATATTCGTTGATCAGTTCGAACGTCGTTTGCGCGGCGGCGGGCGTTGCGAGCGCGAGTGCCGCGCAGATGGTCAGAACGCTGGCTTGCACGATGATGTCCTATGCGTTGGCGGCGCGCAACGCGCGGTCGAGATCGGCGTAAAGGTCGTCGGGATCCTCCAAGCCGACCGAAAGCCGCAGCAGGTCCGGCGGGCAGGGCGAGTTCGGACCCTCGACGGAGGCGCGGTGCTCGATCAGGCTCTCGACGCCACCGAGCGAGGTCGCGCGTTTCCAGATTTCAACGCGCGCTGCGGCATCGATCGCGGCGCGCTCGCCGCTCTTGAGGCGGATCGACATCATGGCGCCGAAACCGCTCATCTGGCGCGCCGCGATCGCGTGGCCGGGGAATGCCGGCAGGCCGGGATAGAGCACGGCCGCAACAGAAGGATGATCCGCGAGCCGGCGCGCGAGCGCCATCGCGCTCTCCGTCTGCGTCCTCACACGCGCATCGAGCGTGCGCAGGCCACGCATCAGGAGCCACGCCTCGAACGGGCCGAGGATCGCGCCGTGCTGGGCGCGCACGGTCTTGATCGCCGTCCAGAATTCATCGGCGCGGGCGGTTGCGAGCGCGCCCGCGATCACGTCGGAATGGCCGTTGAGGTATTTGGTCGCCGAATGCATCACGACGTCGGCGCCGAGCGCGAGCGGCCGGCAGAACAGAGGCGTCGCGACGGTGGAGTCGACCGCGAGCTTCGCTCCGGCTTTGTGCGCGATTTCGGCAACGCCTGCGATGTCGGTGATGCCCCAGAGCGGATTGGCGGGCGTCTCGATCCAGATCAGCTTCGTCTCGCCGGGCCGCAACGCGGCGCGCACCGCGCCGAGGTCGGTCATGTCGACAAGGTCGACGCGATAGCCGAAACGCGGTGCCGCCGTGACGAACCAGTTGCGCAGCGACCAGTACATGACGGCCGGCGCCAGGATATGCGCGCCGGCCGGCAGCGCCAGCACGACGCTGGTTGCGGCCGCCATGCCGGAGCCGAACAGCAGCGCCTCGGGTGCATCTTCAAGTGCCGCGATGACGGCCTCGGTATGGCGGACGGTGGCGTTGTCGGGCCGTCCGTAGCTGTAGCCCGATCGATATTGATTGTCGGGATCGCGGATGAAGGTCGAGGCGACATGCAACGGCAGGACGACACCCTTGGTTTCGGGCTCGATCGCGCCGAGCGCCTGGGCGGCGAGGGTGCGTGTTTTGGGCGGCGACGGTCGGTCGGTCATGTCAGTCTCCGGCCGCGATCACATCAGAGCGCCGATGTCTTGTAAAACCGCAGTGACCGGGCAACATGCCGGGCGCGGCCCTCGCGCTCGCGGGAGAAGGTGATGGCGGACGCGCTCTACTACTACGGCGTGCCGATCGCGCTCGGCGCGGTCGGCATCGTGCTTGTGCTCGGGCTCGTCAACATGATGCGCGGCGGTTCTCCGAACACGTCGCAAAGGCTGATGCGCCTGCGCGTGCTCCTGCAATTCGTCGCCGTGATCGTGATCATGCTCACGATCTGGGCCATGGGGCGTTGAGGGTGCCGCTCAATACGTGGACTTGCCATCCGTCGACGGCGCGGTCGGTGTGGTCTGGCTGTCGTCAGTCTTCTTCTTCTTTTTCTTCGCGGCCGAGATATCGGTGGAGGCGGCGTTCGCGGCGCCACGCTCGGGCGTACCGATGCTCCTTGCGGTGAGGGCAAGGCCGGTCAGCAGCGTGGCAGTTGCAATCAACGGCATGATTGTCAGACGCACGGCATGACCTCCATGGTGATTCCAAGCCGTAATCGGATAGGATAGAGGTTTATCGGACCGGCGAAAGCGGTAAGTTCGCCGCATCGGGGACTGTCATGGTCGTGCTCAACCGCATCTATACCCGCAGCGGCGATGAAGGCACGACGATGCTCGGCAACGGCGAGCGGCGCAAGAAGTATGACTTGCGCGTCTCGGCCTACGGCACGGTCGACGAGGTGACGGCGGCGATCGGCGTCGCGCGGCTGCACACCGGCGAGGCGCCCAAGATCGACGCCATGCTGGCGCGCATCCAGAACGATCTGTTCGATCTCGCGGCCGATCTCTGCTCGCCCGACAAGGGCAAAGGTCCGGGGGGCGAACGGCTCGCCGTGAATGCCCGCCAGGTCGAACGGCTCGAGCAGGAGATCGATCAGCTCAACGCCGAGCTCGCGCCCTTGCGCACGTTCGTGCTCGCGGGTGGTACGCCGGCCGCGGCGTATCTGCATCTTGCCCGCACCATTTGCCGGCGCGCCGAGCGCGTCACCGTCGAACTCAAGGACTCAGGCGAAAGCGTCTCGCCGGAAGCCCTGAGCTATATCAACCGATTGTCGGATTTCCTGTTCGTCGCGAGCCGCTATGTCAATGACAAGGGGGCGCGCGATGTGCTGTGGGTACCCGGCGCGAACCGCTGAAGTAGGGGCGACATGGTTATTCCGATCTACGATTCCGATCCGCTGGAAAAGAGCCGGCGCGCCTACGTCAACTGGGCGCTGATCGCCGTCAACGTCCTGGTCTTCCTGCTGCAGCAGAGCGGCTCGGACAACAGCGACACCTTGATCATCCGCAACTTTGCGCTGTTTCCGGTCGCGCTGACCGGCGACACCGCGACCGGGGCCGTGTTGCCGTCGTGGACGACGCTCGTGACCTACCAGTTCCTGCACGGCGGCTGGGAGCACATCTTCTTCAACATGCTGTTCCTGTTCACGTTCGGCGACAACATCGAGGACGCGCTCGGGCATGTGCGCTATCTCGTGTTCTATCTCTTGTGCGGAATAGCGGCCGGCCTCCTGCATGCCCTGATAGCGCAGGACTCCAACGTCCCTCTTGTTGGTGCATCGGGCGCGATCGCGGGCGTGGTTGCGGCCTACATCATGCTGCGGCCTTGCGCGCGCATCACCGCGCTCATGTTCGGACTGATCCCGCTTCGGCTCGGTTCCGTGTGGATTCTCGGCTTCTGGGCGGCCGTCCAAGTGTACCATGTGATCAGCGATCCGAGCGGCGATACCGCCTGGTGGGCGCACATCGGCGGGCTTGCAGCAGGGGCTATCCTGATCACCGTGATGCGTCCGGCGGGTGTGATCCTGTTTGAGTGCATGCGCCCCGGAGATGCCCTCCACATCAGCGCTTCCCCGCCCACCGGAGGCCCTGGGGGCGCGCGTTGACAGGCTGGGGGGCGAGCCATAGTTTGCGCGCCGCGCGGGGCGGGAGTTGCACGGCATGAAAGTTCTGGTGCCCGTCAAACGGGTCGTCGATTACAACGTCAAGATTCGCGTCAAGCCGGACGGATCGGGCGTTGAGCTTGCCAATGTCAAAATGTCGATGAACCCCTTCGACGAGATCGCCGTCGAGGAGGCGATCCGGTTGAAGGAAAAAGGCGCCGCGACCGAGATCGTGGCCGTGTCGATCGGTCCGCAGCAAGCCGCCGAGACCATCCGCACCGCGCTCGCGATGGGCGCCGACCGCGGCATCCTGGTGAAGGTCGACGGCGCGGTCGAGCCGCTCGCCGTCGCCAAGATCCTCAAAGGCGTGGTCGAGGAAGAGAAGCCCGGCCTCGTGATCATGGGCAAGCAGGCGATCGACGACGACTCCAACCAGACCGGGCAGATGCTCGCGGCGCTGCTGGGCTGGCCGCAGGGCACGTTCGCCTCCAAGCTCACGATCGATGGCGGCGACGTCACGGTGATGCGCGAGGTCGACGGCGGCCTGCAGACCGTCAAGCTGAAAGGCCCGGCGATCGTGACCACCGACCTGCGCCTCAACGAGCCGCGCTANNCCCAACATCATGAAGGCGAAGAAGAAGCCGATCGCCGACAAGACCCCGGCCGATTACGGCGTCGACGTCGCGCCGCGGCTCGAAGTGCTCAAGACCGCCGAACCGTCGGGCCGTAAGTCGGGCGTGAAGGTGAAGACCGTCGCTGAGCTGGTCGACAAGCTCAAGAACGAGGCAGGGGTTCTTTAGAAGATGGCAACCCTCCTGCTCGCCGAGCACGACAACAAGACCCTGAAGGACGCAACCAACAAGGCGCTGACTGCCGCCAAGGCTCTCGGCGGCGACGTGCATGTGCTGGTCGCGGGATCGGGCGCCGCGGCGGTCGCGGACGCGGCGGCGAAGATGGAGGGCGTCGCCAAGGTGCTGCTCGCAGACGGCGCGGCCTACGAACACATGCTGGCCGAGCCGGTCGCGGCGCTGATCGTCTCGCTGGCGGGAGGCTATGACGCGATCGTCGCGGCCGCGACCACGACCGGCAAGAACGTGATGCCGCGCGTCGCGGCGCTGCTCGACGTGATGCAGATCTCCGAGATCATCAAGGTCGTCTCTCCCGACACGTTCGAGCGCCCGATCTATGCCGGCAACGCGATCCAGACCGTGAAGTCGAAGGACGCAAAGAAGGTCATCACGGTGCGCACCTCGACGTTCCAGGCGGCGCCGCACGGCGCCGGCTCGGCGCCGGTCGAGAACGCGACCGCTGCCGCCGATCCCGGCATCTCCAGCTTCGTCGGCGAGGAGCTCTCGAAGTCCGAGCGCCCGGAACTCACCTCCGCGCGGATCATCATCTCGGGCGGGCGCGCGATGCAATCGCGCGAAAACTTCGCCAAGTATATCGAGCCGGTTGCCGACAAGATCGGTGCGGCGGTCGGCGCGTCGCGCGCGGCGGTCGATGCCGGCTACGCGCCGAACGACTGGCAGGTCGGGCAGACCGGCAAGGTCGTGGCGCCGGAGCTCTACATCGCGGTCGGCATTTCGGGGGCGATCCAGCACTTGGCCGGAATGAAGGATTCCAAGGTGATCGTGGCGATCAACAAGGACGAGGAGGCGCCGATCTTCCAGGTCGCCGACTACGGCCTAGTCGCCGACCTCTATCAGGCGCTGCCGGAACTTGCTCAGGAACTCGACAAGCATGGTCGTTGACCTTTGACGATACGGTCAGCCGGTGGTTTCCCGGCGCGGAACACGTTAAGAAGGGCGCATGGCGAACATGACCGGGGTTAGGGAGCGGCCGAAGGCGCGCACCAGCGACCAGGCGGAAAAAATGGCGCTTACAATCGCTAAGATCGGCGTGATCGGCGCAGGCCAGATGGGCAGCGGCATCGCCCACGTGTCGGCGCTCGCCGGAATGAACGTGCTGCTGCACGATGTCTCCTCTGACCGCATCAAGTCGGGGCTTGCCACCATCAACGGCAACCTCGCGCGCCAGGTCTCGCGCAAGCTGATCGCCGAGCAGGATCGCCAGCAGGCGCTCTCGCGCATCGCCGGCGCCGAGACGCTCGAGTTGCTCAGCGACTGCGACCTCGTCATCGAGTCTGCGGCCGAGAAGGAGGACGTGAAGCGCAAGATTTTCGCCGAGCTATGCACGTCGCTCAAGCCCGAGGCGATCATCGGGACGAACACCTCGTCGATCTCGATCACGCGGCTTGCCGCCTCGACCGACCGGCCGGAGAAGTTCATCGGCATTCATTTCATGAATCCGGTGCCGGTGATGGAGCTGGTCGAGCTGATCCGCGGCATCGCGACCAATGACACCACCTTCGATGCGTGCCGGGAATTCATCAAGGCGCTGCACAAGACCATCGCGGTCGCGGAGGATTTTCCCGGCCTTCATCGTCAACCGCATCCTGCTGCCGATGATCAACGAGGCGATCTACACGCTCTACGAGGGCGTCGGCACCGTCGAGGCGATCGACACCGCCATGAAGCTCGGCGCGCATCACCCGATGGGGCCGCTGGAGCTCGCCGACTTCATCGGGCTCGATACCTGCCTCTCCGTGATGCAGGTGCTGCACGAGGGGCTGGCGGATTCGAAATACCGCCCGTGCCCGCTGCTGGTGAAATACGTCGAGGCCGGCTGGCTCGGCCGCAAGGCCAACCGCGGCTTCTATGACTACCGCGGCGACAAGCCGGTTCCGACGCGCTAAGGCGCCATAATCGGGCTGCCGCTTCGCAGGTTCCAGGGCGTTTGGGTCCGGTTTGTGGGCCCAGCCTTATCTTTCGTTAACGCGCCCCGCCTATCGTCGCACGCTGGACCCGGCGCGCATGGCTTGCGCTCCATTAACAAACCGGTGGCGATCCCGGGACGGCCGGCATGACGGACCTACAAGACATCCGCTCAAGGCTGCGCGATGACGTCCGTCGGGGCGCGCCTTCTGACGAGGGCGGCGGCGGAAGATACACGCTGATATTCGCGATCTGCGGCGTGGTGATCGGCTTCGCGCTGTTCTTGTTCGTGCCACGCTTCTTCCAGGCACCGAACAGCGCGATCATGCGCGACATCAGCGTTGCCCGGCCCGCGGCCGAGACCGGCATCCGGCCTCCGGACGGCGGGCGCTACGCCGGCAAGAGCCCGGACGAGATCGCCGTTCTTGCCGACGAGGTCTGCGCCAGCACGGCCCCGCGCGTTCTGGGCGGCAAGGTGCCGCGGCCGTCCGATGCGGCGGCGGATTTCCTCAATGCCGACGGCATGAAGCGGATCAACGAGCAGATGCATTGCCTGCTCACCGAAGGGCCGATGCGGTTCTGCTCACCGGCGCAGCAACGCATGATCGTCGGCGAGATCGCGCTCTATTTCCACGGTATCGATCAGGCCAATCGCCAATTCGGCGCGCTGCGTGGATCGGAGACGCGCAAGGGCGTCGGCGAGGAGATCGCGCCCGAGCCTCGCGTGGTCATGGCGCTCGAGGCGCGGCTGCGCGACGGCCAGTTGACGACCGCCAATCGCGACATGATCAGCGGCGAGGCGCCGCGATGGGTACGCGACCGGCTGGTCAAGATCGAGCCGCACCAGTCGCTCTGCCCGGCGAAGCCCTGGTGGGCGATCTGGCGCTGAGCCGGCAAATCCTCAGGACCCGCGGCCGAGCACGCTGGAAATCAGCTTGACGGCATCGTCGCTTGCCCATTCGGCCGGGCCGGCGAGCGTGCCGAGCTCACAGCCCTGCGGATCGATCAGCAACGTCGTCGGCATGCCGAAGGCCTTGCCGATGGCTTTCAAGTCCTGGAACACCTTCGCGCTCGGATCGCCATAATAGCTAAGCCGGTTGACGCCGACCTCCTGCAGCCAGGTCTTCGGCTTGTCGAGATTGCGGGTGTCGATGTTGACGGCCACGACCTCGAACTTGTCGCCGCCGAACTTCGCCTGCAACGCATCGAGCGCCGGCATCTCCTGGCGGCACGGCACGCACCAGGTGGCCCACAGGTTCAGCAGCACCGTGCGCCCGCGCCATTCCGACAACATACGCGGCTTGCCGGAGGCGTCGGTGAAGGTCAGATCGGGCAGCCGGCGCGGCACGCTCGCAACGCTGATGGCCGCGACCTCGCCATGGGCGAGCGCCGTCAGGCGGCCGGCAAGCTCGGCCGCCGCGCTGCATGCGGCGTCGGCCGGATTGCGCTGCAAGGCGCCGATCCCGTATACCGCCGCGAGCCCGACAGCGACGCCTGCGATGGCGCCGGCCGCGATCATTGCTCCCCGGCGCTTGGTGGGAACACGCGTTACGTCGGAACTGGTGGTCATGGTGGGCGAATTCCCGGCGGTCAGATCATGAGCAACAAGATGTGGGGCGGGCGCTTCGCGTCGGGCCCCGACGCCATCATGGAGGAGATCAACGCCTCGATCGACTTCGACCGGCGCCTTTACGCCCAAGACATTGCGGCAAGCAAGGCCCACGCGGCCATGCTGGCCAAGCAAGGCATCATCGCGCGCGACGATGCCGTCAAGATCGCCCGCGGTCTAGACACGATCCTGTCAGAGATGGAGGGCGGCAAGTTCCGCTTCAAGCGGGCGCTGGAAGACATTCATATGAACGTCGAGGCGCGGCTCGCCGACCTGATCGGGCCGGCCGCCGGACGGCTGCATACGGCGCGCTCGCGCAACGATCAGGTCGCGACCGACTTCAAGCTGTGGGTGCGCGATGCGATCGACGCGATCGACGCGGCGCTCGCCGGTTACCAGCATACGCTTGCCGAGAAGGCGCTCGCGCACGCAGCAACCGTCATGCCGGGCTTCACCCATCTCCAGACCGCGCAGCCGGTGACGTTTGGTCACCATCTGCTGGCATACGTGGAAATGGCGGCGCGCGACCGCTCCCGCTTCGCGGACGCGCGCAAACGGCTCAACGAATCCCCGCTCGGCTCGGCGGCGCTTGCCGGTACCTCGTTCCCGCTCGACCGCACGATGACCGCGAAGGCGCTCGGGTTCGATCGCGCGACCGCGAACTCGCTCGACGCGGTGTCCGACCGGGATTTCGTGCTGGAGACGCTGGCGGCTGCCTCCATCGCGGCGGTGCATCTTTCGCGTTTCGCCGAGGAGATCGTGATCTGGTGCTCGCCGCTCGCGGGGCTGGCGCGGCTGTCGGACAAGTTCACCACCGGCTCCTCGATCATGCCGCAGAAGCGCAACCCCGACGCGGCCGAACTGGTGCGGGCAAAGACCGGGCGCATCTTCGGCGCGCTCACGGCGCTCACGGTGGTGATGAAGGGATTGCCGCTCGCCTATCAGAAGGACATGCAGGAGGACAAGGAAGGCGCGATGGACGCGCTCTCCGCGCTGACGCTCTGCATCGCCGCGATGACCGGGATGGCCGCCGACCTCAAGCCGGATACGGCGCGCATGAAGACGGCGGCGGGCGCGGGCTATTCGACCGCGACCGATCTCGCCGACTGGCTGGTGCGCACGCTGAAAATCCCGTTCCGCGAAGCCCATCACATCACCGGCCACATCGTGGCGGCGGCCGAGCGGGCCGGACTGCCGCTGGAGAAGCTGCCACTCGCCACCATGCAGGCGGCCGAGCCGCGCATCACCAAGGCGGTATTCGAGGTGCTCAGCGTCGAGCGTTCGGTCGCGAGCCGGGTCAGCTATGGCGGCACGGCGCCCGACAATGTCCGGCGTGAGGCCAAGAAGTGGTTGAAGAAACTCGACAAAACGGCGCGCGCCCGATGAGCGCCAAGCATTGTGAGCACAGCCTCGCCCGCGCCGCACTCGATCTGGTATATGTGCGCGGGTTTCAGGGGGATGCCGTGATCCGTTCCGACCGTCCAGTCGTCCGTGCCGCCGCCATGGCCGCGCTCGCGCTTGCGCTCGGTCTGACGCTGTCGGCGTGCGGCCGCAAGGGGCCGCTCGATCCGCCGCCGGGCGCGCAGCTTGCCGAGCCGGGCACTGACCAGGCGCAACAACAGCAACAGCTCTACGACAGCGGCGGCCGGCCGATCGCGCCGCCTGGACAAAAGAAACGCCTGCTGATCGACGGGCTCCTCGACTAGGCGCTGGCGCATGATCCTGAAAAGTGGCCGGTTTTCGGATAAGATCATGTGCAAACAAAAAGCCGGCACACTCGCCTGACCCCGCCGGTGCGGACCAGACCCTCGCAGCCGAGCCCGCCATGCACCATTTCACCTATCGTGGCGGCGTGATGCACGCCGAGGCGGTCGATCTCACGGCGCTCGCTGACGCCGTGGGAACGCCGTTCTATTGCTACGCGACCGCGACGCTCGAGCGGCACTACCGCGTGTTCGCCGACGCCTTCGCCGACGTGCCCTCGCTCGTCTGCTACGCCATGAAGGCGAACTCGAACCAGGCGGTGATCGCGACGCTCGCGCGGCTCGGCGCTGGCGCCGACGTGGTGTCGGGCGGCGAGCTGAAGCGCGCGCTCCTCGCCGGCGTACCGGCGGAGAGGATCATGTTCTCCGGCGTCGGCAAGACCGCGGCTGAGCTCGCGCAGGCGGTCGACGAAGAAATCCTTTGCATCAATGTCGAGTCCGAGCCGGAGCTCGAACTTCTGTCCTCGATCGCGATCTCGAAAGGCCGCATCGCGACGATCTCGATACGCGTCAATCCCGATGTCGATGCCAAGACCCACGCCAAGATCGCGACCGGCCGCGCCGAGAACAAGTTCGGCATCCCGATCAGTCGCGCGCGCGAGGTCTATGCACGCGCCGCCAAGCTCAAGGGCGTGCGCGTCGCCGGCGTCGACATGCATATCGGCAGCCAGATCACCGAGCTGCAGCCGTTCGAGGACGCATTCGCACTGCTCTCCGATTTCGTGCGTACGCTGCGCACCGACGGCCACTGCATCGAGCATGTCGATCTCGGCGGGGGCCTGGGCATTCCCTACTATCAGGACAACGAGCCGCCGCCGGACCCGCTCGCCTACGCGGCTGTCGTCAAGCGCGCCACACACGGCCTCGACTGCAAGCTGATCTTCGAGCCGGGGCGCCTGATCGTCGGCAATGCCGGCATCCTGGTGACGCGCGTCATCTATGTGAAGCGCGGCGAAGCGAAGACCTTCGTGATCGTCGATGCGGCGATGAACGACCTGATCCGTCCGACGCTCTACGAGGCGCACCACGACATCCGCCCGGTGCGCGAGCCTGAGCCCGACGCGCCCCGCATCGTCGCCGATGTGGCCGGGCCGGTGTGCGAGACCGGCGATTATTTCGCGCTCGACCGGGACATCGTCGCGCCCCGGCCGAGCGACCTGATGGCGATCATGACGGCGGGCGCCTATGGGGCCGTGCAGGCGGGAACCTACAATACCCGCGCGCTGGTGCCTGAAGTACTGGTGAGCGGCTCCGAATGGGCCGTGGTACGGCCGCGTTTCGAGGTGGATGCCTTGATCGGTCTCGACCAATTGCCACCCTGGATGTGACGAAAGGTCACTTGAAGTTGCCTGTAAGCCATTAGGCGGCCTGAAAATTGCTTGCTTTCTGAGCATTGCTTGTGACGCCCGGCCAAATCACGTTATGTCTGGCCACGGAGAAGCAGGTGAGCGACCGACCGACGGACTTACCCAGCGACCCGCCGCCAAGCGCCGATGCGCAGGTCGCCGATGCGCTGCTCGCACGCGCGCTGCGGCGGGCGTGGTGGACGCTCCTGTGGGAGCGCCTGTGGCCCGCGCTTGCCTCGCTCGCGGTCGCGGTCGGCATCTTCCTGGCGGTCTCCTGGGCCGGGCTGTGGCTCTTCCTGCCGCCCATGGGACGCGCGGTCGCACTGTTCGTCCTCGTTGTCCTGATCGCGGTCGCGGCGCTGCCGCTGCTCCGCTTTCGCCTGCCGAGCACCTATGACGGGCTGCGCCGGCTCGACCGCGGCAGCGGGATCGCGCACCGCCCGGCAACCGCGCTCGCCGACGAGATCGCGACCGGGGAGCGCGACCAGGTTTCGCTCGCCTTGTGGCGCGCGCACGTCGAGCAGGCGGTGCGCGCGGCCGCTTCGCTCAAGGCCGGGACGCCGCGGCCGCGATTGCCGGTGTTCGATCCGGTCGCGGTGCGCGCGCTCGTAGCCCTGCTCGTGGTCTCGACCTTCTTTGCGGCCTTCGGCGAACGCGTGAAGCGCGTGACCGCGGCGTTCGACTGGGCCGGCGTCGTGCCGGTGAAGAACTTCCGCGTCGATGCCTGGGTGACGCCGCCGAGCTACACCGGCAGGCCGCCGGTGATCCTGCCGGGCGTTCGTGCCGGCGAGCCGCATCAGGCCGCGAGCGTGCAGACCGTGCCAACCGGCAGCGTGCTCGTTGTCCGGGCGAGTGGCGCGAGCCGGCTTGAGATCATAACCAGCGGCGGCCTTGCCGAGGCAAGCCGCAAGGGCGCACCGGCGCCGCCGGCAGGCACCGAGGAGCACCGTTACACCATCACCGAGCGCGGGACCGCGACGCTGCGCGGCGTGCTCGACGAGGACGTCGTCTTCAATTTCGCCGCCATCCCGGATCGCGCGCCGACCATCGCGCTGACCAAGGATCCGGAGCCGCAGGCGCGCGGCGCGCTGCAACTTGCCTACAAGATCGAGGACGATTACGGCGTCATCGGCGCGCAGGCGACCTTCGCGCTCAAGCAGAAGCCCGCGTCCGATGGCCACACGCAGCGCCCGCTCTACGGCGCGCCGGACTTTGCGCTGGTGCTGCCGCAGCCGCGCACCCGCAACGGTGTCGGCCAGACCATCAAGGATCTGTCCGACCATCCGTGGGCCGGCGCCGACGTCGCGCTGACGCTAACGGCGCGTGACGAGGCCGGCAACGAAGGCTCAAGCTCGCCGACCGAGTTCAGGCTGCCCGAGCGCGTGTTCGTGAAGCCGCTGGCGCGCGCGTTGATCGAGCAGCGGCGCGTCCTTGCACTCGACGCCAATGCGCAGCCGATGGTGCTCAAGGCGCTCGACGCGCTCGCGATCGCGCCCGAGAAGTTCATGCCGGAGATCGCTCATTATCTCGGGCTGCGCTCGATCACCCACCAGCTCACGCTCGCCAGGACCGATGACCAACTGCGCGACGTCGTTGCGCGGCTGTGGTCGATGGCGGTAACGATCGAGGACGGCCAGCTCTCCGATGCCGAGGCCGCCTTGCGTGCCGCGCAGGACGCGCTGCGCCAGGCTCTGGAGCGCGGCGCTACCGACGAGGAGATCAAGAAGCTCACCGAGGACCTGCGCGCGGCGCTTGACCGCTTCCTACAGGCGCTCGCCGAGCAGATGCGCAAGAATCCGCAGCAGCTCGCCCGGCCGCTCGATCCCAATGCCCGCATGCTCCGTCCGCAGGACCTCAAGAGCATGATCGACAAGATGGAGCAGCTTGCCCAGTCCGGCGCCAAGGACGCGGCAAAGCGCATGCTGGATGAGCTGCAGCAGATGCTGGAGAACCTGCAGATGGCTCAGCCGGGCCAGCCGCAGGACGGCGACATGGACGACGACATGTCGGCGCTCGATGAGCTCGGCAACATGATCCGCGAGCAGCAGAACCTGCGCGACAAGACCTTCCGCCAGGGACAGGACCTGCGGCGCAATCAGCGCGGGCCGCGCGGCCAGCAGAATCCGCAGCAAGGCGATCCGAGCCAGTTCGGTGAATTGAAGCAGAACCAACAGGCATTGCGCGAACAGCTCAAGAAGCTGCTCGACGAGATGCGCAAGCGCGGCCAGCTTCAGCCGGGGCAGAATCAGCCCGGCCAGAACCAGCCGGGACAGGATGACAACGGGCTGGGGCAAGCCGAAAGCGCGATGCGCGATGCCGAGGGCTCGCTCGGCGAGGGCAACGCCGAGGGCGCGGTCGATGCGCAGGGACGCGCGCTGGAGGCGTTGCGGCGCGGCGCGCAGAACCTGGCCCAGCAGATGCAGCAGAACGGTCCGGGTCCCGGTCCCGGTTCGCCCGGACGTAACGGGCCCGCGCGCGCCAACAAAAGTACCGATCCGCTCGGGCGGCCGTTGCGCGGCCGCGACTATGGCGACGACGTCACCGTGAAGGTGCCGGGCGAGATCGACGTGCAGCGCGCGCGGCGCATTCTCGACGAGCTGCGCCGGCGCTTCGCCGATCCGGCGCGCCCACAGCCCGAGCTCGACTACATCGAGCGGTTGCTCAAGGACTTCTAGGTGGTACCGGCCGTCAGCCGCTGGCCGCGACTGGCGCCCGCTTGGCTTTCGCAGCCAACGCATCCTCGACGGCGGTCTTGATCTCGGCGAGCGTGAACGGCTTCGACACGACGTCGTGGATCAGCGCGTTGAGGTTGACGGCGCGCTCGCGCTGGTCCGCATAGCCGGTCATCAGCACGATCACGAGATCGGGATAATCGCGCGCGGCCGCGAGCGCGACGGCGATGCCGTCCATCACCGGCATCTTGATGTCGGTGAGCAAGAGATCGAAGCGGCCCTCCTCGCGGGTGAGGCAGTCGAGCGCCGCGCCGCCGTCCGCCGCCGTGATGACGTCATGGCCGGCCCCCTTGAGCGCGCGCGCCGTCAGGAGGCGCAACGCCTCCTCGTCCTCTGCGATCAGGATACGGGCCATTGTGTCACTCCTTTTTGGTCGCGATGCCGGACGGAAAACCGGTTCCCACTTTTCCTGGCATCGCTCCTAGCTTCTCTCTATGACGCCGACGAAGGGAAGCTGGCGATAGGCATGCGCGACGTCCATGCCGTAACCGACCACGAACAGATCGGGGCAATGAAAGCCGACGAAATCCGCATCCAGCTCGACCGCGCGCTTGCCGGGCTTCTCCAGCAGCACGCAGGTGAGCACGCGCTTTGCGCCGCGCGCCGCGAACAGGTCCTTGGCATAGGCGAGCGTACGGCCGGATTCGAGGATGTCGTCGATCAGCAGCACGTCGCGTCCGCGCATCTCGCTTTCGACGTCGTGCAGGACCGTCACCGTGCCGGTCGAAACCGTGCCCTCGCGATAGCTCGACAGCGAGACGAACTCGACTTCGGGCGCGAGCCCCGCCCCGTGCAGCGCGCGGATCAGGTCGGCGGCGAAGATGAAGCTGCCCTTGAGCACGGCGACGACGAGGAGGCGCTCCGGCGCCGCTCCCTTGATCTCGGCGGCGAGCGCCTGGTTGCGCTGCGCGATCGTGGCGGCATCGAACAGGACGCGAATCGTGATGTCGCTCATCGGACTCTCACTGCAGGCCGGCGGTCACGTCGTGCCGGTTGAAGAAGCGTACCACCACGTCGCGTCCCTCCGCGGGCGGCGAGGCAAGCCGCGTGCGGAAAGTCAGGCCGTTCCCCGATCCAAGCTGCGGCTTGGCCGGCAACACGGTCCACGCATAAATCTCCTGTCCGGCGGCGTTGCGCAATGCGAAGCGCAGCCGCGGTATATCGAGGGTCGCCCGCGTGACGTTGACGATCGTGCCCTCGATCACCAGCACCGGCATGCCGTCCTGCGGCTCGCTCACGCTCTTCACGTCCTGGAAGACGAGCCCGCGCAGGTTGACCGGGAGGCCGACGGCGGCGAACAGCGATGCGGTCTGCGGCAGGTGACGCACGACCGCGGCGCGCCAGTTGATGGCTGCGCCGAGGATTGCGAGCAGCGCTACGATCAGCATCGGCGCGGTCGCGAGCCGCCGCGGCAGGTTGGGCCGGCTGCGGCGATCGGCTTCGACCCGGCGGGCGCGCCGCGCCGCGATAGTCTCGATCGCATCCGGAATGCCGGCCTCCGGCTCGGGCGGATTCGGCGCGTCCGATGTGTCGTGCGGGGCGATCGAGGGCGCATCGGCGAATATTGCGACGGCCGAAGCTTCCGGCGGCGGGGCGTCAGGTACCATCCAGACGCCATCCGGCATCTCGTCGGCACGCGTTATGACAGCCGGCAGGTCCGGCGTCGGCTCCGGCGCATCCGCCGCCATCGCGGCGGCGGTCGCGGCGAGTGCATCGCCCTGCGTCGCGAACCACGTGTTTCGGCAGTGCGAGCAACGAACCGAGCGCCCGGCGGGGCCAAGCGCCACCAGCTCGATCTGATACGTGGTTGCGCAGGACGGGCAAGCGATCAGCATCGCGGACTCGCGGGAAACAGGCTCGTTTCTCCTAACAGCGGTGCGTTAACGAATCGGAAACCATGAAAAACCCAGATGTGGTCGGCCCTTGGCCATGATCGTGCCCAAGATCGTTAATGCATCCTTAATGCGCAGGCCTGAAAGCTCTGCGGGGCCGATTCGGAGGACGCATGGTCCGCTTCGAGAACGTGGGCTTGCGCTACAGCCTCGGACCGGAAGTGCTCCACGACGTGAGCTTCCGGCTCGATCCACATTCCTTCCAGTTCCTCACCGGCCCATCCGGCGCGGGTAAGTCCTCACTGTTGCGATTGCTGTTCCTCGCGCTCAAGCCGACGCGCGGGCTGATCACCCTGTTCGGCCATGACGTCGCGATGCTGTCGCAGGATGCGCTGACGACGCTGCGGCGTCGCATCGGCGTCGTGTTCCAGGACTTCCGCCTGCTCGATCATCTCACGACCTACGAGAACGTCGCGCTGCCGCTGCGCGTGATCGGGCGCGAGGAGGCGAGCTATCGCCACGAGGTCGTGGAATTGCTGCACTGGGTCGGGCTCGGCGAGCGGATGGCGGCGCTGCCGCCGATCCTTTCCGGTGGCGAGAAGCAGCGCGCCGCGATCGCGCGCGCCGTTATCGCACGGCCGCAACTTCTGCTCGCCGACGAGCCGACCGGCAATGTCGACCCCAAGCTCGCGCACCGTCTCTTGCGCCTGTTGGTCGAGCTCAATAAATCCGGAACGTCGGTCGTGATCGCGACCCATGACATTGCCCTGATGGACCTCTATGACGCACCCCGACTGGTGCTGCATGGGGGCCAGCTCCATGCCTACGACTGAGACCGTCATGGCGGCGCAGAGCGAATATTTCGAGGAGGACAGCGTGGCGCCGGCGGCGCCCGCGGGCGCGCTGCCGGACACCGCCGCCGCGATTGTGCCGGCCGACTCGATCGCTGGCCGCGCGCTGCTCGCCGTGATCGCCATCATGACGTTCCTGGCGGCGCTTACCGTCGGCGCGGTGGTGCTGGTGCGTTCCGCGGCCGGCGAATGGCAGTCGGAGGTCGCGCGCGAGGTGACGATCCAGGTCCGCCCCGTCGAAGGCCGCGATATCGAGGCCGCGGTGCAGAAGGCGGCGGCGCTGGCCCAGGCGACGCCCGGCATCGGCAGCGTGCGTCCCTACACCAAGGAGGAGTCGGCCAAGCTGCTCGAGCCGTGGCTCGGCAGCGGCCTTGCGCTCGACGAGCTGCCGGTGCCGCGTCTGATCGTGGTGCGGGTCGGTGGTGCGCCGGATCTCGCAGCGTTGCGCCGGCAACTCGGCGAACAAGTGCCGGGCGCGAGCCTTGACGATCACCGCGGCTTCGTCGACCGGATGCGCGCGATGGCGCGCAGCGCGGTCGTCGCCGGGCTCGGGGTGCTGGCGCTCGTGGTCGCCGCGACCATACTGTCGGTCATGTTCGCCACCCATGGCGCGATGGCGAGCAACCGGCCGATCGTGGAGGTGCTGCACGTGGTCGGGGCGAGAGAATCCTTCATCGCGGGAGAGTTTCAGCGGCATTTCATGCTGCTCGGCCTGAAGGGTGGCGCGCTCGGCGGCGGCGCCGCGATCGCGCTGTTCGCACTCGCTCGGCTGATGTCGGGCTGGCTCGGCGGCACCGCGGACAGCGAGATGTCCGTCCTGTTCGGCCGTCTCGCGGTCGGGCCCGAAGGCTATGGGGCGGTGGCCGGGCTCATCGTGCTCATCGCCGCGGTGACGACGTTGACGTCGCGGCTGACCGTTCGCCGCACGCTGAAGTCCATGGAATAGGCATCCGCGTCGCTCGCGGCGGCATTCCACGCTATGATGACGGTCAGGACAACAGACCGATGACGGCAACCGAACGAGAGCCGAAAGCTTCGGCGGAGCGTGGGCGATGGTTGCGACCGCTCGTGCGCGCCTTGGCGGCGCTCGTGGTCGCGGTCGTGGTCCTGCTCGGCGGCGGCTTCATCTGGTTCGTCTGGCACGTGCCCGCCGAGGAGGTGGCGCTCGACCGCGATGCGGACGGCATCGTTGTGCTCACCGGCGGCGCCTCGCGCGTCGCCGACGCGATGGAGCTTCTTGCCGCCGGCCACGGCAAGCGCCTCTTGATCAGCGGTGTGCACCGCACGACGACGGCTGCGGAAATCGCGCGGCAGTTGCCGGGCTATGAGAAGGTGGTCGCGTGCTGCGTCGACCTCGATTATTCCGCCGTCAATACGGTCGGCAACGCGGTGGAGACGCGGCGCTGGGTGCGCGAGCGCGGCTTCCGCTCGCTGATCGTCGTGACCTCAAGCTACCACATGCCGCGGAGCATGGTGGAGCTCGGCCAGCAGATGCCGGATATCGTTCTCGTGCCATTTCCGGTCGTGACCGACCGGCTGCGCGGCGAGCGCTGGTGGATGAGCGCCCCGACCGCGAAGCTGATCTTCTCCGAATACGCCAAATACGTCTTTGCGCTGCTGCGGATGCGTATCGAGCCGCTATCCGGCCCGCTGGACGTCAGCGCCATTCGCGGCAACGCCAAGAGTTGACGATGCATCGCGTCGATCCGCGTGGATTCCGCTGTTCGGCTGGTACCTCGTCAAAGGGCGGATAATCCCGGTCGACTTTATCCCTCCCCCGCAAGTGGGGGAGGGTGGGGTGGAGGTTAACCGGGACACAGCAGAGATTTACGACGCCCGCGCCTCGTGGACACCGCGCAGCCGCTCCGCCAACAGATGCAGATCGCGGTCGTGCAGACCGAGCGCTTCGAGCGCGTGTACGGTCGAGAGAACATAGTCGCGGTTGGCGCCGGACTGGCCGTGGCCCTGGCGCACCAGATGCAGCCGCGTCGCAAGGTCGAGCCGGCCGGCATATTGCGGATGGCCGTGATCAATCGTGTAGCAGAGCGCGGAAACGCGCCGCTCGGGCTGCGTGAGCAGGGTGACGCCGCGGAACGTCTCGCGGTAGACCATCGTGACCTGCTCGCGCGCGCGCAGATAGGCGACTGTCTCGGCACGCCGCGCGGCGGCGACCCGATACGCGATGCCGCGACAGGACCCGCCGAGATCGAGGCCGAGCACGAGCCCGGGCTTTTCCGGGGTGCCGCGATGGACGTGCGAGAAGACGCAGAGCGCGCGATGCGCGCCGGTCAGCCGCGCCGGCGCGCGCTCGAGATAGTCGAAGCCCGGCCGCCAGATCAGCGAGCCGTAGCCGAAGACCCAGAGGTCCTCGTCCGTGGGGTCCAAACGCAAGTCCATCGATCGTGCCGAAGGCGTTGACAGAGGCGGCGTGATCCGCTGATTTGTTGACTGACCGCGCAATCTGCGGCGAACCGGTTTCCGCTTCGCCGGATTGCGCTCTAACAGCCTCGAACTGCAGGCGCAATCGGCCTCTGGTGCCTTGATAGGGCCACATCGCGCCGCCAAGCCTGCCGCGGCTTTGAGCACATGTCGCGACTTGAAATGACCTATCACCCTGTACTTGCACCGCGCCCCCGGCATTGGCCGATCTTCGTGCCGCTGATCTTCGTTCTGGTGCTGGCGGCCGCCTGGAGCGGATTTTGGGTCTATGCGGCGCGCGGGGCGCGGGCACAGATCGAGGACTGGCGCGCGCGGCAGGCCAACGCGGGACGCGTCTTCGCCTGCGGCAAGCAGGAGTTCGGCGGCTATCCATTCCGGATCGAAGTGCGCTGCATCGATGCGGGTGTCGAACTCAGGGACACGCAGCCGCCTGTCGCCGTGAAGCTCAAGCAGATCCTCGTGGTCGCGCAGGTGTGGGACCCGAAGCTCTTGATCGCCGAGTTCACCGGGCCGCTGACGGCGGTGATGCCGGGCCAGCCGGACATGTCGGCCGACTGGACGCTGGCGCAGACCAGCGTGCGCGGAACGCCCGACGACCCGGAGCGCGCGTCGATCGCGATCGACGGCCTCAAGCTCGACCAGGACGGCAAGCGGCTGATGGACGCCCAGCACGCCGAGTTTCACGCCCGCGTCCAGTTCGGATCGTGGCCGCACAATCCGGCGATCGATCTGGCGGTCAAATTGGTCGCCGCGACCGCGCCGACCTTCGGCGCAATCGTCAATCAACCGACCGACTTCGATGCGGCCGCCGTGCTGCACGGCTTGAAGGACCTGGCGCCGAAGCCGCTGCCGGTGCGCTTGCGCGAATGGCAGGCAGCCGGCGGGCGGATCGAGGTGCAAAGCTCGCGCTTCGCGCAAGGTGAGGCGCTCGCGACCGCGACCGGTACGCTCGCACTCTCCCCGCGCGGTGCGCTCGACGGCACGATGCAGGTTACGGCGGCCGGCCTGCTCGAGCGTTTCGTGCCGGCGCTCGCCGGCGACAAGCGCGCCGCGCCGCCCAGCTCCGCGCTGGGTGCGATCGAGCGCGCCGTTCCGACGATCAGCGGCACCATTCGCGGCGCGCCAGGGCAGCCCAATCCGCTTCAGGTCGGGTTGCTGGCGCTGTTGGGCAAGCAGACCGATCTCGAAGGCAAGCCCGCCGTCGCGATGCCGCTGAAGTTTGCCGACGGCGCCGTGACGCTCGGTCCGATTGCGGTCGGCCAGGTACCGCCGCTGTATTAGAGGGCAGAATTGTACGACGCGGTGATCATCGGAGGCGGGCACAACGGTCTCGTCTGCGCCGCTTACCTCGCCATGGCTGGCCTCAAGGTGATCGTGCTCGAACGGCGCGGGATCGTCGGCGGGGCCGCGGTCACGGAAGAATTCCATCCGGGTTTCCGCAATTCGACCGCCTCCTACACGGTCTCGCTGCTCAATCCGAAGGTCATCCGCGACCTCGCGCTTGCCCAGCACGGGCTGCGCATCGTCGAGCGCCGCATCGCGAATTTCCTGCCGCTCGATGACGGTCGCTACCTCAAGGTCGGTGGCGGACGGACGAAGGACGAGGTCGCGAAATTCTCGGCGCGCGACGCCGGACGCCTCGACGACTACGCGGCGCGGCTGCAAGCCGTCGCCGACGTGCTGCGTGCGACCGCGCTCGAGACGCCGCCGAATATCATCGAGGGTCATCCGCTCGCCGCGATCGGCGAACTGGTCAAGACCGGGCAGCTCGCGAACCGGCTGCGGCATCTGGGCCTCGATCTCCAGCGCGAGCTGCTCGACCTCTTCACCAATTCGGCGGGCGACTACCTCGATCATTGGTTCGAGAGCGCCCCGATCAAGGCCGCGTACGGCTTCGACGGCGTCGTCGGCAACTACGCGAGCCCCTACACGCCAGGTTCGGCCTATGTGCTGCTGCATCACTGCTTCGGCGAGGTGAACGGCAAGAAGGGCGTCTGGGGCCACGCGATCGGCGGCATGGGGGCGATTACGCAGGCGATGGCGAAGTCAGCCGCTGCGGCGGGTGCGGAAATCCGGGTCGCTGCGGCGGTGCGCGAAGTCATCGTCGAGAAAGGCCGCGCCGCGGGCGTGGTGACGGAGGCCGGCGAGGCGATCCGCGCCCGCGCCGTCATCTCGAACCTCAATCCGAAGCTGCTCTACGGCCGCCTGATCGATCCGGCCGCGCTGCCCGCGCTGTTCGTCGAGCGGATTACGAAATGGCGCTGCGGCTCCGGCACATTCCGCATGAACGTCGCGCTGTCGGAGCTGCCCGATTTCATCTGCCTGCCCGGACGCGACCTCGCCGAGCACCATACCGCCGGCATCATCATCGCGCCGTCGCTCGCCTATATGGAACAGGCCTATTTCGATGCGCGCATGTTTGGCTGGTCGCGGCAGCCGATCGTCGAATTGGTGATTTCGTCCACGCTCGACGGTTCGCTCGCGCCCAAGGGCCGGCATGTCGCGAGCCTGTTCTGCCAGCATGTCGCACCGCAACTGCCCGATGGATCGTCCTGGGACGAGCATCGCGAAGCGGTCGCCGACCTGATGATCGAGACCGTCGATCGCTACGCGCCGAACTTCAAGCGCTCGGTACTCGGCCGGCAGATATTCTCGCCGCTCGATCTCGAACGCACCTTCGGGCTGGTCGGCGGCGACATCTTCCACGGCGCGCTCGATCTCGGCCAGATGTTCTCGGCACGGCCGATACTGGGACACGCGGACTATCGCGGGCCGCTGCCGGGCCTCTACATGTGCGGCTCGGGTACGCATCCTGGCGGCGGCGTGACTGGACTGCCGGGGCACAATGCGGCACGGGAGATTTTGCGGGATTTGCGCAGGCGGTGACTACTCGCTATCCGCCGCGTAAGGCCTTGCCAGCGGCGCGAGCGGTTTCGCCGGATGCGGGCGGCCGAAGTCGGGCGCGGCGGAATCCTGCCCGATCGACACGATGCCGCGGCGGATCGCGCGCGTGCGCGTGAAGTGGTCGAACAGCGCATCGCCGTCGCCATCTTGCATCGCGCGGGTGAGGTAGCCCAAATCCGCGCTGAACTGCGCGAGCATCTCCAGCACCGCGTCCTTGTTGTGCAGGAACACGTCGCGCCACATGGTCGGATCGGAGGCCGCGATGCGGGTGAAATCGCGGAAGCCGCCGGCGGAGAACTTCAGCACTTCGGAGCGGGAGACGTTGGAGAACTCCTCCGCCGTGCCGACGATCGTGTAGGCGATCAGGTGCGGCAGATGGCTGGTGATCGCGAGCACGAGGTCGTGGTGCTGCGCCGTCATGGTTTCGACGTTGGCGCCGAGCGTGGCCCAGAACGCGCGCAGCGTCTCGACGGCTTCTTTGTCGGCGCCTTCAGGCGGCGTCAGGATGCACCAGCGGTTGACGAATAGTTCGGGGAAGCCGGAATCCGGGCCGGAATTCTCGGTGCCGGCGACCGGATGCGCCGGGATGAGATGCGCGCCCTTCGGGATGTGCGGCGCCATGTCGGCGAGCACCGAGCCCTTGACCGATCCGACATCGGAGACGATCGCGCCGGCCTTGAGATGCGGCGCGATCTCGGCTGCGACCGGACCGCTCGCGCCGACCGGGATGCAGACGATGACGAGGTCGGCGCCCTTGGCGGCCTCGGCATTCGTTTCCACCACCTGATCCGCGATGCCGAGCTCGGCCACACGCCTGCGCGTCGCGGGAGAGCGTGCGGTCGCCACGATGGTCCGCGCCGCGCCGTATTCGCGCGCCGCGCGCGCGATCGAGCCGCCGATCAGGCCGACGCCGATCAGCGCGAGGCGATCGATAATGGGCGGACTCACCCCTTCTTCCCCATCAGCGCGGCGAGCGTCGCGACCGCGAGGCGGTTCGCCTCCTCGGTGCCGATGCTCATGCGCAGCGCGTCCGGCAGGTGATAGGCGCCGACGGCGCGCATCACGACGCCGCGCGAGGTCAACAGCGTGTCGGCGTCCTTCGCGGTTTTGCCCTTCTCGTCGGGGAAGTGGATCAGGATGAAATTGCCGACGCTCGGCGTCACGGTGAGGCCGAGCTTGCCGATCTCCTCGGTCAGCCAGGCCAGCCATCTCTCATTGTGCTGGCGCGAGAGCTCGACATGCGCGGTGTCGCCGATCGCCGCGACGCCCGCCGCGATCGAGGGCGCATTGACGTTGAACGGTCCGCGGATGCGATTGAGCGCATCGACGACGTGCGCCGGCCCATAGAGCCAGCCGAGGCGCAGCGCTGCGAGGCCGTAGATCTTGGAGAACGTGCGGCACATCACGACGTTTTCCGAGGTCGCCACCAGATCGATGCCGGACTCGTAATCATTCCGCCGGACATATTCGGCATAGGCCGCGTCGATCACGAGCAGCACGCGGGGCGGCAAGGCCGCGTGCAGCCGCTTGACCTCATCGAACGGGATGTAGGTGCCGGTCGGATTGTTCGGGTTCGCGAGGAACACGACCTTCGTGCGCTCGCTCACCTTGGCGAGGATCGCATCGACGTCGGCGGTGTAGTTCGTCTCCGGCGCCACCACGGGCGTCGCGCCGGTGCCGAGCGTCGCGATCGGATAGACCAGGAAGCCGTGGGTCGTGTGGATCGCCTCGTCGCCGTCCTGCAGGTAGGCGCGGGCGATCAGGTTGAGGAGGTCGTCGGAGCCGGCGCCGCACACGATGCGGTCGGGATCGAGCCCATAGGCGCGTCCGATCGCCTCGCGCAGCGCGCTCGCGCTGCCGTCCGGATAGTCGTGCAGCCGTTCGGCTTCGGCGAGATAGGCTTGGACCGCCTGCGGGCTCGGCCCCAGCGGGGTCTCGTTGGACGAGAGCTTGTGCACCTTGGCGACGCCGGGCGCGTGGCTCTTTCCCGGCACATAGGCCTTGATGCTGAGCACGCCGGGACGCGGCTGCGGACGCTCTAGCGCGGACATCGGTGCATTCCAGCCAGTGAGAGAAATCTACTGCGGTCAGGGGGAGGAAACCGCCCCGTTGGCGGTGACCGTATAGCGCCTCGCATGGCTGCCGACGAGAGCCTTGGAGCGCACCGAGGCGCCGGCCTCGACCAGCGCGGCCTCGACCGCGCCGAGCGCGCCATGGGGGACCGAGGCCAGCAGCGCCGCCGCGTCGAAGCCGCGATCCGCGACTGCGACCGCGTCGGCCAGCGGTGCGAGCGCCTGCGCAGCCGCCGGACCCCAGCCGGCGACGCGAATGCTCCAGGTCTCGACATCGGTTACGAGCGCGTCCGGATGCGGCCGTGCGATGGCGAACACCGGGAGCCCCGCCGGATGATCGGCGCGCTCCACGAAGGGCAGCCGCGCGATGATCTTCGGCGCGTCAGGACCTTCGAGCGCGGTCCACCAGGCGTCCTTGGCGACGGCGGCCGGCACGAGGCCGAGATCGCCGCGCGAGTTGGCGACCGCCGCGAGCACGCCGGCCGGACCCATGTGCGTCATGAACGGCACCGTGAAGCCGAAGTGAAAACGTGCGCTGTCGCGCATCGCGGGCTCGCCGGCCGAGAGATCGGCATGCACCGAAAACGGTGCCTGCACATAGGTGAACGTCGCGATGATGACGCGCCAGATGCCCTCCGCGGTATCGAGCGGCAGGATGCCATGATGGCGCTCCACCAGGCGGCGCATCATGTCGGCCTCGCGCGCCGGACGGAACGCCGAGCCGGACTCGGCGGTCTTCTTGGTGGCGATCAGCGTGTCGATGATGTCGCCACGTTCCATCAACAGGCGGTGCATCGCCTCGTCGATGCGATCGATATCGCGGCGCAGATCGGCGAGCGTGGGCGGAACGGGGTTCACCATGACGCGTGGTTCTAGGTCCCGGCTCGGCCGAAATCAAAGAAAACGTTGACTCTTCGCGACAGGGACCTTTAACGCCCTCTCGATTGCCGATAGTGTCACGCTCCCGCGGCGTTGATCGCGGGGACCGGGAAACGCAATGGTCGAGGCTCAGGTCGTCAGGCGGGACTTCGCGAGCAAGGACGCGCCGGTCCAGGACTCGCAGTCTCATTTGCGCGAGGCAGACAATCCGCAGTCCGAGGTCGTGCGCTTCGGCCGCGACAAGCCGCTCAAGCTCGATGCCGGCGTCGAACTGTCGCCGTTCCAGATCGCCTACCAGACCTACGGCACGCTCAACGAGCAGCGCTCGAACGCGATCCTCGTCTGCCATGCGCTCACTGGCGACCAGCATGTCCACAACGTCCACCCGGTGACCGGCAAGGCCGGCTGGTGGGAAAGCCTGATCGGGGCCGGCAAGCCGATCGACACCGAACGCTATTTCATCATCTGCCCGAACGTGGTCGGGGCCTGCATGGGCACGACGGGCCCGGCCTCGACCAATCCGGCAACCGGCAAACCGTGGGGCCTCGAGTTCCCGGTCATCACCATCCGCGACATGGTGCGGGCGCAGGCGATGCTGCTCGACCATCTCGGCATCGAGCAACTGTTCTCGGTCGCGGGCGGCTCGATGGGCGGCATGCNNGGTGCTGCAATGGGCGGCGAGCTTTCCCGAGCGCGTCTATTCGGCGCTCCCGATCGCGACCGCGACGCGTCACTCGGCGCAAAACATCGCGTTTCATGAGGTCGGCCGCCAGGCCGTGATGGCGGACCCGGAGTGGCGCCAGGGCCGCTATCTGGTCGAGGGCGCGAACCCGCGGCGCGGGCTTGCGGTCGCCCGCATGGGTGCACACATCACTTATCTGTCGGACGCCGCGCTGCATCGCAAGTTCGGCCGCAAGTTCCAGGACCGCACCAACCCGACGTTTTCGTTCGACGCCGATTTCGAGGTCGAGTCCTATCTGCGCCACCAGGGCATCACGTTCGTGGAGCGCTTCGACGCCAATTCGTATCTCTATCTCACGCGCGCGATGGACTACTTCGACCTCGCGGCGGATTATGACGGCGTGCTGGCGAACGCCTTCAAGGGCACGCCGACACGTTTCTGCGTGATCTCGTTCACCTCCGACTGGCTGTTCCCGACCACGGACTCGCGCGCGATCGTTCATGCGCTCAACGCCGGCTTGGCGCGCGTCTCGTTCGCCGAGATCGTGACCGACAAGGGCCACGACGCGTTCCTGCTCGAGGAACCCGAATTGTCCGCGATCGTGCGTGGCTTTCTCGATTCGGCCGGAGCGGCGCGCGGGCTCGCGCCGAAGGGCTAGCCATGCTGCTGCGTCCCAAACGCGATCTCACCATGGCGGACGCCGCGCGCGCGCCGGACGGCGCGCGTTTCGACCATCGCCTGGTCGCCGCCATGGTGGAGCCGCGTTCGCGCGTGCTCGACGTCGGCTGCGGCGACGGCGAATTGCTGCGGCTCCTGGAACAGCGCGGCGTCGACGGGCGCGGCATCGAGCTTTCGCGCGAGGGCGTGAACGAGTGCGTCGCCAAGGGGCTCGCCGTGATTCAGGGGGACGCCGACACCGATCTTGCCGACTATCCGGATGACGCGTTCGACTATGTGATCCTGTCGCAGACGCTGCAGGCGACGCGGCGTCCGCGCGAGGTGCTCGAACATATGCTGCGCATCGGCCGGCGCGCGATCATCTCGTTTCCCAATTTCGGCCACTGGCGCATCCGGCTCCAATTGCTGCTCAACGGTGCGATGCCGGTGACCGACAATTTGCCGGACAGTTGGTACGACTCGCCCAACATCCACTTCTGCACCATCAAGGACTTCCGCAACCTGTGCCAGGTCGCGGGCGCCCAGATGGAGAAATCCGTGGCGCTCAATCCGTGGGGGCGGCCTCTGCGCCTCAATGCGCCGTATTGGTTCTGGAACCTGTTCGGCGAACAGGCCGTGTTTCTGCTCAGCCGCAAGGAACGCAAGCCCGCGATCAGATGAAGTTGGTGCCGCCGTTGATCTGCACCGTCTGGCCGGTCATGTAGGCGTTGCCGATGACCATCAGCACGGCCTGCGCCACCTCATCAGGATGACCCAGGCGGCCGAGCGGAATGCGCGCCACGAGATCCTCGCGCCCGCGCATCATGTCGGTTTCGATCAGCGTGGGTGCGACCGCGTTGACGGTGATGCCGTCCTTGACGAGCCGCGCCGCGTAGCCGCGGGTCAGCCCCTCCATCCCGGCCTTCGAGGCGTTGTAGTGCAGGCCGAGGGCGCCGGGCCCGCGCGCGGCGCCCGACGAGATGTTGACGATGCGGCCCCATTTGCGTGCCCGCATGGCTGGGATCACCGCCTGCGTGCACAGGAAAGCTGATTTCAGGTTCACGGCGATCGTCAGGTCGAAGTCGGCCTCGGTCAGGTCATCGATTCCGCGCACCAGGCCAACGCCGGCGTTGTTGACGAGCACATCGATGGCGCCGAGCTCGGCTGCGATGCGATCGGCCATGGCCTTGACGGCATCGCCCCGGGACACGTCGGCCGCAACCGTCATGGCCCGGCTGCCGCGCTGTCGGATCGCATTGGCAACGCTTTCGGCTTGTGTCCCGCGCTCCCGATAGTTGATCGCAACCGCGGCGCCGGCTTCGGCCAACGCGAGTGCGATGGCCGCGCCGATGCCGCGGGATGCGCCGGTCACGAGCGCCACGCGATTTTGCAAGTTGGTATTCAGGGTCATGCGACGACATCCTGCCAAAAGGGATTGTGGGTTTTTCGCACTTTTGCGGAATGGCGCCACTGACGCAACGTCATCGAGGCGCGGCGCCGTAAACGAATTCTCAATCCGGAGTGTGGCCTTTTACGCGGTGGAGAATTCCATGGCCCAACACACGACCCGTGCCCTTGCCGAAGCGTTCTACCATGCGTCCGCCGAGCGCGACGTCGAGCGGGCGATGTCGCTGATCGACGAGAATGTCGATTGGCTGGTTCAGGGACCGGTCGACGTGTTTCTGTTTCTCGGCCAGCGGCACCGCCGGGCCGCGGTGCTGGAGGGCTATCGCGAGATCGCGCGCAAGCTGGAGATCACCGGCTATACGCTCGAGACGCTGCTGGTGGACGGCAGCCGCTCAGCGGCGCTGATCCGCATCACGGCGATCGTTCGCGCCACCGGTCGGCTGATGAGCGTGCGCACCTCGCAATTCATGCGCTTTGGCGGCGGACAGATCGTGGAGATGCGCTCCGTGATCGACACTTACGACATGGTCGAGCAGACGCTCGGCCGGTCCCTCGGCCCGGCGCGGCCGGACATCGACCAGATTTCGGTCGCCTGAGCGGCAGCAACGAATTCGGCCGCGTGGGCGTTGATGGCCGCATGCGCGACACCGAAATAGCAAGCCCGGCCCGGCCTGACGCCACGCCCGAGACGATCGTCGAGACCGACATACCGGCGCGGCTCGACCGCTTGCCGTGGGGCCGTTTCCACACGCTGGTCGTGGCGGCACTCGGCATCACCTGGATCCTCGACGGGCTCGAAGTCACGCTCGCCGGCACGGTTGCGGGCGCGTTGAAGGCGAGCCCCGTCCTTCACTTCAGCAATGCCGATGTCGGGCTTGCGGGCAGCGCCTATCTCGTCGGAGCCGTGTTCGGGGCGCTGTTCTTCGGCTGGCTCACCGACCGGCTGGGCCGGAAGAAACTATTCTTCGTCACGCTCAGCGTCTACCTGCTGGCGACGGCCGCGACCGCGTTCTCGTGGGACCTGCCAAGCTTCCTCGTCTTCCGCTTCATCACCGGCGCCGGAATCGGTGGCGAATACGCCGCGATCAACTCGACCATCCAGGAGCTCGTGCCCGCACGCGTGCGAGGATGGGTTGATCTCGTGATCAACGGCTCGTTCTGGATCGGCGCCGCGATCGGGGCGCTCGCCGCGATCGTGCTGCTCGATCCGGCCGTGATCCTGCCCGAGCACGGCTGGCGCGTGGCCTTCCTGATCGGCGCGGCGCTCGCGCTCATCGTCTTCTTCATGCGGCTGTGGCTGCCTGAAAGCCCGCGCTGGTTCATGACCCATGGCCGCGCCAAGGAGGCTGACGAAGTCGTCGCCGGAATCGAGGTGCGGCTGCGCGCCGAGGGACACGCCATTCCGGATACGCCTCTTTCAAAGGTGCGGCTGCGGACGCGCCGCCACACGCCGCTCGCCGACGTCGCGCATACGCTGTTGCATGTGCACCGGACCCGTACGCTCGTCGCGCTCGCCCTGATGGCGGCGCAGGCGTTCTTCTACAACGCGATCTTCTTCACCTACGCGCTGGTGCTGACCACGTTCTACGGCGTGCCGAGCCAGCATGTCGGCTGGTACATTCTGCCGTTCGCGGCCGGAAACGTGCTCGGCCCGCTGCTGCTGGGCCGCCTGTTCGATACGATCGGCCGGCGCCCGATGATCGCCTTCACGTATCTGATGTCCGGATTGCTGCTGGCGCTGACCGGCTGGTTGTTCGCAAACGAAATGCTGAGCGCGCGCGAGCAGACGTTGGCGTGGAGCGTCATCTTCTTCTTCGCCTCGGCGGCGGCGAGCTCGGCCTATCTGACGGCAAGCGAAACCTTTCCGCTGGAAATCCGCGCGCTTGCGATCGCGGTGTTCTACGCGGTCGGCACCGGCGTTGGCGGTGTGATCGGGCCGCTACTCTTCGGGGCGCTGATCGACACCGGCTCACGGGCGAGCCTGTTCGGCGGCTATTTGCTCGGCGCGGCGCTGATGGTGATCGCTGCCGCCGTGATGTGGCGCTGGGGCGTGGCGGCTGAACGCAAGCCGCTGGAAGAGGTCGCCCGGCCGCTCGCGTTCATGGAGTGATGCTGTCGCCCGTTGCGATCTCGCCGCCGGCCATCACTTCGGCGTAGATGCCACAATCCGGATGGCCCCAGGTGCGCATCAGCGTGTGGGGGATCGTCATGTCGCGGATGCCGGTCACGGGATCGACATTGGTGGCGGCGCAGCGCTCGATGCGCTTGACGCCCTTCAGGTGCACGGCCGGTCCGACCGCGATCTCGCGGTTGACCAGGTCGAACTCGTACCACGCGGGCCAGCCGTTCACATACAGATTAGCGCGAAAGCGCAGGGGATCGACCGGCGCGCCGATCGCCGTCTCCAGCGCCGCGATCGACGCGAGGTTGAGGATCGACACGAAGCCGCGGCGCGAGTCGGTGAAGCGATAGCCGTCCGGCGCGGCAAGCACCTTCGGCGGCCCGCGCAGTTCGGCCGGCATGAAGCGGCGGAAGAAGGCTTCGACCGCGAGCCGGCCGTCTTTGGTCGCGAGATCGGCGCGCAGGACTTGGCGTCCCTCGTGCTCGATCGTCAGCATGCCGGAGGCGTCGTCGTAGCGAGTGCGCAGCGTTGCGAGCCGCTCGTTGCGCATCAGCATCAGGAACTTGATCTTCGGCTCATGCTGCGGGGCGGCCGGATCGAAGCCCGAGGGGCCGTTCTCGACCGCGAACAGGCGATCGCCCGGGAAATAGCCGCCGGCCTTCAGGTCCGCGCGCGCCAGCGGCTCGGGGGAGAGGCCCTTCACCGGGTAGCGGTAGATCGACTGGATCGTGGCGGTCATCGTGCTGTTTAAGGCCTCTTTCCTTAACTCTCGCAACGGGAATTGCCGCGGAACCCCTTCCGGCCCCGCTGAGTCCTTCCTACATTCGGGGCAACCCAATGACGATGATCCAGCCGTACCTTCGGGGCGGTCGGACCAGGCCGAGGGAGCCAAGGCATGAACATCGAGAAATACACGGACCGCGCCCGCGGTTTCGTGCAGTCCGCGCAATCGCTGGCCCAGCGTGAAGGGCACCAGCAGTTCGCGCCCGAGCATCTCCTGAAAGTCCTGCTCGACGACCCGGAAGGGCTCGCGGCCGGTTTGATCGACCGCTCCGGCGGGCGCTCGCGCGAGGCGCTGAGCGCGGTCGAGGCGGCGCTGAAGAAGCGCCCCAAGGTCGAGGGCGGCGGAGCGGGTCAGCTCTACCTCGATCCGGCGCTCGCGCGCGTGTTCGACACGGCGGAAAAGTCCGGCGAGAAGGCCGGGGATTCGTTCGTCACCGTCGAGCGACTCCTGTTGGCGCTGGCGATCGAGAAGGACAACGAGGCCGGCAAGATCCTGAGCCGCGTCGGCGTCACGCCGCAGAACCTCAATGCCGCCATCGAAGCGCTGCGCAAGGGCCGCACCGCCGACAGCGCGTCGGCCGAGAACGCCTATGACGCGCTAAAGAAATATTCCCGCGACCTGACGCAAGCCGCGCGCGACGGCAAGCTCGATCCTGTGATCGGCCGCGACGAGGAAATCCGCCGCACCATCCAGGTCCTGTCCCGCCGCACCAAGAACAATCCNNGGCGTCGGCAAGACGGCGATCGTGGAAGGCCTCGCGCTGCGCATCGTCAATGGCGACGTGCCGGAGAGCCTGAAGGACAAGAAGCTACTCGCGCTCGATCTCGGCGCGATGGTCGCCGGCGCAAAATATCGCGGCGAGTTCGAGGA
>PLJS01000123.1 GCA_003140315.1 Hyphomicrobiales bacterium
TTCAGTCAGACACTTAGAGTCAACGGCGTCAGTTTCGCGATGTCCAAGGAGAGTTTGCTCCACCGTCAGCGCTTTATGGATTGCCCTCGCTTTGCAGTTGTCGGAGGATGAGCCGGGGCGGCGGCAAGTTCTTGACCGTTTCTTGGGGGGAACATGAAAGTTTTGTGCGCGGCCGTATTGGCCGCGGTTGTGAGCGTGTTCGTTACGGGCAACGTTTCGGCACAATCGAATGACGCAATCCTGCAACGCCTCGACGCACTGGAGAAAGAGAACGCGGCTCTGCGCGATCGCGTGCGGCGCATAGAGTCGCGAAAACAGGCCGTCGCGTCGGCGCCCGCGGAAGCCAGACCGGACTCAGCACCGGCTGCGACGAAAGCACCGACTGCCTACGCTTCCGTTTCTCTTCCTTACAAAGCGAACCCGCTGACGGTTGTCTCTGCTCCCTGGACCGGGCTCTACATTGGCGCGCACGGAGGCTATGCATCGGGGGTATTTTTGCCGCCATGTTGCGACGGTTCGGCTACCGTCGGTTACTCCAATGTTGGCCTCAGGGGAGGATACGGAGGCGTACAAGCCGGCTACAATTTTCAGATTTCGCCACACTGGCTTTTCGGTGTTGAGCAGGATGTTTCTTTTGGAAATATTTCCGGCTCGCAAAGTGAACCACTGCCCAATCCGACGATCAGCGTTGCGACGAAATTCAGCGGCACCGTCCGCGAACGCTTCGGTTACATCTTCGATGGCCGCGTACTGCTGTACGAGACCGCTGGCATCGCTTGGGCGGTCAATGAGGTTAGTCTGCAATTCCAGCCGCCTTTTCAAGCCCAATCTGCGACCGAAACGCACGTTCAATATGGCGTCGCTCTTGGCGCCGGCATGGAATGGGCTGTCGATTCCAACCTGAGCGTCAAGATCGAGTATCTCTATTCCTACCTGACGAAAGAACAGTACTTCTCGGGTACGGCGAATGCCGGCCTCGGTGGCTGGCCTCTTTCCGCAGTGCGAGCGGGCCTAAACTGGCGGATCAATTAGTCCTGCAGAAAACTCGATCCGAAACGCCCCATGGTTCGCCGCGGAGCGCAGCGCCTTGTCTTCTCGTCAGTTCACGGAACGGCCGGGTCTCGGAGGCGCATGAAGCGATCTTCTCCTCGCAGCTAATCCTTCTCCCACGGCTGCTTGAGCACCGGGGCGAACCAGCTTTTCGGCGCGCCTTTCATCGACGCGACCTTGCAGCGTCCGTGCGCGGACTTCTCGCCTTTATTATGGAAGGTCGCCGTCCGAAGGTCCTTGGAGAGCGCGACGCTGTCGCCATCCAACACGTTGGTCGCAATCGTCGGCTTCGAATAGTCGACGTCGGTCCATTCCCGGCCGGAATCGTCGCTATACCAGACGCGCAGCTTCTTCAGCCGCCGCATGAGAACGATGCCTTGGACGGTCGTGCCATCCGCGACGGTGCATTCCAGGAACGTCGGATCGGTGGCGGCGGAAACTGAAGGAATGAGCGCAAGAAGGCCGAGCATGACAAGGGCCGAGCGTTTCATGGCGCGTGCTCCGAGGGTTTACGCGATCAGGTCAGCGAACTCGGCGTGCCTGGCGATATAGGCCGAGACGAACGGACAGCGCGCCACGACCTTCAGGCCCTCCGCGCGCGCGGCTTCCAGCGCCCCGCGCGTCAGTGCCGAGCCGATGCCGTGGCCTTCGAGCGCCGGCGGCACTTCGGTGTGCGTGAAGGTGATCACGCCGGGCGCGCGCCTGTAATAGGCGACCGCCATGTGACCGTCGGCGTCGAGCTCGAAGCGGTTGAGCGCGGGATTGTCACGGACTTTGCCGGTCATGAGGGCCCGGGCGGCTCAGCGGCAGCGCTGGAGCTGCGTCTGCCCCTTGTCGTCGCCGGTCATGATAAGCGTGTCGGCATCGACCTGTATCGTGAAGTTATTGGTCACGTTGGTGCCTTCGACGACGCAGCGCGATCGCACCGACCAGTACGCGGCATGCTTGGTCACCGTCGAAAATGTGCAATGCGCTTCATGCTGGTCGTAGCGATTGCGCTTCATGACGAGCGGCGCGTCTTCGACCTCCTGGCCATTGCGGCATTGCGCCGGGTTCGACGACCAGGTCCCGACGTAGTCCTGCGCCGCAGCGGGCAGGGGAGCGAGCGCGACCAGTGCGGCCGCGCAAACGAGAATACGGGTCATCATGATGTCGTCACTCCGGGTTCAGCGCGCCGCTGAAGTCGCAGCTCACGCCATGGTAATTCAGGCAGCTCCGCTCGCGCACCACGATGCCGGCGCCGCGCCGCGAGATGGTGACTTGGCAGGATTCGTCCTGCGTCGGCGGCGTCACCACCAGATTGCCGCGCACGACTTCGCCGTAGGCTTCGAGCTCGCCAGTGCAGTTGCGCGCCGTGACGCCGAGATCGACCCGGTAAGTGCCGGGACCGTTCGACGCGATCCTGGCCGACCGGCTAAAGCCGGGGCCGCGCGACGAATAGCTGCCTTCGAAGGCCGACGCGCTCGTGGCGGCGGCGACGGTGGCGAAAGCGACGAGCATTGCGCGGACCGGCATGGGATCAGGCGCTCCTTTTGGCTTGGGATTGTGGAATCGGCGCGGCAGGGAGGCGCGCCTTTGTGGGCAGCGCACGGAGTATCCGACAGGTCACCGGCCGGCTCAAGCGGACAAAAATCTTCCGGGCCGGTGTCGAAACGACGGCGTCTCAGGCGTCTTCGAGGTGTCGGAGGGCACCGCCCTCCAGGTCACTTGGAGGACTGCCATGCTCGCCTCGCTCACCATCGCGCCTTATGCCGCGATCCTTGGATTGCTCGCCGCGCTGCTCACCGTCAACGTGATCGCGAACCGGGTCCGCGCCCGCGTCGATGCCGGCGACGGCGGCGTCGCGCGCCTCGCCCAGGCGATCCGGGCGCAGGCGAATTTCATCGAACAGGCCCCGCTTGCGCTCGTCGTCATCGCGCTGGCCGAGACGGCGGGCGCCCGCGCGCTCACCGTGCACGCGCTGGGCGTGGCGCTGCTCGCATCGCGCTTCGCGAGCGCCTATGCGCTCAACCGCTCGCTCGGGCAGTCGCCATTGCGCCAGTTCGGCGGGGGTTTGAGCGTCCTCGTCGCGGTCGCGGCGTCGGTTGCACTGCTGCTCGCGCTTGGCGGGGTGCGGTAGAGCCGTGACCCGTCAACGCGTTGGAATTGTCAGCCGCAGCCCCGGCGTTGCCTGCGACCGCGTCGGGTCATTGAGGGGACCGCTGGAGTAGGGCGACTGCGACTCGCCGTAAGCCGATCCGGGCGTGAGCACCGAGTTCGGCGGCAGCAGCGGCGGGATGATCGGCGGCAGCATCGGCTTGAGGTCGGCCGGTTTGCCCCACGGATCCGACTGCGCAAAGGCGCGGTCTGGCGCAGCCGAGGCGGCGAGGAGGACGCAAAGCGCAAGCAGTGACGCGGTTCTAAGACCCATGGCACGCTCCGGCAATCAGGATCGGAAGGTCCGGCCCTAACGCTACAAATGATCGGGCGGGCTGGCAATGCGGACCGCGATCCGGTCATTCCGGATCGAGGATGATCTGCTCGATCAGGACGGTGCTGAAACCCGCGAACGGCACTCCATTGAGGCGCGGGTCGGAGGAGAACTGCACGGTCGTGATGCCCTCGAATGCCGGCGCGCGCAGCGTGTAGGTCTGCGCCGGAACGTTGGCGAAACGCCGGAGCAGCCCTTCGCCGACCGAGCTCAGCTCTGCTCCGCCCGCGCTACGCGCAACCGCGCGCCACGCCGGAAACGTGACGCCGCTCGGCGTCGCTGGATAGACCTTCGGCACCGTGAACGTCACGCGGCTGACCGGCTTGGCGAATGTGAGGGTGAAGGAGGCCGGAACATTATTGGTGTTGATCTGCGTGAGCAGGTTCTGGCTCACCGCGGGCGAGACCGCTTGGCCCGCATAGAGGCCGAGATTGTTGACCAGCACGATCCGGGACTCCGCCGGATCCTTTTGCGTCACCGCGATCGAGATCGGCGCATCATGGAGAAACGGATCGGCGACGACCATGTATTGCGGCGCCGAGGCCGTATCCACCGTGCCGAAGTTGAGGTGGATTTCGCCGGGCGCGCCCGCCGTCGCGGATGCGGGCAGCGGGACCAGCGGCGCCCGTCCGAGAAATAGCGATCCGGCCAGGGCGGCGACCACGACAACAGCCGCGAGTGCGATCGCGCCGCCGATCAGCATGGTGCGGCGGCTGCGCTGTCCGGGCGGCTCGCTCGGCCGCGCCGGCCGCTCCCGCCCGTCGAGGATGTGGCGGAGGATGTCGGCGAGATAGTTTAGGTGCCGTTCGAGCGGCGGGGTGAGGGCGTCGAGCCAGTGCGGCGTACTGATGAAATATTCGAGCGACTTCGTCGGCGATACGTCCTCGATGCGCAGCGGAATGATGGGAAGGCCGCGATTGACCGCGCGTTCGACCTCGCGCGCGATCTGCGGCGACGTGTTCGCATGCGAGGAGAAAACCAGCACGAACGCGCGCACGCTGCTGAGCGCCTCGATGATCGATCCGCCCCAATCGGCGCCGGGCAGGATGTCGCGCGGCGCGATCCAGCAGCGAATTCCATGCGATTCCAGCAGCGCGCACGCCGCGTCGGCGGTCGGCTTGTCCTTCGACGAGTAGCTGATGAAGACGTCGTGAGCCATGAACGCCGCTTCCCCACGGCGCGGACGCTACTGGCGCTGCCACGGCCGCGCAAGGACAGGCGCGTTTCGCTTGCGCCCCGCTATCGCGCCGCCTTCAAATCGGGATTTTCGGAGGCGTCGAAGACCATGAGGCGCTTGGCGAGCCCGGCCGGCGCGGAGCCGGTCAGCCGGTTGTGGTCGAGGCGCAGGACCTGAAGCGCGGGGGCGTCGGCGAGATCGGCCGGAATCGGCCCGGAGAGCTGGTTTCGATTGAGCCGCAAATCAGTGAGCTTCGCGAGCTTGCCGAACCCTTGCGGGATCGGGCCGGAGAGCGCGTTGTTGGTGAGCAGCAGCGAGGCGAGGTTCTGGCTCAGCGATGACGGAATCGCCCCGGTGAGATTGTTGTTGAGCAGCACCAGTTGCTCGAGCAGCGGCTGGCGCAGCAACGGCTCGGGAAGCGCACCCGAGATCCGATTGTCGTTGCCCCAGAAGGTCTTCAGCTTCGGCGTATTCCAGGTCGCGGGCAACGGCCCGGACATGTCGTTGGCGTGGATGTCGAGATATTCGAGCTCGGGCAGCAGCGCGATGGAGTCGGGCAGGCGCCCGGTGATCTTGTTTCCCTTGAGCCACAGGTTCTTGAGCGCGCGGCAGGCGCCGAGCGCGTCGGGGAGCGCGCCGGTGATCCGGTTGAACGAGAGGTGCAGCGTGGAGAGCCGCTCCAGCCTGCAGACCGCGGCCGACAAGCGGCCGGTGAGGTTGTTGTCGTAGATCGTCAGCGTGATGACGCGCCCGTCCGCGTCGGTCGTCACGCCATGCCACTCGCCGACGGGCCGGTCGCTGCCCCAGAAATCGCGCTGGATCCAGTCGGGTCCGCTCATCGCGTTGTAGAAGGCGATCAGGGCTTGCCGCTCACGCTCGCGCACGGCGGGGTCGCGCGGCTCGGGAAGCGCGTCCGCGGTCTTGGCCGGACCGTCGGCGGCATGCGCGGGGAGCGACGGCGCGGACAGGAGAGCGAGCATGAGCAGGGCGCAATTGAGCTGCGCCATGCGAAATCCAGGCCTTGCCATGCGAACTCGCTCCGCCGCGTTGTCGCCCGGAGACATCATAGCGCGGATGACGCGGTGCGAAATCCCCGGAGGGGGCGGGCTACGGCGCCGCCTCTTTCTTGTCATCGCCGGGCTTGTCCCGGCGATCCCGATCAGGATGATATCGTGCGACCCTAAGCGGATGGCCGGGACAAGCCCGGCGATGACGCCCAGTGTGGCTTACGCCAACGTCCCCAACCGCAACGTCCACCGCGAAATCGACTTGATGCGCAACAGGTCCATGCGGTGCCATGGATCGGCGGCAAGCCGCGCCCTGATCTCCTCGGCCGAGTCCGCCCGACAGATGAGCAGCACATCCGGCTCCTCCAGCGGCCCGCCGAGGACCACGAAGCCGTCAGCGACCAGCGCATTCACGAAATCCGCATGCGGCCGCCAGGCTTCCTGCTCTTCCATCGGAGTACCCGCCCGAGGCTGGACCGCGGGTATTGATGACGGCAAAGAGGAGCATGAACGAGCATAGCAGAAAGCGCGACCGAATTCCGCATCCCGGCGTCGAGCGCAGTGTTGTCGCCGCTCAATCATCGGCAACTTCCAGCACGGCACGAGCAGAAAGCTGATTCTCTGTGCGCGATCTACGTCCGCTAATTCGTCTTAGGAGTTGGTTCTCCAAGGCGCTCAAATTTCCCGAGGAGCCGGAGATACTCCTCAGGCTCTCGCTCCACGTAAGCAGTAGACGGGTCTTCAATATTTGGTCGCTCCGAATCCAGTAGCCATCGTTTTGCACTACCGTCATCGTTCTTGCGCTTTGATGTTTTTTGAAAGAGGTCTCGATAGCGATGAGGGGAAATCCCTATAAACGGCATAAAGGAGACGCGCCCTGGTGTCTCCTTTTCAATTTCGGTTTCGTTTTGATGAAGGTCTTTTGCTTTACTCTTCGAGTATGGCTCAATATAGACGACGCGCTTGATGCCGGCAGCCAAGATATGCTTTGTGCAATTGTGACAAGGAAATGTTGTGCAATAAAGATTAGTGCCTTTCACGCTTCTCCCTAATCTGGCGGCATCGCATATTGCACACATTTCAGCATGCGCCACTCGGCCATATTCCGTAACGTCCATAAGTTGAGCGCTCGCTAATGGGCCATCCCTTTCGTTTGTCATGCGTTTTCTTTTGTACGTCAGCTTCGTTACCATTTCGTCGAGAGACCCCAGTGCTTTTGCGCAGTCGGATAGAAGGTTTGCCTTCGCTAATCGGTCGAACAAATCACGAAGAATGTCTTTCTTTAAAATCTCGTTTGGGTCATAGCCAAGTCGGACATCCCTGAAATCAGGTTTTCCGAATCCCAATAAGTACCACCCATTGCCTTGGGCGCCTCGTTGCATCCTTTGTAATCAATTCCCCATCGTCACTAAAAATGGCGGCGCCAACCTGCCTCGAGAGGTCAGATGAACGAAACGAGGCAGACTTAGCCGCATACATTCCGTATTCCTGTTTTGTAGGAGCAATATCGGTTCGGCCGAGAAAAGCTTGAATGAATCTAGTAAACTGACGATCCATGTCGCCTTTCGACAGTCCGTCGATAAAAACGTCGCCGAGATGAAAGGTTTCGCGTAAACGCTGGCCATAGTCGTTGCCCTCTTCGTCGGCGTCGAGCGACATCAATTCTATGGCCTTGTCGGAAATGCTGTGTGCACAGGAGTGGATGGCGGTAGGGAACGTCGAAGCCGTTCCTCTAGAAGCTTTAAGCGCTGTTCTGGCGAGCCATAGGCGGAGATCAGCATGAAAGTTTTACCGTACACCTTACGAAGTAAGGAAACCTCGTCGGGCCGTTTCAATTGGCGGATGATGTAGGCGGTGGAAGGAACTGGAACCTGAAGTTTGCCGCCGGGCAACATTGCGCGTCTTATCGCGATTGCGCGTAAGGCGACCTGCGCTAACGCGCCAGCATCTTCTAGTTCTTCACAAAGAGCGTTAGCGTACTTGTTTTTGTAAATGATGTCCGTATAGAAATCGCTCGTTGATGACTTCGGCGGCTTGGCGGGCGGGTCATAGTTCATCATCTCTCGCGTAAGATGAATGATCTGAGACTGATAGCGCACTGCTCTAAGGGCGTTCGATAGGCTGTCGCAAATCGCTTCGATGTCGCCGTTCTCTAATCGACAATACAGTTGGACGCTCATCACGTCGAATCGGGCGTCGGTACGGTGGGGGAGGGCGCAATGCTAGCTGTCAAAATTCGTCAGGACGAGATGGAAATTGTGAAGCAAGCCGCCACTCGTGTAGAGCGGAGAAATAATTCTAGATTTATAATGGACCAAGCCCGAGTTGAGATTGCCGACGACAAGTGGCAACCATCACACGAAGCAAACGAAGATGAGTCAGATCCGCCTGCGCTTTTTGAGTGACAGGATGACTATGTCTACTTCTGCGCTTCACTCCGCCGCCTCCGTCCGCCGCTTCCTCTCCACGCCCCTCCGCGCCAACACCGGCTTGAGAAACGCTCCCGTATAACTCCGCTTCTCCTTCACGATGGCTTCCGGCGTCCCCGCCGCCACGATCTCGCCGCCGCCGTCGCCGCCTTCGGGGCCGAGGTCGATGATCCAGTCGGCATGCGCCATGACCGCCTGGTGGTGCTCGATGACGATGACCGACTTCCCGGAGTCGACGATCCGCACCTTCGCGT
>PLJS01000234.1 GCA_003140315.1 Hyphomicrobiales bacterium
CGTCCACACCTTGCCGTCGACATGCGACGCGGCTGGGCTCACCATATTCACCTGCGCGGCATCGATATTGACGTCGTCCGGCAGTGACCAGAACTGGAACGTCTCGGTCTTGCGGTCGAATTTCACGATGCGCGCCTGATACATGTTGCCGAGCCAGAGATTGCCGTCGCGGTCAGTACGCAGGCCTAGCGTGCCTGTCGGGAAGCCGGGCTTATGCAACGCGATTGGATATTCGGTGACCTTGCCGGTGCGCGGGTCAAGCTTGCCGAGATTCTGCTCGCCGAAGCTCGAATACCAGGCGGTGCCGTCGCCATCGACGACGACGTCATGCGGCTGGATCGTCTCGCGCGGAAGGTCGTATTCGGTAATAACAACACGCGTACTCTTGCCCTTGAGGCGCGGAAGGGCTTTCAGCGGATACGGCCATCGCGTGCCGGCGCTGAGGTTGATCGTGCTGAGGAAGTCGGCGAGCCCGCGATATACCTGTACGCGCTGATCGCCACGCTCTTCCATCAGCCGCTCCGCACGCCGTAACTGAGGCGCCGCGGGGATGCTCTGGTTCACGTACCCCTGCATGCGGGGGAGCAACTGCATGAAGTCATCGGTCTTGTAGGAAGATTTCACCACCCGTTCGAGCGTGTGGCAGCCGATGCAATTGAGCAGCGCGGTCTTCTGCTGGTCGGATCCCGGCACGCTTGCGAGCCACTCGCCGTTCGAGAGCTGCGAGGCGAGATCTTCGGTCTTGCGTAGCCTCAGGTCCAGCGTGCTGGCTTTCTGCGCCGAAACGTCCGCAACGGCTTCGCCGTCGAGATCGTAGCCGATCGCACGGATGCGCAACGCATACCGGCCCGGCTCAAGTTTGGCCGTCGGGAAGCTGTAGCGACCCTGTGCATCGCTCACGACTGTTACAGTGATCGTGGAGCCGGTGCGTTTGGCGCTGACCAGCACGCCCTCCATCGGGCCCTCTTCGGTCGAAGTCACTTGGCCTGTGAGCGCTGTTGCGGTCTGGGCGAAGGCCGGAGCGTTTGCCTGAATTTGGAAGAGGCCGAGACCGGCGACGACGCCGACTATGACAATGCGCATTGTTGCCCTATCCGTAACAGCGTTAAAGCAGTCGCTGGAAATCCAAATCGAGTGCATTCCACTCCTGATCATGAACAGATTCAATGCCTTTCGAAGCTACCAATTCGCGGACTGGTCTTTCGCGGCCGCCGGTTGGCCCTTTCGTCCTCTCGCAGGAACAGGGGTCCCTTTTGAGAACAAAGGTGGTCCCTTTTGCACTGGTTCCAGTCAGTCGGAACAGTAGGGCCGACCCATCGGTTTACTATGCGCACGCGGTGGAGGCTGTCATGGGTTACCCCACAGGAGATGCGCCAATTCGCGGCAGAATGCAGGCGCTGGCCCGAGCAGACTGACAACACCAGCCATCGCGAACTTATGATCCGGACGGCGAAGAGTTGGATGGCCATCGCAGCCACGCTTGAGTGGCGCTTGTCAGCGGACGATGAACTCGCCCTTCCAGATCTGCGTAGCGAGCTTGATTAGGGAAAGCGAAGGACTAGGCGTAGCGTCGTCCGCAATGACCCGGCAGGTCGCAACGTCCGCTACGGGTCGTTCGCGTCGCCGTCAGCCGAGAGCGCTCTTCGATCCGCGTCCGCGATGCCCTGAAGGCGGACTCAGGGTCAGCGCACTCGCTTCTGTCGCGACAGGCCATAAGCGACCGCGAGCGGATGCAATAGAAACGTCGGCGCGCCTTCTGCCGCCGCTCCCTGTTGCCACCTCGGTTCGCATGGGCGCGACGGTCGGATGGCATGACGTTATCAGGAGCGCTCCTCGGAAGCGCATGGTGAAACTCGCTCGGCGACAATTCTTGAACGTCGCGGCGACGCCGTCGCGCTCGCGGTCGTGTCGTGCATCGCGAGGGCGCAAGCCAAGCAGTGACGGCTTGCGATGACGAAGAAATGTTTGAAGTTTCTATTTTGTTGCCAGCTTGCGTAAGGAAGTCGGGCCGTTATTCGGCGATGTTTAACGCAATGGGTAAGTGCAGCCACACCGACATTGAGGGTAAAGTAAGGGATGCCGGTGGAAAATGGGAAGACTCACGATGACGAGGCGGGTTTGTGCGGCTTCTTGGGCATGCAATAGGCTTTCCCGAGAGGGCATGGGCGTCGCTGGCCGCAACCGGCGGCATGTTCCTGATGCTTTGCGCATATTGGGCGCTTGAGACCTACGGTCCATCAAGCCGAGTCGTCTTCCTTGATTACCTACCGCTTATGGATGCCCGCAAATATCTGGTTGCCACCGCGCTCGGGGCCTGGCTTGGAGCCCGGGGGTTTCGCTTGTTCCGATCCGGAATCTACTATTCCAGCGCGAGGCTGATGGTGGGGTGTCTGCTTGGCGGCGCCTTGGGTCTGATTGTGGCGGGCCTTTTGACGTTGCTCTTTGCTTATGTTCTTTATGCCATGGGCATCCGCCCCGGCGTCCCGTTGGCGAATGCGGATATCGTTGGTGCGGTTATCGCTTCCGCCGTCGGCGCGTGGCGGTGCGGGATTGCTCTGTTCAGACCGACAGAGCCAACGAAGCGGGGGTACTTCGGATGGCTCCCGTTGAGTATCGCGGCGTCTGTCGCCGTCTGGCTTGTCCTCCCTCAATTCGCAGCATTCCCGAGTCACGGTAGCATAGCGGAGCGCGAAGCGTGGGCCCGGCTGAATATACGCCAGTACGTGTCCGTGATGCACACCGTCGAAAGCATTCCGCTCATCAAAGACAGCGTCGGCGACGTGACCGCGATCGCCCCGGCTTCAGGTGTGCAGCAGGTGACCGCAGGGGACATGGACGGCATCATGATGAGGCTGGTGCTCGACGTGGTCGGGGACAAGGGAGCCGGAACTCTCCAGGTACGCTGCACGATCGATGGAGATACGGTCTTCGATTGGCAGTCCGCCACTTGGACGATGGATGGAACGACGACCGAGATCGCAACTGTTTCCAATCTTCTTCGGCGTAGGTGATAAAGAACGCGACTGCTTGGTTGTGCTGGTCAGGCCGGAGGCTCAGCGGATGTCGCCAGTTTGTGGGGCCGCCAGTTGAACCCGTCTTACCGTTGCGCCGACCAACAATCAGTTCTGGCAGCACCAGGGAGAAGGTCGATCACTAAAGCTTCTCATCTGCGGCGCGGAGGTCGTGCTCTTGAGAGAGTGTCGTGGCACGCTTGCTCACCACGGTCGTCTTGATCGGTCTGACCGCCGGATTGATTCCGTCAGGCGCCGCCTCGGCAGCGCAGTTGCATTCCGGCGACCGCCGGCTTTGGCAAGGGCAGGGTTACACCGTTGAGGAGGTCGGCCCGAACACTCCGGCTGCGCGCGCGGGAGTCCGACCCGGTGACCGCATCATGACGATCGATGGTCGAGCTGTGAACAGTGCTGCTGACATCGACCGCGAGATGCAGCGCGGCGGAAACTCCGTCGTTGTCAAAGTCGAGCGTGCGGGTCGCCGTCTGCTGCTGAGGATTGCGCCGCGCACGTTGACGCGATCGGAGGCAGAAGCGTATTTGGCGCGCTCGCGACGCGTGCTCGGCATCGTCAGTACCGAGCCACGATTCATTCTTCGTCCCGGTATCGGCGCGAACGACGTCTATATTCCGCCGCCGATCCCGCCGGCGCCGCCTGTTCCGATGATTGTGAACTAACCGACAAACCGTTTATTGCACTTGGCCTGCTCGCAGTGAATCCAGCAGTTACACTCACGTTCCGCTATCTTCCCGGCGAATACGGTCGCGCCGTGCGCGCACACCAGTTGCTGGGGATACGCCTTGTGCCCGACTTGCTCGTTTCATTGATGGTACTGGCTGTCAGCGCGTGGACGGTCCATTTCGGAGTTGACCGTTATTTCTGGCTTGGCGTCGTATTTTGCGGAATCGGGCTCGTCTTCCCCACGATGATTGCTGTCGCTCTTTTTGTCCTGCCGCGGACAATGCTCGCTCGTAACCCCAGGCTGCACGATACGTATCAGTTGACCTTTTCCGACAATGGAATCCGGTTCCAAATTACTTCGGTCGATTCCAGCATCGAATGGAGCCTCTATACGGGCGTAACGGAGGTGCGCGAGTTTTATCTTCTCTATTTGACTCGGCGCCAGTTCACCGCAATTCCCAAACGCGCCTTCGAGACTGCAGCCGAGATACAGGCTTTCGAGGCGCTTCTCGTCGAGCACATATCCCAGATCGCGCGTAGGGTCTAACCGGGCGTTTTTCGTACCATGCCGCTCTAGCCTGCTTTCTCCCTGATGGTGTGAGCGCAACCAGCATCCCTTTCCTTACACCCTACATTTCCGCGGATCGTCGGCGTCTATTCGCTAGCGGACATCGCTTCGACCGACCGACACTTCGCGCTTGGGTCAATTACACGGTTCACTCGACCCCTCGGACGTTCGGGGTTCGGGGGCGCTGTCGGAGGCCCGTAACAGGCCGTTCTAGGCCGCGTACTCATGAATCATGACGCTCGCATTCGCCGGCCAGTGTCCGCTTAGCCTCCACATGCGGCGGAAAAGCAGACATGCCAGGTCGCGCCACGGCATCCCGGTGCGTAGCACGTAAAATATCGCGTTCATGACTTTGCGATCGTCAGCGCGTGCGCTCTTTCGAGCTTCCGGCATCAGCGGCTCCAGAAGCGCCCAGTCGTCATCGCTCAAATCAAATCGCATGATCCACCTCCGACAACGGTGAATCACGATCATTTCAACTTTTCAAGAAACTATGTGAGTACAGGCCCTAGCAATAATTTTCCTATTCAGACAGGACCGGTAGCGTCGAATGTCATCGGGTCAGGGGCGGAAAAACTCACAGTGAGCAAATCTTTTCCGCTCCGCCCCAGATTCTGTTGCAAAACTCAGTTGCGTTTGCTGAGGGAGCTCGTCGGTGAGTTTTTTGCGGTGCCTTTGTTCTGCTTTCCCGATGCGGGAGATGCGGCAGTGACGTACCGGCTACGCCGGACAGACCGCGTATGGCGGTGGACGGCAGAAGAGTTTGGCGAGACGGCGTAGGTTCTGCGCGGTTGCGGTGAGCAGAACCTCGTCCCTCGCGCCATTCAAGCCTCGCAGTCTTAAGCCGATCGAGCCTGAGGACGCGCTAATGGCTGTCAACGATTTTCTAACCGTGGGGCAAAAAGGTCTTAGCCAGCTGTTCGTCGGGAATGTCACTCTCGTACGCATCAAGTGATTGGTTGTATTTAAGCAATGACCATGGGATTTCGTAGTAATTATCTCCCAGTCCGAACAGTCCCCCGAAGCTCATAACAGCGTATGCGACTGTACCACTCGGCTTGTCGATCATCAATCGTTTGATTTTACCAATTTTATCGCCGTTAGGTCGCCGTACTAAGGTGCCTTCAATACGGTCGCTCGCAATTAGCGGATGAGTGGGCGCTTTCGAAACTGCAGTCATGGCTACCTCCATTCGCAGTAAGTCGTAAAAATTAACGCATCGGATTACCTAGAGTTCCCTGAGGCACGGTGACGAGAAATTCCTTCGCGGAAGTCATCGCTTTTCTGGCGCCGAGAAGTGAGAACCGCTCGGGACACACCAAGCGTCGGAAATTCGACCGCAAAGCTTTTGCCTTTGCTCTTCGTGAGCGCATCTATCAGTGCGGATAACTGGAGCAGCCGACGGGCTGGCAGTTGCCGCAATAGTCGAGCCTGCCGGAGATCACTGTGCAGGCGCGGGTAACGCCATGTGCCCCTGCCACGGCGGTAAACGGGGTTTGAGTCCCCTAGGGTGCGCCAGCGATCTCAATGGCTTAGACCCGCTTGCTCGAAACGGCCGTCCTGTTACTCCAACTTTTCTCTAACCCGGCGTCGCATGCAGCGCAGCGCATTTTGCCGCCGTTCGTCTCGTCCGCGACATACGCGTTCTCGCGACTCCAGAAGTGCTTTTCGCCACACTCCGGGCAGTGCACCGCCACGTCCACATTCGGGAGATGCGCTAGCGTCTCCGGGTCGGTCTCAATGCCAGTGGCGATTTCGCCGCCCGTGATGGGGCATCGCACCGTCACCATGCCCACCGTAACCATACCCATTGTAGCCTCCCTCCAAGCAATCCTCGCTTCGAATTGATACCTCGGAGACTACCGTAGTGAGTTGGGTTCGTCTCCGCATTGACTCAGATCAAACCGCCACCGGCCGTGTGTCGTGTTGCGGGCATTGACATAATAGCCGCCATATCGACGCCCCTGGTGTTCGTTATTCGGTCAGCGCCACGGCTGGACGTCTGGTGCCCTCGGGCTGCGGCGGCAATAATTTTGTCAGGGGTAGCCCACCACCGGCAGCGCCGGTTGTTGCGCGCGCTCAACATGGGGCCAGCCAGCCGCTACGCCGCCGGATGCCGATCTTAACACGGCGTAGACGCCGGCGATTGCGACGGCTGCCGAAAGGAAATTGTTCAAAGCCGAAGCCGAGCGGACCCAGTCTAGAGGGTGGCCGCGACTTAGTTTGCGGCCACTGCTGCGGCTCGTTTCATTGCTATATTGATTGGGCCACCGGTCACCCCGGTCGTATTAGTGTACTTCAGTTCGTCCGCCGTGAGAGAACTGATAATTAGCTTTTGCTCCACTCCGACCTGGTTCGGAAGCGAGCTGGCTTCGACACGAAGGGTGACGATCTTGCCCGCTGCGTCGACAGTGTATGTGCCGAAGTAGGCGACTGATCCTCCCTCTATGCCTTTGTCTTCCTCCGGCGTTGAGGTCGACGGGTTATTGGACGCCATTTTCGGAAGCTCGGAACGTGCGAACATGATAAAAAAACGGCCGTCCGCCTCGAAGACGTTGACGCCCTTCGGATTGGTGCCAAACCGTTCGAACTTGCTGCCATCCTTATTCGTCTGCTCCCATGAGACTACCGTCCATGTTCCGATAAGTTGGTCCCTGAACGATTTTTGCTGGCTGACGGCGTTCCCCGGCAGCAACGTAAGTCCGAACGCCATGAAAGCAGACAGACTGAGAATGCTACGTCTATTCATTTTGTTCTCCTTGGATTGTCGGAAGAATTAGGCTGTCTGAATGTAATCGCGCAGCGCCTCGGATTCGTGCTCCATCTGCATGAGCCGGTGCTTGACCACGTCGCCGATCGACACGATGCCGACAAGCCGCTGTTGCTCGACGACGGGCAGGTGGCGGGATTTGCGGGTGGTCATCTGCTCCATGATGGAACTTACGGTTGCGGACTGATCGCAGATGGGTACGTTGCGTGTCATGAGCGGTGCCAGAGGCTCCGTCAGCGCGCCTGCGCCCCGCTCGGCGAGCGCCCGCAGGATGTCGCGTTCGGACAGGACGCCGATCACCCGGTGGTCCGCGCCAAGAATGACGAGCGCACCGATCTGGTGCTGGACCAAAATTCCGATCGCGGTTTCGAGAGTTGCAGTGGGCTCGGCGGTGGTGACGTCGCTGCCTTTGGCAGCCAGAATGGTTTTCACAGTCACGGGTCTGCCCCTTTCAGTCATAATCCGACCGTGTAGAATGCCGGTCATCAGTACAACGATCACATCGCTGCCGGGTTCCATCGCGGCAACCGTTCAATACTGCTACGGGGCGATATGCGTATCGACGATCGACAAGCGGTAGGGCAGTAGAAACGTGGCCGCGACGCGGCAGGCCGCTGTCGTGTGTCCCCGATGACTGCTTCGGGTCTTGGTCGTGTAAAAACCCGCAATAGAAGCATTGACGTATCGCGACCTCGGCAATGCCCGGTCATTTTCCTGGTTTTCCGAGTTTCCCGGCTGTAGGTGCCGCTGATGCAGATTGCAGCCATCCTNNGCTCGGCGCGCCCCGAGCCGGCCCCCGCTACCGCCTCCCGCAGTGCATCCCAGTCCTTGCGCGGTCTGATGTCGAGCAGGGTCATAGAGAGGAACTGTTCGCGGCTATATCCACCACCGCGATCACGCGCGATGATGGCGATTGCTGGATGTTTGGCGAGCCAAGCTTCCGCCGTCGCCTGCTCGCGATCCGGCAGCAATGCCACAGTCCGCCGCCGCTCCAGATCACACACGATCGTCCCATAGTGGTGGTTCCGCCGCCAGGCCCAGTCGTCGATGCCGATGATACTCAACGCCTCGGACGGCACACGGGCACGGCGACGAATGACCCGCAGCAGCGTGTCCTTGCTAACCGGAAGGATCAGCCGTCGTGCAAAGCTCGCCGCCGGTCGGCCGCCGAGCGCCAGCCCGAGATGGTGGACAATGCAGTCAAGGCGCCCCGTGCGCCGCGCTGATGGGGCAAGGACGCCGTCGGCAAAGCGCTCTGCGAAGATATGCCGCCCGCACAGCACGGCATCACAGCGAAAGCGGCGTGCCACCACCAGCAACCGGACGCTGCGTCCCGACAGCGGCAGGTCCGTCACGCGCCGCCGATATCGGCTATGAACGCGCCGCGAGATGGTTCCGCACGATGGGCAGATCCCAAATGCACTGCAACGGCGAATGGTGAAGGTTGTCCTCTCTGCCTCGCACGCGCTTCCTTCAACGACGAATCCTGGCGGTACGAGCCGCGAAGGGCGAAAGGCCTGATGCATGGCGCTGATTCCTTCTGGAAAACAGCGCAAGACCGTCAGCCAACTGCATCAAAAGTGAGTCAGAGCCCTTATTCCATGCCGATTCACACCGAGGTCTGGAATCATTAGACCGGGAGGGCGGCGTACCGTGAGTGAGACAGCAAAAATCTATCGGGGCTGTGCGGAGCAGGCTCGGCTGGCAGCACAAGCCACGTCTCATCCGGACCATCGGACTATCTTCGAGCAGCTCGCGCAATCCTACGAGGCGAAAGCCAAGGGCATCGAGGGGCCGGACTCGCCGCCTCGCGGATCCCAGGATACCGAGGCGCGTTGACCGTTTGTAAGCAGGCGCCAACGGTTCTGCGCTCGATGGGTTGAGCGCGGCCGGCTCAAGGTCCGCTTTTTCCCCAACAGCGGCCCCATACCTTCCACGGTCTTGAGTTGCTTGCCGTCCATGGTCGGCTCCAAGCCACCTCGAAAGACATTGCCTTGACGGGCGCGGGAACCGGCGCGCGAGAATTCGGGCTCAGATATGCGAGAAGATCCGCCCTACGAGCCACGCGGCGATCGCCCAGCCCGCGCCCGTGAAGAAGCCCACGCAAAACCAGACGCCGATCTGGTAGAGGTTGATGGCGGAGGGCATGTTAGATTCTCCCTGTGGTCACGCGGATCAATAGAACGAATACAATGATATTTTGCACCGTCAGCTTGCTGGCTACATCGAATAGAGGCTCCTCTGAGCACTTACCACTGACGAGCCTTATTTTGTTTTGCATCTTTTGCCAACCCATCGTCAGATAACCGTGCCAATACGCCACCATCGCGCGAGCACGGCTAGTCCAGGCGAGAGACGCGCCGGATGGCGCCTCTCTCAATTTCATATCACATGAAGGTCTAGCTTATGCCGGCCATTGGACCGCGCAACCGGTCTCACCAATTGATGGTGAGGTCTTGTCCCCCGGTACAACCTGATCGACGCGATAGAGATCCTCGGGGTCGTCCTTCCCGTTTGGCAGCGCTTCGCCGACGAACGCCGAGGTCATCAGCTGGTGGTCGCCCTTGCGATAGTAGCACTTATTGGGCTGCAGCTTGACCTCGGGCGGCAGCTCGAAATCGCCGAGCGCTTGCGCGAGCTTGACCGCATCCGTGGTCTTCTCCTGATTGGCGATGAGCGTAAACGTCATCGCCGACGCGTATCCGAACCAGTGGCGTGCGGTCGGGACCTTGCCGCCGTTGACTTTGCGGATATCGGCGACGAACTTTTCAACATGCGGTACGCCCGGCTGCTTCCAGTACCATTCGAACATCCAGATGCCGATGCGCGCCTCGGGCGGGAGCCCGGTGAGCGATTCAAGCTCTTGCTGAGTTCCGGCAATGTGAATTTGCTTGTTGAGGCCGAACTGCACGATCTGCTTGAGGCAGTTGATCATGTCTGAGCCTTGCACCAGCAACAGCATCACATCCGGATTGGCGGCGCGAGCCTTGATCAGGTACGCGGAGAAATCCGTGGTGCCGAGCGGGGTGAGCTCATTTCCGGTAACCGTGCCGCCGAGTTTCTTCAAATTGTCGGCGCAGGCCTGATAGAGGGTATGGCCGAATGCGTAATCCGGTGTGATGAAATGCCATTTCTTGCCGTACTTAGTGTAAAGCAAATCCGAAACTGAATTCGCTTCCATACGCGTCGTGTTACAGACGCGGAAGACATTCCATTTGCAGTCTTTGCCTGTGATCGAGTCGGTATGGCCACCCGATACGATGTGCAGGATCTTCTTTTCAGCGGTCACCTGCGCCATCGCGGCCGCGATGCCGGAATTCACGTCGCCGATGATGAAGCTCACCTGGTCGCGTTCGATCAGCTTTCGCGTCTTCTGCACGCCGGTGCCGACGTCGTTCGCTGAATCTTCCACCAGGAGTTCGACCTGGCGCCCGAGGATGCCACCCTCGGCATTCATCTGCTCGATCGCGAGTTTGGCTCCCATGACTTCGTTGGCGGCGGGAGCCGCGTAGACGCCTGTCAAGGGATCGACCATGCCGATGCGGAGTGCAGTCTCGCCACGCGCCGCGATAATGAAAGGCGAGGCGACTTGGCTGGCCGCAACAAGCCCCGCGCCTTTGAGCACCGTGCGACGATCAAAATTTCCGGCAAACGGCAGACGAGTCATTGTCTATCTCCCTAGGTCTTTTTGGTATTTGATTTTTGTTGAAACGGCACGTCGCGGGTTGGCTGAGCCAGTACTTGTTCCCCACGGCGCCGCCAGCACATCTCACTACAACGCTCAGCCGTCCGTGCCAAGCCTAGCGAGCGCGCCCTTCCCTCATTGCCGAGGCTGCACCCAAGGAGAATATCGATCGAGATTCTAATCCAATGGAGGTTGGCAGGACTTCGTTCGCCAGCGCAGGCGATCGACAGTTCCAGCGGAGCCATTTTGCTGATATCCGAGAAGTTCCTGAGTTTGCGCCGCATCACGCGATCGCTACAGTTCTGCTGTTGGCGTTTGCCCCACCATTTGCGCTGCGTCACGATATAGCGTTTCGTTCTATCCCTCCCTTTGCCCGACCGACTCGGCCGGGTGTCTTCTTGCCGTTTGTTAGGGCGCGTACTCATGAACCCGGTTCTGTTATTCGCGGCTCGCTGAATGTCCGCTTCGCTCTGAAAGCGGCAGAATTGTTGCGTCGCCGCGAAAGGACGCGAAGGGCCA
>PLJS01000178.1 GCA_003140315.1 Hyphomicrobiales bacterium
TCATTTTGAGTCGGACACTAAGGCATGCTCCGGTGTGCGACAATTTTATCTCTATATTCTTGCGAGCCGGCCGGGTGGCGCAATCCACGTTGGCGTCACACGCGATCTCATTCGTCGCGTCTATGAACATCGTACGAACGCGGCCGAAGGACATATCAAGCGATTTAATATCCATCGTCCGGTCTTTTTCGAAGTCTATTCGACGGCTTACGAAGCCATTCAACGCGAGAAGAATATCAAGCACTGGCCGCGCGCGTGGAAGACGCGCTTGATCGCGCAGTCGAATCCAACGTGGCGTGATCTGTACGATGAGATTGCTACGTGGGGCGCGAAGCGTGGCCAATTCGGCGCACTCTCTATCGGGATGGCCGGGACAAGCCCGGCCATGACGGAGAGGTAACGTCACGGAATACGGACCGACCTCACTCCCTCCGTCTCGCCGCGGTCGCGACCTGAAGCATCGCGCGTTGCGCGATGGCCTCGGCGAGCGCCGGGTGGCGACGGACTTCGAGCGAGGCGTCGGCGAGCGCCGTCATGGCGCGCTCGAGCCGCGCCGCCGTCCAGTTCTTGAGCGCGTGCTCCATCAGCGGCTTGCGGCGGAAATGGACTGGCGGCTGCATCCGTTCGAGCGCCTCCGACACCGGAATGCCACCCTCGATGGTCAGGCGGATCGCGTGCAGCCGCTCGACCTGGCGCAGCGCGGCTCCCACGGTGGCGGTCGGCGCGGTGCCGGCGATCGCCGCCTTGGCGAACTCCTTCTCCACCTCGGCGGCGCGGCCCGCGAATGCCGCATCGATCAGCGAATCGAGCGCAAGCGCCGAGGCATCCGCCACCACCGCCATCACATCGTCGATCTCGACGCGCTCCTGGCCGAGCGCGTACAGCGCGAGCTTGGCGATCTCGGCGCGCGACGCGCGCCGGTCGCCGCCGAGCAGCGGGATCAGCGCGGCGCGCGCATCGGGCGTGATGGCGAGCCCGGCGGCGCGCAGCTCGTCGTCGATGAGCCGCGCGAGATCGCGATCGGCGTCGGCGTAGCAGGGAATCGCGACCGCGCCTTTCGCACGCTCGCATGCGTTGCGCAGCGCGGCGCCGCGCTTGAGGTCGCCGGCCTCGATCACCACGCGGCAGTCGCGCAGAGGCGCCGCAAGCACCGCCTCGACGGCCGGTACGAAATTGCGGTTTCCCGCGCGGATGCGGATCGCGCGGCGGCCGCCGAACAACGGAATGGTGGTGGCTTCGTCGACCAGCCGGGCGGGATCGGACGCAAGCTCGTCGCCGTCGAGCCGCACCAGCGCGAACGGATCGTTGGGGTCGTCCACCGAGGCGCGGACCAGCGCCTCGACGCGTTCGCTGACAAGACCGGCATCTGGACCGAACACCAGAACGACGGCGCGCGCCGCGTCAGGGCGCGCGATGAATGCTTCGATCTCGGAGGTCTTCAGCGCGACCATGGAGGACTTATTGTAGCCCGCATGAGCGGAGCGATATGCGGGGACGTCTCACAAGGATGCGCCCGTCCCGCATGTCGCTTCGCTCATGCGGGCTACGACGCTTTCACGATCCGCTGATGAAGAACGAGGCCAGCCGCGTGCGGATATTCTCGGCGAGGACCTTTGCGGCGCGATCCTCGGCATCGAGGCGGGCGCGCACGCGCGCGAAGCGCTGCTGCTGGCCGGGATAGTCCGACGACACTTTCGAAAACGTGCGGCTGGTCAGCACGGTCTTGCCGGTCGCGAGCTCGGTCAGCACGAACGTTGCATCGATGCCGGTGATTTCGGCGAGCACGCGGCCGGTGGTCGCGTCGGTGATGATCGACGAGCGGTTGGTGGTCATCTTGATCTTCAGCCGGTGCGTCGGCGAGGTCGCGCTGCCGCCGTGCAGCTCGAAATCGAGCGCGTTCTGCACCTCGACGGCGATGCGCGATTCGGGCGAGCCGTTCGCGGCTTCGATCGGCTCGAGCGAGACCTGCGCCAGCGATGCGCCGACGCCGGGGCCGCCGTCGAAGGTCCGCGTCGCATAGGTTGGCTGGAAGCAGGCAGCGTTGAGCGCGCCCATCGCGATCACGATGGAGACGCGGACAACGCCGACAAGCGTCCTGCGGTCGTTACGCCACCACATTCACGATCCTCTGCGGGACGACGATGACTTTTTTGGGGGCCTTGCCCTCGAGCGCCCGCTGTACCGCCTCCAATTCTAGCACGGCCGCCTCGACATCGGTATTGCTGGCGTTGCGGGGGACCGTCACCTCGGCGCGTTTGCGGCCGTTAACCTGAACCGGCAGCGTGACGGTATCCTCGACCAGAAGCGCCGCTTCGACCTTGGGCCACGGGGCCTCGGCCGCAAGCGTCTGGTGTCCGAGCGCTGCCCAACACTCCTCGGCCAGATGCGGCATCATAGGCTGGAATAATTGTATCATGATCTCAATGACTTCCCGCACTGCAGCAGCATAGGCCGCGCTGACGCCGCCGTTCCCTTTGACTGCGGCGAGCGAGGCCTGGAGGGCATTGGAGAGCTCATAGATGTGCGCCACCGCGCGGTTGAAGCGCAGTTTCGCGATGTCGTCGGACACCTTGGCGAGCGCCCCATGGGCGGCCTTGCGCAGCGCCAGGACGGCCTCGTCCGAACCTTGCCCGCCGGCCGGCGCGGCCGCGCCGGCGATTTCGCCGGCTTCGCCGACCAGCCGCCAGAGCTTCTGCACGAAACGCCAAGAGCCCTGCACGCCTTCCTCGGTCCAGATCACGTCGCGGTCGGGCGGTGAATCCGACAGCATGAACCAGCGTGCCACGTCGGCCCCGTAGGTCGCGATGATGTCGTCGGGATCGACGGTGTTGCGCTTGCTCTTCGACATCTTCTCGATCGGGCCGATCGTGACGTCTTCGCCGGTGGTGACGAGGCTCGCATGGCGGCCGTTGCCGCCGGCTTCGATCTTCACCTCGGCCGGCGTGACCCAGGTTCCGTCACTCTTCTGGTAGCTCTCGTGCACCACCATCCCTTGCGTGAACATGCCGGCGAACGGCTCGTCGATGCCGATGTGGCCGGTCACCTTCATGGCGCGGGTGAAGAAGCGCGAATAGAGGAGATGCAGGATCGCGTGCTCGACGCCGCCGATGTACTGGTCCACGGGGAGGAAGCGGTCGACTACGGCGCGCGTGGTCGGCGCGGTCTCGTTCCACGGATCGGTGAAGCGCGCGAAGTACCACGAGGAATCGACGAAGGTGTCCATCGTGTCGGTCTCGCGCGTCGCTTTCCCTCCGCACTGCGGGCAGGTGACGTGCTTCCAGGTCGGGTGATGGTCGAGCGCATTGCCGGGTCTGTCGAACGTCACGTCCTCCGGGAGCACGACCGGCAAGTCCTGGTCCGGCACCGGCACNNGATGCCCCAGTCGCGCAGGCGGACGTTCACCTGACGCTCGCCGACCGGCATGTTGCCGCGCACTTCCCCTTCCAGACGTCGGGCAACTTCCTGCTTTGCGTCCTCGATCGTCATGCCATCGAGGAAGCGCGAATTGATCATGCGGCCGTCGCCGTCATAGGCCATGTCCGTGATGACGAAGGTCTTCGGGTCGACGTCGGGCGGGCACACCACCGGCATGTTGCCGAGCCCGTATTTGTTGACGAAGTCGAGGTCGCGCTGGTCGTGCGCCGGGCAGCCGAAAATCGCGCCCGTGCCATAGGCCATCAGCACGAAATTCGCGACATAGACTGGCAGCTCCCAATTCGGGTCCAACGGGTGGCGCGCCTTGATGCCGGTGTCGTAGCCCATTTTCTCCGCGGTTTCGATGGTCTCTTCCGCGGTGCCACCGGTGCGGCATTCGGCCACGAAAGCCGTGAGTTGGGCGTCCTTCCCCGCCAATTGCTCCGTCAACGGATGATCGGGCGAGAGGGCCACAAAGCTGGCGCCGAACAGCGTGTCGGGC
>PLJS01000053.1 GCA_003140315.1 Hyphomicrobiales bacterium
GCCTCCGGAACTTCTTGATCCGGTCAGCGGTTAGAGACTTGTTCCAAGAAACGCTCACCCAGAGGAAGTTCCATGAATAGGCTCTCAGCACTTCTCGCTGCCGCGATCGTCGCTGGCGGCACGACGGTCGCCTTCGCGCAATCCGGCCCGGCTCCGGGCGATGCCCACCCGCCTGGCGCGCTCTTCCAAGGCGGTATCCCGCCGGCCGCCGCCGCGATGCGACGTGGCGACGACATGGCGCCGATCGAAACCTTCAGGTCGCGCCGCGTGTCCGCGCCGCAAGAGTTCGGCAACAATCCGACCCCAACCCGAAACGATCCGGCCGGCACGCGGACTCAGTGCCGCGGAGGCTGCTAGTAAAAGCTAGTGTCGAACGGGCACGCTGAGACATGAAAGTCTCGCCATCGGTTTTGACCGATGGCGAGGCGATGCGCGCAAAAATGCCGACGACCCGCGGGCGGCATTATGGGGACTCCCGCTTCTCGTATCGACGCGCCGGCCGCTTCTTCACGTCCAGACATCTGTTCACCAGTCGACGCTTAAGTCCAGTTTGGGTCACCTCCACCCTTCATACACGAGCCCTAAGAAAGAATGTAGTACGGCACAACAGCTCCAGTCACTGTCTAGACGCGGCGGTTCCAATCATCCCCTCCCCCACGTGAGCTAGCGCCTGCCGTCAATCCGCACCTGGCGACGTTCACGCGGAGCTCGGTGATGTTGTAAAACGGCTTCTTGCGCTGAGCATATCCAGATTGCCGCTAGTGAATTTGCTGTTGTGATACAGCTCGATCGCGCGGAACGTCTGGTACTGCGAGAACTCGTACCCCTCAGCCACCTCGATCGTGTAGGTGCGGTAGTTGTTATGCTGCTCTTTGATGAATTCGTAGATTGAAGACGCGGAAGCAGTATAGCATTCTGCGGCGCGCAAGACTCGAACGAACGGAAATGTGGATATGGCCAAGAAGAAGCCGGCGGTGAACCCGATCAAGAAAGCGGCAACGGACGTTGCTGACGCGGTGAGTGTCGCGGCAACTGGCTTTCAGGTCGGTGAGTTGGAAATGGCAGCCGAAGAGGATTTGACCGGCGAGCCGACACCAAGCCCGCGTAGGAAAACAGCGAAGCAGCCGAAAAAGCCTATTGCAAAGAAACGAATTGCAACGCGCCGGACGCGCTGACGAACTTCGCCTTCCGCTTCTTCCAATTGCACGACACGAAGCTGTAGTCTCGGGCGGGTTGTTGCGCATCCGCTGCTCGATATCTCCGTTCGTCACCCTGCGGCGCAAGGAATAGGGAAAAGCGGTGTAAGCGCTCACGCCGCCACGGCGCTTGCAAGCGATCAGGTGCCGGTGTCGTCACGAAGTTCGCCAAAGCGATGGCCGAAAATGCGGCAGACAAGGCGGCGGAAGAAGAGGCGGAGGCGAGCGAGTACCTGCTTCACACCACAACTGTAACGCCCCACAGCGGCAGCTTCGATGCAGGTGTGGATTAGCTATGGCGCTTCCCGGCGACTAGCCGCAAAGAAGTAGACTGAGATAGCAGCAAACACAGCGTTTGCCGCGCCGAGAAGCTTGGCCGTTATCGTGGTCGAAGGGCTCAGCCTCATCCAAGTTGGGGCGGACTGCCAGAAGTCTCCTATAGACGAAATGACCATAAACACAGTGATGATGACGAATATCACCGTGGCCCACTGACATACGGTTGACAGCGATCGTTATGCGGCGATCCACCGAAACGGTCTGACCCCGAACAGGTCGCGCTCAATGAGCAAGCCACCGCCGCAATCCGCGGCCAATAGTGCTCAAGATGCCAATGGAGCGTCGCTGTTATGCCCCGACCCGCCCGGGCATCATTAGTCGGCGGCATCGTCATTTTGGCTTGGCGGAGGCCATCCAAGTAGGCGCTACGCAGATCATAGCTACTCCACGACACGATTGTGGGCATGGCATGTTCGCTGCTACCCTTCCCTCAGCCGAAAAACTTGCGGAGGGCAGGATGCGTCAGCAACATCTTCTGGTGGCAACCAGTGCGTTGGGTTTGATTGCCAGCGTCGCCATCGGCGGCGCGAACGCACAGGACAAGACGATTAAGATCGGCGCGCTGCTGCCGATGTCCGGGCCAGGCGCCTATTTCGGTTCGCAAGACAAGCAGGGCATCGAGCTTGCGCTCGAACAGCTCAACAAGAGCATGGTCAACGGTTACAAATTCACCATCCAGTACGAAGACTCCGCCTGCTCGCCGCTGCCGGCGTCGCAAGCCGCCAAGCGGTTGCTCGATCAATACAAGCCCGACGTGATTATCGGAGAAGAATGCTCCGACGCGACGCTCGCCATCATGCCCATCATCGAGCAGGCCAAGGTGCCGATGATCAACGCGGGCTCGTCCGCACTGAAGATCACCGATCCGGGCAATCCCTACACCTTCCGCATCATGCCCAACGAGGTGATGCAAGGCGTCGACATCGCGAGCCAGGCCTATAACAAACTCAATGCGCGCACCGCCGTCCTGCTGTTTGAAAACACCAATGCCGGTATCGGCAATGCCAAGGTCTTCAAGGAGACGTTCGAAAAGCTTGGCGGCAAGATTCTCGCCGAAATCGGTTTCGGTCGTGACGTGAACGACTTCACCTCCATCGCGACCCGCGTCGCGGGACTCGGCAAGATCGACGTCATTCCGACCTATACGCTTGAAGGCCAGGGGCTGAAGATCACCCAGGCGCTTGCGCAAGCCGGCGTCGTCAAGGGCGGCGATGGACCGGCCATCCAGCTTGGTACCATCTGGCTTCCGTTCGGCTTCGAGCAGAAGGCGGGCAAGGCCGCGACCGGCTACGTGCGGATCGTGCAGTTCGATCCGACCGATCCGCGCGACATGGTCAAGAACTTCGTGTCAGCCTTCAAGGCCAAGTTCAATTCCGACCCGACGCACCTCAACGCCCACGCCTACGATCAAATCATGCTGATCGCCGACGTCGTGAAGCGCGGCGCCAAGGATGCGCAGTCGATCCGCGACATGCTGGCGCAGACGAAGAGCTTCGTCGGCGTCACCGGCAGCGTCGAATTCGACAAGAACAACCAGAACGTCAAGATGGACACGATCCACTACATGGAAACCCAGCCGGATCTGTCCTGGAAAGCCCTGAAGTGGAACTGAGCGCGTGACGGCGACGATTGTCGCGCAGCAGGCGATCAACGGCATCGTTCTCGGTAGTCTGTATGTGCTGGTGGCTCTGGGTCTCACCCTGATCTACGGCGTGCTGGTCCAGATCAATTTCGCGCATGCTGACTTCGTCACGCTCGGCGCATTCGCCGCCTACTTCGTCATGCACGCGCTCGGCGGCCAGTATCTGCTGGGCATCGTGGCGGCTCTCCTCGTGGGCGCCGCGCTTGGATGGGCGATCAACATCACGGTGTTCGCGCCGTTGCGACGCAAAGGCAATGAATTGCTGCCGCTGATCGCGACGATCGGCGTATCCGTGATGCTGCAGAACGCGATGCTCGCGTGGTTCGGCCCGGTCCCCTACGCCTTCGAAACGCCGTATAGCCAGAAGGTCTTCCGCGTCGCCGGGACGTTCTTCACGCTGCAAAGCGTGATCATCATCGCGGTGTCCGCCACGACCATCGCGCTGCTCTACGCGTTCATGAAGTTCACGTTTCTCGGCAAGGCGCTCCGCGCAGTCGCGCAGGATCGCGAAACGGCCGGCCTGATGGGGATCAACCCCAACACCCTCATCATGCTGACCATCGTGATCTCGTCGGCGCTCGCCGGCATGGGCGGCGCTATGCTCGCGCCCGTGCTGGTGCTGACCCCCTTCGCGGGCGCCTCGGTGATCGTGAAGGCCTTCGCGATCGTGATCATCGGCGGCTTTGGCAATGTCGAAGGCACGATCCTCGCTGGCCTGCTGGTGGGCCTGATCGAAAGCTTTACGACGCAATATCTCGATCCCGGCCTGATCGATATCGTGGTGTTCGGCCTCCTTCTCCTGATGCTCGCGTTCCGCCCGACCGGCCTCATCTCCGAGCGGCGGGAAGAAAATGTCTGATGCCGCCATATCGAGGGCAGTTCATCCCTGGTGGGCATCGCGCCGCCTTGGATTCCTGGCCGCCGCGCTTGTCATCGCGGCGTTGCCGATGATGCTGACCGGAAACTATTGGCAGACGAACCTCACGATCTGCGCCATCAACGTTCTGCTCGCGCTCGGCCTTGATTTCATCCTTGGCTATGCGGGTCAGCTCAATCTCGGCCAGTCGGCCTTCTACGGGCTCGGCGCTTATGTCTCGACGCTGCTGATCACCAGGCTTGGCGTGCCGTTCTGGGCCGCGTTCGCCGCGGGCGTCGCCTTCGCCGGGCTTGCGGGTATGATCCTCGCGACGTTCGCGGTGCGCCTGCGCGGGCATTATCTCGCGATCGCCTCGCTCGGCTTCGCGGTGATCACGTATCAAATCCTGCTCAACTGGATCAACCTCACGCAGGGACCGCTCGGCATCTACGCGATCCCGCCACCGCCCGCGATCACGATCCCCGGCCTGCCGGCGATCAGCTTCCGCAATCCGGTTGCGCTGTTCTACCTCGTCGCCGGCGTCACGCTGCTCGTCTATTTCATTCTCGATCAGCTTGTGCGCTCGCCGATCGGCGAGACACTCACGGCGATCCGCGAGGATGAGGTTTCCGCAGCCTCGCTCGGCATCAACACCGCACTGTGGAAGGTGTTTGCCTTCGGCGTCGGCGCGGCGGTTGGCGGCGCGGCCGGCTGCTTCTACGCCACCTTCGTCGGAACGCTGGTGCCGGATGCGTTCTTCATCACCGAGTCCTTCACCATCCTCGCGATGGTGATCGTCGGCGGCATGGGAACGCTGATCGGCCCGGTGTTTGGTGCGGTTCTGCTGACGCTGCTGCCCGAAGTGTTGCGCGGCGTCGGCGACCTTCGCCTTATGGTGTACGGCGCGGTGCTGACGCTCGTCGTGCTGTTCATGCCGGGTGGCCTGGTGCAGGCCGCCCGCGTCGTGGGCGCCAGATTGGGGCTCTCCCGATGACGCTGCTGAGCGCGAAGGGCCTGCACAAGAGCTTCGGCGGCGTGCGCGCGGTGCGCGACATCTCATGCGACATACCCGAAGGCACGGTGTTCGCCATCATCGGGCCGAACGGCGCCGGCAAGTCGACGATGCTGAACCTCATCAGCGGCGTCTATCAACCGGAGTCTGGCTCGCTGACGTTCGCCGGCCAGACCCTTGCCGGGTTGCCGGCGTATCGCCGCGTGCGCCTCGGCATCGCACGCACGTTTCAGAAAATCCGCCTGTTCAAGCAGCTCTCTGTGCTCGACAACGTCGTCGCAGGCTTTCACGTTCATCACGACATCCCCGCCTGGCATTATCTCCTGCATGGCGGCGCGTTCCGGCGCGACCAGGCGCGGTGCCGCGCAGACGCGATGGAGTTGCTCGCGTTCGTCGGCCTCGCCGCGCGACGTGAAGCGCTCGCCGGTTCGCTTTCTTATGGTGAGCAGCGAATGCTGGAATTCGCGCGCGCGCTCGCGACGAAGCCGAAGCTGCTCCTGATCGACGAGCCGGCCGCCGGCCTGAACGCCGCTGAGGTCGATAGCCTGCTCGACCGCATCCTCACGACCCGCAAGCAAGGGGTCACGGTCGTCGTCGTCGAGCACAACATGGAACTAGTGATGAACGTCGCCGACCGTATCCTCGTGATGGACTACGGCCAGCACCTGTTCGAAGGTGCGCCGGCGGAAGTCCAGAAGAATCCGGCGGTGGCTTCGGCCTATCTCGGCGGAGAACTGATGTGAGCGTGCTGCTCGCAGCCGACAGCCTCGAGCTCGCCTATGGCGACGCGCCAGTCTGCCGCGGCATCTCGATCGAGATCAGCGAAGGCGAGATCGTCGCGCTCATCGGGGCGAACGGCGCCGGAAAGTCGACCACGTTGCGCGCCATTGCGGGGATGATGACGCCGCGCGCAGGCTCGATCATGTTCGCCGGACAGGACATCACGCGACTGCCGTCGCATGAGCGCACGATGCTCGGCATCGCGCTTGTTCCCGAAGGCCGCCACGTCTTTCCGTTCCTCACCGCGCGCGAGAACCTGGAGCTTGGCGGCTTCAAGAACCGGCGCGACAACGCCAAGGTCCGCCGCATGATCGACGAGATCTTCGACGTGTTCCCGCGCCTGCGGGAGCGCAGCGGCCAAAACGCGGGGACGCTCTCGGGCGGCGAGCAGCAGATGCTGGTTCTCGGGCGCGCCATGATGTCCGAACCAAAGCTGCTCTGTCTCGACGAGCCTTCGCTCGGCCTCGCGCCGCTGCTCGTGCGCGATATTTTCCAAACCATCAAGGCGATCAACAAGGGCGGCACGAGCGTCCTGCTGGTCGAGCAGAACGCCCGCTATGCGCTCGAAACCGCGAGCCGCGGCTACGTACTCCAGACCGGCAGCATCACGGCGAGCGGTCTGTGTGCCGCGCTTGCAAAGGACACGCGGGTGCGTGAGGCGTATCTCGGGCGCGCCGCCGCGAAAGCAGGTGCCGCATGACCGGTCGCTACTCGCTCAAGAGGAAGAATACCGTCGTCACCGGCGCGGGCGCCGGCATCGGCCGCGCCATCGCGCTAGCGTTCGCGAACGCCGGCGCGCAGGTCGCCTGCGTCGATCTTGATTTGAACGCCGCGGAGTCAACGGCCGTGGAAGCCGGCAAAAGCGGACAACGTTGCATCGCCGTTGCCTGCGACGTCGGCATCGAGAGCGACGTCGCATCGGCGGCCGCGACGATACTGGCCGAATTTCCGGCCGTGCATGTCCTCCTCAACGGCGCGGCCGGCTACGACCCGAACGGAACCGTGCTCGATCTGTCTTGGGCGGACTGGAACCGCGTGATTGCGGTTAATGTCGGCGGCGCCTTCCTGATGAGCCGGGCGGTGCTGCCGTCGATGATCGCGGCGGGCGGCGGGAGCATCATCCACATCGCCTCCCAACTCGGCAGCGTCGCGGCGCCGAGACGCGCGGTCTACTGCACCTCGAAAGGCGCGCTGCTGCAGCTCGCAAAAGCAATGGCGACGGACCAGCCGCACAGAACATTCGCGTCAACACGCTGTCGCCCGGCGCGGTCGAAACCGAGCGACTGGTGGCGCGTTTCGGCAGCATGGAAGACGCGCGACGCATCTCCGGGCCGAAGCATCTGCTCGGCCGCCTCGGTCAGCCTGACGAGATCGCCGCCGCCGCGGTGTTTCTCGCCGGCGATGCGTCGAGCTTCATGACCGGCTCCGACATGCTGGTCGACGGCGGCTACAACGCGACTTGATCCCGCGCTTACTTCCCCAAAATCGATCCCGCCATCGCGCGTGGATCGCGTACCGGCCACGTGCCGGCATCCGCCGCCGTGAATAGTTCGGCGAGATGCGCGTTGAACGCTGCCGGATCCTCCAGATTGATGTTGTGTCCGGCGTTCGGCATCACGACCAGCGCGGCGGTCGCGATATTCTTCTTCATCAGCACGCCCGGCTCGATGCAGGGCCAGTCCTCGTCGCCGGTCATCACCAGCGTCGGTGCCGTGATGGTCTTCATCTTGTCGACCAGTTCGAACAACGAGGGTCGCTTCGCCTGCACGCCGCGCATCGTCAGCGCCGCGCCTTCGGTCGAATGCTCGGCAAACTGGTCTGCGAACTCGCGCCAGCCGCGCGGGTCGCGGTTCTGGTGCTGCACGCGCGTCGGTCCGAGCGCATAGGCTTCGGCCGCTTTCGCCATCGTCAATTCCTCGAAGCGCTTCGCGGAAGCTTCAGCTTCCGCTGCGAACTGCGCGCGCTTGACGGGCTCCGCGCCGTAACCGCACCCCGCGATCACCAACGAGCGCGCGCGGTCAGGATAGGTGAAGCCGAAGTGCAGCGTCGCGAATCCGCCCATCGAGAGGCCGACGATGTGCGCNNTCGCGCCATCCTTCGGCACGTCGGAGGGTGGATAGCCCCGCGCATTGACGGTGATGCAGCGGTAGTAGCGCGCGAAATAGCGCACCTGCTGTTCCCACGACCGGTAGTCGCCGGCGAATTCATGGATGAAGACGATCGGAATGCCCTTGCCGGTTTCCTCGTAGTAGAGCTTCACGCCATCGTCGGTCGTCAGATGCGGCATTGTGGTTTTCCTTGATCAGAACGCAGTGGCGCGCGCCGAAAGCCCGGCGTCGATCGTAACAACGGAGCCCGAGGTGTAGCCGGACAGCGGCGAGGCGAGGAATGCCGCCGCGGCGCCGATCTCCTCCGGCGTTGCGCAGCGCTGGAACGGCAGCGGCTTGCGCAAGTCTTGCCAGTTGTCCGCGCTGCCGGTCCGGTCCTTCGCCTTCTTTTTCATCAGTGTGACGATGCGATCTGTTTCCACCGGTCCTGGGCTCAGCGCGACCACGCGGATTCCATCCTTGGCGCTGACGCAGCCGAGCGACTGGCTGAAGGCGCTCAGCGCCGCGTTGCCGGCAACGCCGCAGATGTAATCCGGATCGTGCGAGTCGGCGGCGTTGCCGACGACATTGATGATCACGCCGGCCTTGCGTATCTTCATCAAGGGGTAGAACCGCCGGCACATGTTCACGTAGCCGAAAACCTTCAGGTCCCAGGCCTTGCGCCAGGTTTCCTCGCTGACATCGAGCAGCGTGCCGCCGGGGATAGCGCCGGCGTTGTTCACCAGGATGTCTATATCCGGGAAATCCTTCGCGAGCTTGTCGACGTTCCGGCTGTCAGAGAGGTCGGCCGTGACCGTGTCGACCCGCACATTTGATTTCTGGGCGATCGCGGCCTTCACCGCCGCAAGCGCCTCGGCGCTGCGCGACACGATGATCACGTCGCAGCCCTCGGCGGCGAAAACCTCCGCAGCCGCACGACCGATCCCCTTCGAGCCGCCGGTGATCAGCACGGTCTTGCCCGCAAGCTTCAGGTCCATGAACGCCCTCCCGGTGATCGCCCGACTATGAGGGGCCCGGAAGGCCGCAGCAACCGGTCTGCGCGCCGGTCAGCCCGCCGCCTCGATCATGCGGCGAATGCCTTCACGATGTCCGACTTTCGCGCGAAAGCCGAAGTCACGCGCCGCGGCCTCGAGGTCGACCGCCCCGCGCGCTGCCGCAGGCTTCGACGTGTCGATGTCCAGCCGGACCGGTTTGCCCACGGCCGCGCACGCGGCCGCGATGTCGTCCGGCGTGACGCGTTCGGGATGCGCGACGTAATAGGCAAGCTGCTTGCGCCCGCCTGAAAAGCACGCGGCAATTGCGGCGTCGGCTGCGTCGTCCACGTAAATGTACGGCCAGGCGGTGAGTGGATCGAGTCGCGCGTCGGTCCCGGTGAGTGCCGCGCGGACGATGATGTCGACATTGAACTCGGTCTGGCGGCCCGGCCCGTATACGGCGGTAAGCCGCAGCGAGCAGAGATCGAGCGGCACCCGCTTCCACAGCCCGCGCGGTACATAGTCCATCGCCGCTTTCGAGCGGCCGTAGGTCGACGTCGGGCGCATCGGATAGTCTTCGCCGATCGGTTCGCTCTCGTGGAAATTGCCGATCGCTGCGACCGACGAGCAGTAAACGAACGTCGTGACGCCGCCGGCCATCGCCTCGTACAGGAGGTTCATGCTGCCGGTCACGTTGGTCGCCAGCACGCCGGAAGGATCGTCCGCCATAACCATCGGACCGGACACGCCGCCCGCATGGATGATGTGCGTGATCTTCTCGCGCGCGATGAACGCACGTAGGCGGGAGCGATCCGACAGGTCATCGATGACGTGCGTCGTTGCAGCCGCGACCGGATCGAGACCAATTGCGCCGTGTCCGGCGAGACGCGCCATGATCGCCCGCCCGACAAAGCCGCTCGAACCCGTCACCTGCACAGTCATTCCGTTACTCCGTGTGATGCCACCAACGATGCTAGCGCGTCGGGAACGCGGTCATGCCAGTCGCTGCGCGCCTGTACGGCGGCGGCAAGTGACAGGAGCGCGCGGTCCATCCCAGGACGCCCCACGACCTGCAGCGCAACCGGCAGGCCGCGGTCGTCGAACCCGACAGGAAGCGCGACCGCCGGAAACCCGAGCATGTTGACGAACCGCGTCAGGCGGCTGATCTCATAGAGCGTGCGCGGCCGAAACGCCTGATCCGGCGGATCGCATTCGGCCGCCGGCGGCGTGCGGATCGTCATCACCGGAAGGATTACGACATCCGCAGACCGCATGACGCCCTCGATAAAGGCGGCCGCAAGCGCGGGCCGCTGCGCGGCCGCATTCGCCAGCGTGGCGTCGTCGATCGCGAGCCCCTTTGCGAGGCGACGGCGCAGCACCGGGCCGATCGCGTCGCCCTCGAGCAGAGCGCGATGACAGCGCGCGGCTTCGCCCTGCATGATGGTGAGCACCGGTGCGTCGGCGGCGTCGATCGCCGCGAGGCCGTCGCGCCGGTCGAGCGAGACCACACAGGACGCGATCGCTTCAACGCCGCCCTGGCAGGCCTTGCGCACCGACGGATGCGCCGCGTCGAGTGCGTCCCGCACCACCACCCCGGTGCGGACCGGCGCCCCGTCTTTCAGGTCCGCGAGCACTTCGGCCGCCGGCATCAGCTCCGCCGCGCCGCGCGCGAGCAGCCCGATGGTATCGAGCGTCGGTGCGAGCGGCATGGCGCCGCGCGTCGAGACCACGCCCCAGGTCGGCTTCCACGCCGTGATGCCGCAGGCATGCGCCGGGATGCGCAGCGAGCCGCCGGTATCCGATCCCAGCGCGACGACGGCCGACCCGCTCGCAACCGCAGCCGCCGAGCCGGATGACGATCCGCCCGATATGAAATCGGGATTCCAGGGATTGCGGACTCGCCCACGCACGGCGTTGTAGCCGGATGGCTCATAGGCGATTTCGGTCAGCGCCGTGTAGCCCAGGCGCGCGGCACCAGCATTGTCGAGCAGCCGCAGCACATCGGCATATTCGCAGTCCAAGCTCGGCAGAGCTTGCGCTAATCCGCCGAAGGGCTGGCGATCGGGCGCCGCGAAGATGTCTTTCACGACGTATGGCAATCCGCTTAAAGCACCGCGAACCGAGGCGACCGGCTCGCCGAATTGGACAAAGGCATTGAGGATCGGATCGAGATTGCGCGCCAACGAAACGAGTTCGGCCCAGTTTCCGTTCGCCGTCCATTCCCGAAAGTGCGAGGGCATAATCTTTATTATATCGTTTTTCCAAATCGAATGAGTTGCGTCCTGGCCTCAGCCTCGCCGCGATTGGTGGCTGAGGCGGGTTCGCAGGAGACTTCTTCCTGGACGGAAGTCATCGAAAATGGCGTTCTCAGCGCCAATACGGGGCGTTGTGCACGAGAAAGGCCGTTAGAAGCCGCAACAGTTCCGGCAGGCCACCGAGTGTGTGGTTCAGCTCTCCGAGCCCCCGGCTTGCGTCGTATCGCGAGCACTCGACGAGGCCTGTACGATAGACGATCCTGTCGTTCTTCTTGCTGTCCCCAATGCGGATAGAGACAGATCGTATGCTGGGTCAACCGATCAGGGACGATGGCAGGAGACAAGGAGTTCGCTGGCACGCGTCGGGCGTTGGATACGAACGGCCGTACTTCGCGTTTCTGCTGAACACGCCGGCACTCCTCATCATCGTCCTGCTGGCCGGATACCCGATCGCCTATTCGGCCTGGATCAGCCTGCACAAGTTCAGCCTGAAGCGGCCTCGCGTCTTCGACTTCATCGGTCTCTCCAACTATCGGCATATCCTCGAGTCGGACGAGTTCTGGTCCGCGCTCTGGATCACGCTCGCGTTCACCGGCCTTGTCGTCGTCATCGTGGTGGTGCTCGGCCTCGCGATCGCACTCCTGCTCAATCGTGAATTTCCCGGCCGCGACATCGTGCGCACCCTGATCCTGCTGCCCTGGGCGATCCCGCCGGTGGTGAACGGCCTGATGTGGCAATGGATCTACGACTCCAAGGTCGGCGTGCTTAACGGCCTGCTCGTCAGCCTCGGCATCATCAGCAAGTAGCGGATGGCTGTCCGATCCGCTGTCCGCGCTGCTGGCGCTCGTGTGCGCCGACGTCTGGAACGCGATGCCACTCGCCGTGGTGCTGCTGCTCGCCGCGCTTCAGCGAATCCCGGTCGAACTCTACGACGCGGCACGCGTCGACGGCGCCGGGCCGTTGCAGCTTTTCGGCCATGTGACGTTCCCGTGGCTCGCGCAGCCGCTGCTGATCGTCCTGATCCTGCAGACACTGTCGATGATCCGCGCCTTCGACGTGATCTATGTGCTCACCGCCGGCGGCCCCGGCACCGCGACCACAACGCTGACCTGGAAGACCTTCCTCACGACCTTCGACAGCCTCGATTTCGGTCTCGGCAACGCCTACGCCTACACGATCAGCCTGATCACACTAGCAATCGCGCTCGTCTATTTCCGAATTCTCTATCGCCGCGGAGATTTCGAAGCATGATCGCGTGGTGGACCTCGCGGGAACCGTCACAGCGCTGGTCGCAGCTGCTGCTGATGCTCGGCGGCCTGCTCATGACCATCTATGTCATGGCGCCATTCTCCTGGTTTGTGCTGACAAGCTTCATGCACGAGCAGGACGCGCTCTCCGTGCCACCGCAATGGATCCCCGTGCGGCCGACGCTCTCGAACTACCTCACGTTCTTCGACCCGTCGGGCACGCGGGCGGTGGTCGGCAGCCGCGCCGCCGAGCAGACCCTGCCCAGCATGCTCAACTCGCTGATCGCAGCTGGCGGCACCGCGGCCCTCAACGTGTTGATCGGCGCGGTCGCAGGATACGGGCTCGCGCGCTTTGCATTTCGCGGGCGCGGAACGTTGCTCGCGGCTTATCTCGGTTCCCGGATGCCCGGCATCGCGCTCATCGTGCCTTTGTATCTCACCGTTTGCACCTACGGCCTGCTCGATCACCTGAGCGCGCTCGTCATCACCTATCTCACCTTCACGCTGCCGTTCACGATCTGGCTGCTGAAAAACTACTTCCAGGCAATCCCGCGCTCGCTTGAAGAGGCCGCGTTGGTCGATGGATGCAATTGGTGGCAGATGTTTTGGCACATACTTCTTCCGGCTGCGGCGCCGGGATTGGTCGCTGCCGGCATGTTCGCCTTCATGACGGCATGGAACGACTATCTGTTTGCCGTTATCCTCACGAGCACGATCGCCTCGAAAACCATGCCGGTTGTCGTCGCCGGTTTCGCAACCGATGTGACAACCGAAAGAACCTTGATGGCGGCAAGCGGCGTGCTTGCCGTCATCCCGCCGCTCGTCTTCGCATTCGCGTTCCAGCGCCTGATCGTGCAGGGGCTGACGAGCGGCGCCGTGAAGGATTGACGCGTGACTCAACCGCACAACAAGAGGCCAATCCGCATGCACAGAACATCGATCTCCCGTCGGCAACTGCTCAAGACATCGGCCATCGCGGGCGCCGGGCTCGTCGCCCCGTCGCTGCTGCGCATTGCGCGCGCCGCCGACACGCCGGTAACATTCTCCGGCTGGGCATTCGAGCCGCAGGTCGTCGAGGCGAACGTCAAAGTGTTCGTGCAGCAGAACCCCGACATCAAGGTGGCCTACACACCGCTCGACCTGCAACTCTATAACGAGAAGATGGTCGCGCTCTTCAATGCGAAGGCGCAGCCCGATGCATTCTATGTGCGGGACTCCAATCTTGGCGCGTGGGTGGAGGCCGGATGGCTGCAACCGATCGACGGCCTGCCGAAACTGAAGGAGTTGAACGACGACATCTTCCCGTTCAACCGCGACGCGCTGTTCTACAAGGGCAAGCAATACGGCACGCCCTATTACGGCGACATCTACGTCTACATGTTCGACAAGAAGGTCGCCGCCAAGGCCGGTGTAACGACTGCGCCCGTGACGCTCGACCAGCTCAAAGCCGCCGCACTGGAAGTAAAGAAGGCCGGCATCACGCAGTATCCGATCCTGAAGGGCTACAAGACGAACGTCGACGGGCTCAGCGAATTCTGGTCGATGGTGTTCTCGTCGGGCGGCCGACTATTCAACGAGGCGCTGGACCCGGTTTTCCCGACCGAAGACAGGACTGCCGTCGCCGTCCTCGAATGGATGCTCGACGCGATGCACACGTGGCAGATTCTCGATCCGAAGGGGTTGGAGCTCGACGAGACGCAGGCACGCGACGTGTTCCTCAGCGGGCAGGGCGTGTTCACGTCGAACGTCGGCAACGTGTTCCCGCGCGCGAACAACCCCGCGCACAGCAAGCGCGCCGGCGACGTCGCGATGATCCGCTTCCCCGGCCTCAAGGACGATACCACCAAAGGCCCGATGGGCTGGACGCGCCTTTACGGCATCAGCGCCGACACCAAGGTGCGCGACGCTGCGTGGCGGCTGATCTACTACATGGGCGGCAAGGATGCGTCGGGCAACTATTTCACCGCGAAGGACTGGTATCTGAAGTATGGCGTCGGCTACGCGTTCAAGTCGCTCGACAACGATCCCGACATCATCGAGGCGCAGCGCAAGGCAGGCTATGACCGCAACGTGCTGAAGCAGCAGGTCGGCACCGCGCGTGCGCGCGAGAACATCAGTGCGTCCTGGTACAACGAGTGGGACCGGTTCACCCAGCAGCAGATCCAGAACACGCTGCTGCGTCGGATCAAGCCACTCGACGCCATGATGGCCTCGGCCAACAAGGCGCGCGAATTGAAGAAGGCGAGCTAGTACCGCCGTGCACGTCATCGAACGCGCCGGACGGGCACCGACCGTCGTCTGCATCCACGGCTTCTGTCAGTCCTCAGCGTACTGGTCGCCGACGCTCGATCGCCTCGCGGCGGAGGGCGTCGGCGCGCTGGCCGTCGACCTGCCGGGCTTCGCGGGCTCCGCCACGAAAAGCGGGCCCTACACCATGCCGGCGCTCGCCGACGCGGTCGCAGCATTCCTCGGTCAGCGCGGATTGAAGGACATCGTGCTCGTTGGCGGCTCGATGGGCGGTGTGGTGGCGCAACATCTCGTGCTGCGTCACCCTCACTATGTGTCGCGGCTGCTGCTCGTCGCGACCGGCGCCGCCACCGGCGACCCAGCGGGCGCGCAGGCGAAGGCGGACGTGATGGCGACCGCCCCGTGGAATGAGGATACCGTGACGCCGATCGTCGCGGGCTTCTTCTACAGCGCGCCGTCTCCCGGCAAGCTCGCCGAATATCGCGCCATCGCGATGCAGGCGTCGCATCAGGCCGCCGTCGAGGCGGCGCGCTCCAACGCGAACCTGCGCACACTCGAAGACCTCGGCCGCATCGCGGTGCCGACCTTGATCGTACAGGGCCGCTACGACAAGGCCCGCACCGTGGAGCATGGCCAACTGATGCAGTCGCTGCTGCCCGACGCCACGCTCACGGTGATCGAGGATGCGGGACACACGCCGCAGCTCGGACGGCCGAGCGAATTTCACACCGTGGCGGTGCCGTTCCTGCTTGCGCGATAACAAAGGACCACATCCGTGGAATTCAGTGAGCTGAAGGACAAGGCATGCCTGGTGACAGGCGCGAGCCGCGGCATCGGGGCGGCGGTCGCGCGCGGCCTCGGTCGCTGCGGCGCACGCGTCGCGGTGCACTATCGCACCGGCCGCAAGGAAGCCGAAGCCGTCGCGGCCGATATCGAGGCCGCGGGTGGCAAGGCCGTGTTGATCGAGGGCGACGTGTCGCAGCGCGGCGTGGCGGAGCGGATCGTCGACGATGCAGTCGCTGCATGGGGACGACTCGACATCCTCATCAACAACGCGGGTGATCAGATCACACGCTGTCCGATCACCGACACACCGGATGATCTATTCGACCGACAGATGAACATCAACGTGCGCTCGGTGTTCGAGGCGTGCCGCGGCGGCGTGCGCCATTTTCGCAAGCAGGGCGATGGCGGCGTGATCGTCAATGTCGGGTCGGTCGCGGGCCGCACGGGAGGCGGCATCGGCTCGCAGATCTATGCCGGCGCCAAGGCGTTCATCGCGACCTTCTCGCGCTCGCTCGCCAAGGAAGTCGCCCCGGATCGCATCCGCGTCAACGTCGTGTCGCCCGGCGTGATCGCGACCGACATGCAAGAACGTGTCTCCACGCCGGCGCAGATCGCCGCGACCATTCCGGCGATCCCGCTGGCGCGCGTCGGAAGCGGCGAGGACTGCGTCGGGACATTTCTCTATCTGTGCAGCGACGAGGCGAGCGGCTACGTCACCGGCCAGGTCCTCGAAGTCAACGGCGGATTGGTCATGCCGTGACGAGCGACAGCGCGCCGACACGAACTAGGCTCACGTTTCACGACGCCGCCAAGCCATAGCGCTGGCGCAACCGGTCAGCGAGCAATTTTCCCGCCAGTGAAATCGCGAATACAAAAGCAATGTAGATCGCTGCCGTTGCTGTGAGGATTTCGATAGGTTCGTACCAGACGTTCACCAGCTTCTGTGATTGCGACATCAGGTCCGGCACCGTGATGACGGAGATCAGCGTCGATGACTTCACGATCACAGTGAACTGATTGACGATCGACGGCGCGGTCGCGAGCGCGACCTGCGGCACGACAATGCGCGTAAACGTCTGCGCTTGAGACATGCCGGCAGAGAACGCCGCTTCGCGTTGCCCGCTCGGTACGGCCTCGATACCGGCACGGAAGGTCTCGGCGAGATACCCGCTCGATTGCAGCGCAAGCGCGAGCCAACCGGCATTGAAGAAGCTATTGGGAAACCCGAACACCTCAGGCCAGACGTAGGCGACCCACATCAGCTGCACGAAGATCGGGGTATCGCGGAAGAACTCGATCAGAACGATCGCAACCAGACGCAACGGCGGGACGTAAAGCCGCATGAGGCAGAGCATGAGACCGCCGATGATCGCCGCAGCAAACGCAATCGCACAGACTTCGACTGTGACGACAAAGCCGGCGAGCAGAACGTCGCGCTGATTCCAGACAAGGCGTTCCCAGTTTCCCATGCGGTCACGCCAGGATCTTGCGGCGCCAGCGCTCGCCGAAGACGCGGACGCCACTGGAGAGCGCGAAGATGATGAGGAAGTAGGTCAGCGCCGCGCCGGTGTAGAGCGGTAGCGGACGCATCTCCTGCTGGATCACCATGGAGACGTTGTACATGAGGTCCGGGACGGCGATCAGCGACACGATTGTCGTCGCCTTGAACATTGAAATGAAAAGATTGAGCGCCTCCGGCAGCATCCGCCGCACGACTTGCGGCAGCGTAATGCGCCACAGGATCAGCCGTTCCGACATGCCGAATGCACGGCCGGCATCGAGATTGCCCTGCGGGATCGCCTGGATGCCGGCGCGGAACGCCTCCGCGAAGTAGCCGCTATAGACGAGCCCGAGCGCGGTCACCGCCGAGACGAAGGGATGGAATTCGACGCGCCGTCGGATGAGCAACCCGATCAGCAGCGGCAGCACGAAATGTACCCAAACAAGCATGATGTAGTCGGGCGCGTTGCGAAATACTTCGACATGAAGCGTACCGATCCAGCGCATCGGCCAGAAGCGATTGACGCGCAGCAGCGCAGCGCCGAGGCCGACCGACAGCGCTACGCTTGCCGAGCACACGAACACCAGAACATTGAAGATCAGGCCTTGCAGGAGAATCGCGCGATACTCCCAGAATATCGAGAGATCGAGCGACTGCTTCAGGACGTCCGACAAAACGGGCCTACTTGCGGTACTTCGAGAGAAATTGGCGTAGTCGTTCGGATTTCGGCGCGCCGAAGAGGTCCGCGGGTGGCCCTTCTTCCTCGATCAGCCCCTGGTGCAGGAAGATCACCCGGTCGGAAACCTCATGGGCGAAGTTCATCTCGTGCGTGACAACGATCATCGTCGTCCCATCCGCCGCGAGTTCGCGCATGACGCCGAGAACCTCGTCGGTCAGTTCGGGGTCGAGGGACGACGTCGCCTCGTCAAATAGCATGGCCTTCGGCCGCATCGCGAGCGCTCGCGCGATCGCAGCGCGCTGTTGCTGACCGCCAGATAGCCGCGCCGGATATTCATCGGCCTTGTCGAGCAGTTTGACGCGCCGAAGGCATTCCTCGCCATACTCGACCGCTTCCTTGCGCGATACCTTGCGGACGCGGATCGGCGCCTCGATGACGTTGCCGAGGACCGTCATGTGCGGCCAGAGATTGAATTGCTGGAACACGACACCCAGCTCGCGGCGCATCGTGTTGATCTCGCCCAGCGAGCGTGGCCTGCTTTGCCCGCGCGCATCCACGCACGTGCCCAGCGGCTCGCCATCAATGTAGATTTCGCCTGCGTTCGGAGTTTCGAGATAGTTCACACAGCGCAGCAGCGTGCTTTTGCCCGAGCCGCTGGCACCGATGACGCTCACGACACTGCCGCGGTGCACATCGAACGAAACGCCGCGCAGAACCTCGAGCGGTCCAAAGCTCTTATGGATGCCGGCGATGCGAATACTGGGGACGTCGCTCATGGAGATCGGAACACTCGGTTTCGGCGCAAAGACGCGCACGATGGACAAGTCCCGGCGGCAACGAATAGGCTACCCGTTGAAATCCTCTCGGTAAACCGATGAACCCTCCGTCTGCCGAAATCGGCGATTCCGTCGAAGACATCGACACCCCGGCGCTTGTCGTCGATCTCGACGCGCTCGACCGCAACATCGCGAAAATGGCCGAATTCTCGCGCTCCGCCGGTGTACGCGTGCGGCCGCATGCCAAGACCCACAAGTCGGTCGCGATTGCGTTGCGGCAAATCGCGCACGGCGCGGTCGGCCAGTGCGTGCAAAAGGTCGGCGAGGCGGAAGCGCTTGCGCGCGGCGGCGTGAAGGACATCCTGGTAAGCAATCAGATTGTGGGGACGCGCAAGTTGCGTCGCCTTGCCGCGCTCGCGCGGGATGCCACGATCGCGCTGTGTTTCGACTCCGGGGAGCAGGTCGATGCGGCCTCGCGTGTGGCTCAGGACTTCGGCGTCGAGTTTGGCGGCCTGGTCGAAATCGAAGTCGGCATGGAACGCTGCGGTGTTGCGCCAGGCAAGGAAGCCGCCGTGCTTGCGCGCCGGATCGCGGACGCGCCCGGGCTGAAATTCCGCGGGCTGCAGGCCTATCATGGCCGAGCGCAGCACCTGCCGACCCATCAGCAGCGCGCGCAGGCCATTGCGTCGGCGGTCGACGCTGTGCGCGAGACGCAGGATGCCCTGAAGGCCGACGATCTGACCTGCGAGATCGTCACCGGTGCCGGCACCGGTACCTTCGCATTCGAGGCGGAAAGCGGCGTCTACAACGAGCTGCAAGTCGGCTCATACGTGTTCATGGACACCGACTACGCCAAGATCGGCAACAAGGATGGCGGACTTTATACGGCGTTCGAGCACAGCCTGTTCGTGCTTGCCTCTGTGATCAGCGTACCGACAAACGACCGCGCGATCGTGGACGCTGGCCTCAAGTCGTACAGCGGCGAAAAAGGCTCGCCCTGGGTGCACGGGCGCGAGGATGTCGAGTTGACCAACGTTTCAGATGAGCACGGCAAGCTCGTGCTCGGGCCGAAAGCGAAGCGGCTTCGCCTCGGCGAAAAGGTATGGCTCATTCCCGGTCATTGCGATCCGACCGTCAATCTCCACGATTGGTATGTCGGCGTGAGACATGGGCGCGTCGAGGCTCTATGGCCGGTCAGCGCGCGCGGTGCGAGCACGTAACGACGAAATGCCGGAAGTACAAAGCAACGTTCAACGGAGGGTGACATGAGCGATGTGGTGGACGACGGCAAACGAGGTTTTCTCAAGCAGGCCGCGCTGCTCGGCGCGGCATCCAGCGCGGTCGGCTCAGTCAGTGCCGCGATGGCGCCAAACGTGGCGCTTGGGCAAATACTCGATACTGGCGTGCGCGAGGACTCGGTTCTCGCGAAGTGCCGCAAGGAAGGTGTGCTGCGCGTCGGCTACGCGCAGACTGGCCCGTGGTTCTACAAGGACGCCAAGACCGGCGAGCTCAACGGCGCCTACAAGGATGTGGTCGAGGGTCTCGCCAAGGAGATTCAGGTCAAGGTCGAATGGAAGGAAGTCACGTTCGCGAACGCGACAATCGCGCTGCGCAAGGGCGATTTCGACCTTTTCGGCTCGTCACTAACCTATCTGGTTTCGCGCGCGCTCGCGGTCGATTTCGTCGGGCCGTATTATTCGAGAGGCACCTTGCTTCTCTGTCACAAGGACAATGCCGACAAGTTCAGGACCGCAGCAGACGCGAACAAACCCGACGTCACGTTCTCGGTAACGTCGGGCGCGAGCGAGGAGCCGCGGATTCCACTGCTGTTTCCCGCGAAGCCGAAAGTCATCACCACGACCGGCCAGATCTCGCTCGGTGCCGAGCCGGTGCGCGCCAAGAAGGCTGACGTGTGGATCAGCGGCGACGTCGACGTGATCCTGCTCGCGAAACGCAACGAAAGCTGGGCACACGTGATCGATCCGGGCAATCCGCTCGATCGTCGGCCGAACACGCTCGCGATCCGCTATGGCGACCCGGAGTGGAAGAGCTTCCTCGACTTCTATGGCCGCTTTCTCACTGTCAATGGCGAGGTCGAGCGGTTGCTCAAATATCACGTGGATAAGCTCGGCGGGGCGTGATGCAAGCTGTTGCGCGTCTGATGCCGGTTCCGCGGGTGCCCTGAATGATCATCGACTGCCATGCGCACGTGTTCCAGAACTGGCACGGCGCCTGCGGACATCCCTCCATCGACGTTCATCTGAAATACATCCAGAAGAACGTCACGCGCCCGGCCGCCGAGACCTTCCGGGTGCGCGATGGCATGCGCGTGAAGCCCGGGCTGCTGTTCCGCGATGGCGACAACACCTGGGCTGGATTGAAAGACGTGGACTTCCGCATCGGTCGATATGGCCGGCTCGAGTTCGTGCATGAAGGCGAGGAGTACGCGATCCAGTACATGCCAGTCGGCATGCAGACGATCGAGTCTCCGCCCGAATTCATGATCGCGCAGATGCTCTATGCTGGCGTCGATCACTGCATCCTGCAGGCGGGCGGCGGATACGGTGCGATGAATGACTACAATGCATTCACCCAAGCAGCCTTTCCGGAGAAATTCACCGGTCTCCTGAACATCGACGAAGCGGTCGCGGATCGTGAGGACGTGCTCACCGAAGTCGACCGGGCGAAGGCGCTGGGCCTGAAGGGCCTCTATTACTCCCACGATTTCTCGCGCCACCAATACACGCGCAATCTGGATCACGACGCGTTCCGGCCGTTCTGGGACAAGATCGCCGGCTTCAACTTTCCAGCCTTCATAGAGCTCTCGGCGACCCCGAACTATGACAAGACAAGCTACATCGCGAACCTGACGGCGCTCGACCGGCTGATGCAGCGCTATCCGGCGACGCGCTTCGTACTGGTCATGGGACCGCCCGTCGCGCATTTCGCCACAAGCGGGAAATGGGATTTCCCTCCCGAGGTGCTCGCCGCCTACAAACGCGACAATTTGCTGATCGAGATCATGTTCCCGATCACCTGGGGCGGCGTCTGGGACTATCCATACCTAGAGGCACAGGAACTCGTTCGCGGCATGCGCGATCATTTCGGCGCTGCGAAACTGGTGTGGGGCTCCGACATGCCGAACGTCGAGCGCTTCTGCACATACCGGCAAAGCGTCGATTACGTCCGTAGATACTGTCCGTTCCTGACCGCGAGCGAAAAGGATGCGGCGCTCGGTGGAAATGTCGCGCAGCTTTTCGGTCTTGGCAAATGAATGACAAGGCGCTTGCGTGATGGACGACAAAAGAGTGGCAACCGTGTCTGACAGTTTCGATCCGATCGTCTTCGAGCTTTTCAAGAATTCGCTGTTTTCGATGACCGACGACATGGCATTGACGATCTTCCGCACGACTTATTCCGGCGTGCTCAAGGACAATATGGACTATTCCACCGGTTTTGCCGACGCTGGCGGAAGGCTTGTCGCACAGGGGCTGACGCTGCCGGGGCATCTCGGCTCGGTCCCGACTGCGCTTGCTTCGATCATGCGGCATTTCGCAGATAATATGGCGCCGGGCGACGTCTTCATCATGAACGATCCATTCGACGGCGGCATGCATCTGCCGGACATCTTCATCTTCAAGCCGCTCTATCACGGGGGCGAACGGCTCGCTTTTGCCTGCACGTGCTGTCATCACTCCGATGTCGGCGGGCGCGTCGCGGGTTCGAACGCATCGGATTCAACTGAAATCTATGCCGAAGGCCTGCGCATCGCGCCAATGAAGCTTTACGACGCCGGCACTCTCAACAAGACCATCATGACGTTCATCGAGAAGAACGTCCGGCTGCCGGTGCAGGTGCAGGGCGATCTGCGCGCGCAGCTCGCCGCGTGTCACATCGCCGAAACACAATTCGCCGAGCTCGTCGCAAAATACGGCGCCACTCAGACAAAGCGCCTGATGACCGAGGTGCTCGACCATGCTGAACGCCTGACCCGTGCCGAACTGAGCAAGCTCCCCGACGGGGAATGGAGCTTCGAGGATTTCATCGACGACGACGGCATCGACTACGGCAAGCCTATCCGCCTGTTCGTCACCATCCGCAAGTCGGGTGACAGCATGGTGGTCGACTGGACCGGCACGCACCCGCAGGTCAAAGGCGCGATCAACAATACGCTGTCTTTCACCAAGGCGGCCTCCTATTGCGCGGTCCGTTCCGTGCTGCCGCAGATCATACCGAGCAATGAAGGCGTATACCGGGCGATCGATGTGATCTGCCCGCCCGGTACGATTGGCAACGGTGTGCTTCCTGCGGCGTGCGCGGCGCGCGGGCTGACCGGCTTTCGCATGGTCGACTGCATGTTCGGCGCGCTTGCCATGATGCTGCCCGGCAAGGTGCCGGCCGCGGGCGACGGCGGCAATACCGGCATTTCCATCGGCGGCTATGACGAACGCCGCAAGCCGTTCGTCTATGTTGACTTTACTTGCGGCGCGTGGGGCGGGAGCCCTTGGGCCGACGGGCTCGATGGCAATTCGCACATGATGGCGAACATGGCGTCGCAATCGATCGAGGTCACCGAAGCCGAGATGCCGCTCGCCGTCACGGCCTATGAATTCATGCCGGACAAGGCAGGTGCCGGAAAATTCCGCGGCGGCGTGCCGTTTCGGCGTGACTATCGTTTCCTCGAACACGAGGGCATGCTGCAGGTCCGCTCCGACCGGCGCGATCATCGGCCGTTCGGGCTATACGGCGGCGGTCCCGGCCAGCCGTCCGAGAATTATCTCAATCCGGACACCGACGACCGGCTCATTCCGTCCAAGTTGACGATGACGATCCGCAAGGGCGACGTCTTCCGTCACGTGCTGGCGGGCGGTGGCGGCTGGGGCGACCCCCTCGAACGCGATTCCGCCGCGGTGCTGCGCGATGTGCGCAACGAATTCCTTTCGGCCGAACGTGCGCGCGCTGACTATGGCGTGATCGTCGACACGAAGGCCTGGCGTGTCGATATCCCCGCAACCGAGAAGTTGCGTGCCGACATCAAGGCCGCGCGCGGATGGCGCGAAGCGCCCAAGGTGCAGTGGCACGATCCGGCGACGCTGCACCGGGCCGCCGGGTAACCCCAATGGCCACCGCACTTCGCGTCGGTGTCGATATTGGCGGCACCTTTACCGACATCGTCGTCCTCGGGTCGGACGGCTCGATCCACACCAAGAAAGTGTCGTCGAGCGTCGACGACTATGCGCGCGCCATTGTCGACGGCATGGCTGAGTTATTCGCCGAGACCGGACTGGCAGGCAGCGCGATCGAGGAGATCCGCCACGGCACGACGGTCGCGTCGAACGCGATCCTGGAGCGTAAGGGCGCGCGCGTCGGCCTCATCACGACGAAGGGCTTCCGTGACGTGCTGGAAATCCGCACCTTGCGGATGCCGCGCCTTTACGACCTGACCTGGACCAAGCCGCCGCCTTTGGTGGAGCGCTATCTGCGCAAGGTCGTGGATGAACGGATCGATTACAAAGGCAACATCGAACGCCCGCTCGATCCGGCCGACGCCGAGCGCGCGGTCGATTTGCTGTTGGCGGACAACGTGGAGGCCATCGCGGTCTGCCTCATCAACTCGTTCACCAATCCGGTACATGAATTGATGATCAAGGGCGCGGTGCAGCGCAAGGCGCCGCATATTCCGCTCAGCGTCTCCTTCGAGGTGCTGCCGGAGATCAAGGAGTACGAGCGCACGTCGACGACGACGATCAACGCCTACGTAATGCCAATCGTCGCGATCTATCTGCGCGCGCTTCGCACCGGACTCGATGCGGCGGGAATTCCCGCGCGTCTTCTGCTGATGCAATCGAATGGCGGCCTTACGACGGACATCGCCGCGGCCGAAAAGCCGATGAACATCGTCGAGTCGGGGCCCGCCGGCGGCGTCGTCGGCGCGCAGGCGGTCGCGCGCGCCAAGAAGCTTGGGAAGATCATCACTTTCGACATGGGTGGCACGACCGCCAAGGCGTCGATGGTGGAGAACGGCGAGGTGACTCGCGCGCAGGAGTACGCTGTCGGCGCCGGAATCATGATCGGCTCGCGGCTACTGACCGGCGCGGGATACACCTTGAAGGTCCCGGCAATTGATTTGGCGGAAGTCGGCGCGGGCGGCGGCTCGCATGTGTGGATCGATGCTGGCGGCGCGTTGCAAATCGGCCCGGAAAGCGCCGGAGCTTCGCCTGGTCCGGTCTGTTACGACCAAGGCGGCAACGTGCCGACCGTGACCGACGCAAATGTGCTCCTCGGCTACATCAACCCGGGTCATCTCATCGGTGGTGCGCTCAAGCTCAATGCCGAGAAAGCACGCGCGGTATTTGCCGAGACGATTGCGGCGCCGCTGCGCATGACGATGGAACAAGCCGCCTATGGCGCGCACCAGATCGCGGCCTCGAATATGATCCGTGCAATCCGCGCGGTGTCCAGCGAACGTGGACGCGATCCGCGTGAGTTCGCGCTATTCGCATTCGGTGGCAACGGGCCCTTGTTCGCAGCCGGCATGGCAGCAGCGCTGGACATCAAGCGGATCGTCGTGCCGCCTTGCGCGGGGCTATTCTCGTCCTTCGGCCTGCTCTACGCCGATGTCGAGCATCATTATTCACGAACCTTTCGTAGGATCCTGCGCCAGGCCGACCTCGCCGAAATCGGAAAGGCCTGGGATGCGCTGTCACGGCAGGCGACAGACCAACTCGTGGCGGACGGTTTTACTGGCGCGCGGGCGCAGCTCAGGCGGTTTGCAGCATTGCATTACAAGGGCCAGACTTACGAATTGGTTGTTCCTGTGATCGATGGACCGATCGACGCCAGGATGGTGCCTTATCTTGAGGAGGCCTTCGGGGCGGAGCACGAGCGTACTTATGGCCACAGGGCCGGCCGCGACGAGCCGGTGGAGCTCATCTCCATTCAGGTCATCGGCGCGGGCTTGGGTGCGGGAGGGAGCGTGCCGGAGCGTGTCATCGTCAGCCGTCCCGAACCTGTGCCGCCACCACCGCGTCCGGCCTATTTCGGCAAGGAGCGCGGCTGGATTGTAACGCCGGTGATGCGACGTTCGGACCTCAAGGAAGCGCAGATGGGACCGCTGATTATTGAAGAGTACGATTCAACATGCGTCATTCCGCCGAATGCACGCTGCGAGCTCGACGCCGGCGGCAATATCATTGTCGAGCTCTGCGCGTAGTAGCCGCGCCATTTCTCGATTAGAAGCACACGATCAAACGGCCTTTCGGAAACGCGCTTGCTTACGAATAACAGCCGCAAACTCCATTCTGCTCTTGGCTACCGGACCTCGATCGAATTCGCAACGCGAAGACTCTTACTCAGCCTTCGAATGGCCGAAGCAGAATCATATCACATAGGGTTGCACAGGCGGGATAGGTCGGCTGGGTCTCTACCCCCTTGATGTCCCGCCGGTCAAACAGAACCGGATACGGCCTAGAACTACTGGCGTTACGCGCCCTCATCCGTGACCTCGTGGAACCGCGTCGGCAACAGGTGCTACGACCGCGGGCGGAAGCCGTCACAGCACCGGCACGTTGAACCTAGGTCAGCATATCGCGCACCAACGGAATGACCTTTCGCCCGTAGAGCTCTATGCTGCGCATCGCCTTCTCATGCGACAGTGGGCCTGCGCTGTATTTGAGATCGAAGGGCCTCCACGGTGGCGGCAACTTTGCGCGCCACTGTCTCCGGTGACCCGACATACAGCGAACCGTGCTTAATCTCTCGCTCGAAATCGGCACGGGTCAGAGGCGCTCAAACGGCTGCTGGCAGGCCTGACAGCACGTCGGTGAACCGGCCAGGAGATAACGTGACGGCGGCCTGGTCGGTGCTTCATGCACGATCTTCGACAGATCGTGTTCGGCCAGCGCTATCTTCAACTGAGCACCACGTCGGAAGGCACTTCACCGCCCTGCCACAACACCACGGCATCCGCGAATTCGCCTAACATCGGATCGCCCGTCCGCGAGAACGCGACGGCCCCGGCCTTCGAGGCGGCCACCCTCCCGGGCGTTTCACGGCCTGGACAGCCAACCCCCGCTCATTGCCGCTTGGCTAGTTGGTTTGCATGCGCAAACCCCAATTTAATGATCCTCAAAGCCTATTCTCAGCTTCGAAATTTCCGACAAGAAGAAAGGTCCGACCGCGCGCGACAAGCACAACGTCATCGGCTTGCTGACCGAATCCTACGCGCTGCCGCTATTCCGAGGAACTGAACTGCGGCGCCGCGAGCTGACAGGGAGTAACCCCAAACAGCAAAACCCCCGAGCGCGGAATGGAAAATCAAAAAAGCCGCCGCGGTTTCCCACGACGGCTCATCGAAAATCGTTTAGTGCTGGCGCAGAACGTCGCGCCGCCTGCCGCTTATTGCTGCATCGTGGCCGCGAT
>PLJS01000237.1 GCA_003140315.1 Hyphomicrobiales bacterium
TTTTTCAGTCAGACACTAAGGTGCCGTCTGAAAGATCCGGCACAATGCCACTGCTTTTTCGCCACGCATTCCATAAGTCGGGTTCCTGCTTAAGCCGCCTGAGATGCTCCTCGTTAGCCATCACCGCACCCCAGCCCCTCACCCATAAACCTTCTCATACAAATTCCGCAAAATCCCCGCCGTCACACCCCAGATGTAGCGCTCGCCAAACGGCATCGCATAATATTCGCGTCTTATGCCTTTCCAGTCGCGGCCGTCGCGCCGGTGATTTTCCGGCGACATCAGGAACGACAGCGGCACCTCGAAGGTGTCGGCCACTTCGGATGCGTTGATCTTCAGCGCAAAATTCGGGATGACGCGTGCGACCACCGGCAGGATACGGAAACCGGAAAACGTCAGATACAAATCGAGATAGCCGATCGGATCGATCAGGCTCTTGTCGAGCCCGATCTCCTCGTCGGCCTCGCGTAGCGCGGCGGCGAGCGGCGAGGCATCGGCGGCATCCATCTTGCCGCCCGGGAATGCGATCTGCCCGGCGTGGCTTGGCAGGTCCGAGGTGCGCATGGTGAGCAGCACGCTCGGCTCGGGATGATCGATCACCGGCACGAGTACGGCGGCGGCGCGCGTCGCCGTCACGCCCGCCTTCTCCCACACCGCCGGATCGAGATCGAGGTCGCCGCGGATGACGTCGGTGATGGAATGATCATGCAGCGCCGCCGGCACGTCGAGCGTGAGCTTCGCCCGCGCGCGGTCGAAGAAGTCGCGGCCGATCGCGATCGGCGCCGTGTCCATCAGCGCAATCCCTTCAGCAATTCGGCCGGCGCCATCGCGAAAAATTTCCCGCCCGACGCCACGCCGAACATGCGTTGTCCCGCAACGTCGCGTTCCTCGCCGAGCTCGACCAGATCGTAGAACAGCGCGCGCGTGACCAGCGCCCAGAGGTCGCGCCGCACATGCAAATAGGGCTTCAGGCCGCCGGTCTCGGGCTCCGGCTCGAAACGCAGCGCGTGATCGGGCCCGCACGCGACCCAGTCGTCGACGTTGGTGCGAAACGACAACACGCGCGCCGCGCCCTCGCCTTCCGGTTTCATCTCCACGGCGGTGAACGGCGCATCGTCGACCGTAATGCCGATTTTCTCCACCGGCGTCTTGAGAAAATACTTCTCGTCCTCGCGCCAGAGCACGGAGGCGAACAGCTTCACCAGCGCGGGCCGCCCGATCGGGGTCTTGAGATAGAACCAGGTGCCGTCGGCCGCGATGCGCATGTCGAGGTCGCCACAGAATGGCGGATTCCACAGATGCACGGGCGGCGGGCCCTTCGCTCCCGCGCGTTTTGCCGCACCGACGATCGCGTCGAGGCCTGTTGCAGTCTCGTTGCTCATGCGGCCGATGTTGCGCGCTCGGGCCGCGCGCCGTCAAATCTCGACGCGGAAACCGACTTCGGACAATCCGTCCGGCGGAATGCGGAAGAAGTCCGGCGCCCGGCTCGCGATGCGGGTCAGGAACGCGAAGATCGCGAACGTCACCTGGCCCATCGACGACCCCGTCGGCCGGCGGATGACGCTTTCGTGCGCGATGTAGTAGTGCGCGTGGTCGAGGTCGGCCTTGAAGCCGAGCATGTTGCAGTTCTTCAAGGTCCGCGGCACGTCCGGCGTCTGCATGAAGCCGAGCCGCACCTCGACGCGATAGAAGCCGTGCCCGAGCCGCCGGATCGAATGGCGCTGGTGGAACGGAACGCGCGGGCGCCGGTCGGGCACGAAGCTCATCAGCACCACCGCCTCGTGCATCACGGCGTTGTGCTTGACGTGATGCAGCAGCATCGGCGACGCGCCGTGCGCCACCTTGGTGAGCCACACGCCCATGCCGGGCGCGCGCCCGACCACGTGCTCGTCGATATGCGCAATGAATTCGTGCAGCGGCATCGACATCTCTTGCAGCTTATGCCGCACCAGCGACGTCCCCTTGCGCCATGTGATCATCAGGGTCGCGATCGCCGCGCCGACCACGAGCGGAAACCAGCCGCCCTCGTGGATCTTCAGCGAATTCGACGCGAGGAAGATGAGATCGATCGTGCCGAACAGCGCGATGATGGGGATCGCCACCGCGCGCGGCCATTGCCAGCGCGTGATCGCCACCCGGTAGAGCAGGATCGTGGTGACCAGCATCGTGCCCGACACCGCGATGCCATAGGCCGCCGCCAAGTTGTCGGAAGTCTTGAACAGCACCACGATCAACAGCGTACCGATCATCAACAGCCAGTTCGCGACCGGCACATAAATCTGCCCGGCCTCGTCGTTCGACGTCGGCACGATCTTCACGCGCGGACAGAGCCCGGTCTGGATCGCCTGGCGCGTCAGCGAGAAAACGCCCGAGATCAGCGCCTGCGAGGCGATGATCGTCGCCATCGCGGCGAGCGCGACCATCGGCACCAGCGCCCAGGACGGCGCCAGGCTGTAGAACGGATTCTCGATCGCCTTGGGATTAGTCAGGATCAGCGCGCCCTGGCCGAAATAATTCAAGACCAGTGCCGGCAGCACCAGGCCGAACCAGGCGCGCCGGATCGCGCTCGCGCCCACATGGCCCATGTCGGCGTAGAGCGCTTCGCCGCCGGTGAGCGCCAGGAACACCGCGCCGAATACCGCGAACGAGATGATCGGGTTGGCCGAGACGAAGCGCACGGCTTCGAGCGGATTGAACGCGTAGGCGATCTGCGGCGCGTGCACGATGTTGACGATGCCGAGCAGCGCGATGACGGCAAACCACACCACCATCACGGGGCCGAACAGCCGCCCGATGATCTCGGTGCCGCGATACTGGATCGCGAACAGGGCGATCAGGATCGCGAGCGTGAGCGGCAGGATGAATGGCGTCAGTTGCGGGGTGACGAGCTTGAGGCCCTCCATCGCGGAGAGCACCGAGATCGCCGGCGTGATGACGCCGTCGCCATAGAGCAACGACGCGCCGATGACCCCAAGCAGAACGAGGAACGGGATCCGTCCGTTGGCGACGTGCTCGCCTTCGACCAGCGCGAGGAGCGCCAGGATGCCGCCCTCTCCGTCATTGTCGGCGCGCAGCACGAACGTGACGTATTTGAGCGACACCATCGCCATCAGCGCCCAGAAGATCAGCGACACGATGCCGAGCACGTCGCCCGCGGTCGGCGCATGGCCGGTGGCACCGAGCGCGACCGAAAACGCATAGAGCGGGCTGGTCCCGATATCGCCGAACACGACGCCGAGCGCGGTCAGCGCCAGAAACCAGGGATTGCCGGCATGATGCAGGTATTTCGGCTGGTCGTCCGTGGCGGGACCCGCGATAGGTGCGGCGACGCGCTCGGCCGGGACGGCCATTGACGCAACGCCACTCGCAGCATCCGAACGGGCATCCATCGGCGGCCTCGGCCGGTCAGGTTCGCTTTTCGCGTCGTCGGTCATTCAAGTTCCGCGCCATCGAACGTTCGGGCCCGAAGCGGTTCTCCGAGCCGGAAGACGCTCATGATTTAGCCATGGTTCGCCACAACGGTATGTCCGTCCGCGCCCCCGCCCGCTCGCGTGATCGTGATCGCGGGACCTGGACGCAACATGCGTGAAAAATAGCGTAGACTCAAAGCGGGAGGCGAGAATCAGGTCGCGTTGCCGCCATCTCGATGGCGCGATGTTTGCATAATTTGCGGGCAAAGGCTCGTTTAGGAGCTGCCGAGTAGCGAGCGAGAACAAAGCGAACAACAGGAGCGAGCAGACATGGCGGCGACGGAAGGCATCGAGAAGTTCGAGGACATGATCGTGCGCGCCGCGGAGACGACCGCTGCGCATGCGCGCGCCGCCAGGGATGCGATCGGCGCCGTCATCTTCGGCCAGGAGCAGGTGGTCGATCGCGCGCTGATCACGATCCTCTCCGGCGGCCACGCGTTGCTGGTCGGCGTCCCCGGTCTCGCCAAGACCAAGCTGGTCGAGACCATGGGCATCGCGCTCGGACTCGACGCCCGCCGCATCCAGTTCACACCCGACCTGATGCCCTCCGACATTCTCGGCACCGAGGTGCTCGAGGAAGTGCCCGGCGGCAAGCGGAGCTTCCGCTTCATCTTCGGCCCGGTGTTCGCGCAGCTCCTGATGGCCGACGAGATCAACCGCGCAAGCCCGCGCACGCAGTCGGCGTTGCTGCAGGCGATGCAGGAGCATCACGTCACGGTCGCGGGTGCGCGCTACGACCTGCCCGCGCCGTTCCATGTGCTGGCGACGCAGAACCCGCTGGAGCAGGAAGGCACCTATCCGCTGCCCGAAGCCCAGCTCGACCGCTTCCTGATGGAGATCGACGTCGGCTATCCGGATCGCGAAGCCGAGCGCAAGATCCTGTTCGATACAACCGGCGCCGAGGAGACCAAGCCGAACGCCGCCATGACGGCGGAAGACCTGATGGCGGCGCAGCGCCTGGTGCGGCGCCTGCCGGTCGGCGAGTCGGTGGTCGAGGCGATCCTGGGACTGGTGCGCTCCGCGCGTCCGGGTCCGGAGGGCGGCGAGATCGCGAAATCGATCGCCTGGGGTCCGGGACCGCGCGCGAGCCAGGCGCTGATGCTGGCGGTGCGCGCCCGCGCGCTTCTCGAAGGCCGCTACGCGCCCTCGGTCGACGACGTGATCGATCTCGCCGAGCCGATTCTCAAGCACCGCATGGCACTCACGTTTGCGGCCAGAGCCGACGGCGAGACCATCGAGTCGGTGATCGCCAAGCTCAAGACCCGCATCGGATGACGCCGATGGCGGCATCCGAGCGTCCGCCAGAGACCCGCGCCCAGGAAGACGAGGCGACGCGCCGGGCGACCGGCGGCGCGCGTACGCTTGCCGCCACCATGCCGCGCCTGATCCTGGAGGCTCGCCGCGTCGCCGCCACCATCATCCACGGCCTGCATGGCCGCCGCCGCGCCGGCACCGGCGAGAATTTCTGGCAGTTCCGCCGCTTCGTGTCCGGCGAGCCGGCGAGCAATGTCGACTGGCGCCGCTCCGCGCGCGACGATCATCTCTATGTGCGCGAGCACGAATGGGAGGCCGCGCACACGGTCTGGATCTGGCCCGACCGGTCGGCCTCGATGCTGTTCGCCTCGCCGCTCGTCTGGGAGACCAAGCTCGACCGCGCGCTCGTCGTTGCGTTCGCGCTCGCCGAGGTTCTGGTCGAGGGCGGCGAGCGCGTCGGCCTTCCCGGATTGATGCGCCCGAGCGCAAGCCGCAACATCATCGAGAAGCTGGCCGAGACGATCGTGCACGACCCGACCGAGCGCGCGAGCCTGCCGCCGACCTTCGCCCCCTCGCCCCTATCGGAAGTCGTCGTGCTGTCCGACCTGTGGAGCCCGATCGACGACGTGCGGCGCACGCTCGCGCAACTCTCGGCGACCGGCGCGAACGGCCATGTCATCCAGATCGTCGATCCGGCGGAAGAAAGCTTCCCGTATTCCGGCCGCATCGAGTTCCGCGAGCCGGAAGGCGGCGGCATGATCACGGCGGGGCGCGCCGAGATGTGGCGCACCGACTATGCGGCGCGCGTCGCGCGCCACCGTGCCGAGATCCGCGCCGAAACCGAACGGCTCGGCTGGAGCTTCGTGATCCACCGCACCGACCGGCCGGCCGCCGAATTGCTGCTCGCGCTGCACGCCCGGATGGGCGCGGGCAACGGCACCGGCACAAGCCGCTGGCAAGCGCTGACTCAGGCCGGAGGCGCCGCATGATCGCCGGCCTGCCGCTCGGCTTTGCTTCACCGCTGATCCTGCTCGGCCTCGTCAGCCTGCCGGTGCTGTGGTGGCTGCTGCGGCTCGTGCCGCCGCGCCCACGCCGCATCTTCTTTCCGCCGACGCGGCTCCTGTTCGACATCGCCCCGAAGGAAGAGACCCCATCGCGCACGCCATGGTGGCTGACGCTGCTGCGCCTGACGCTTGCGGCGCTCGTGATCATCGCGGCCGCCGGTCCGCAATGGAACCCACCGATCGCGACCGCGCAGGCCTCGGCGCCGCTCGCGCTGCTGATCGACGACGGCTGGGCCGCCGCCGCCGCGTGGGACATCCGCATGCGCACCGCCGAGGAGCTGATCGCACGCGCCGAAGCCGACGGCCGCGGCGTCGCGATCATCCCGCTGTCGGAGACCGGCCGCGACATCTCATTGGAGACGCCGGGGGCCGCGCGCGTGCGCCTGCGCCAGATCAAGCCGCAGCCGCACACGGTCGAGCGCGTCGAGGCGCTGCCGGCGCTCGCGCGCTTTATCGCCGGCACGCCGACCATCGACATGCTGTGGCTGTCCGACGGCGTCGACGTCGCCCGCGGCAAGGACTTCGTCGACGGGCTCGCCAAGACGCTCGACAAGCGCATCGTGACGGTCGTCGAAGGCGGCGTGCCGCCGGCCCACGCGCTGGTCGCGGCCGACAACGCGGCCGGCGGGCTCACCGTCAAGGTGCTGCGCGCCAGGACCGACGGCGGCGAAGAAGGCCTCGTGCGCGCGCTCGACCAGAAGGGCCTGCCGCTCGGCGAAGCGCCGTTCGCCTTCAAAGGCAGCGAGCGCGAGACCGAGGCGAAGTTCGACCTGCCCGTGGAGATCCGTAACGACATCGCGCGCCTGGAAGTCGCCGCCGAGCGCTCCTCCGGCGTCGTGCAACTCCTTGATAAGCGCTGGCGCCGCCGCACGGTCGGCGTGGTGACCGGCGCGACCGCCGATACCGCCCAGCCGCTGCTCGCCTCGACCTTCTATCTCTCGCGCGCGCTCAACCCGTTCGCGGACGTGCGTCTCGCCGAGCGCGCCGCGCCCGCGGAGGCGGTCAAGCAGTTCCTCGATCAGAACCTGCCGATGCTGATCCTCGCCGACGTCGGCAATGTCGCGGGCGATGCGCGCGACCGGCTCGCCAAATGGATCGAGGATGGCGGCGTGCTGGTGCGCTTTGCGGGCCCGCGGCTCGCGGCCGGCGACGACGACCTCATCCCGGTGCAGCTCCGGCGCGGCGGACGCATTCTCGGCGGCTCGCTCTCCTGGGAACAGCCGCAGCAGCTCGCCTCCTTCTCGCGCGAGAGCCCGTTCGCCGGCATGCCGGTGCCGAACGACGTGACGGTGACACGCCAGGTCCTGGCCGAGCCGGATTCCGGGCTGACCGAGCGCACCTGGGCGACCCTCGCGGACGGCACCCCGCTTGTCACCGCGGCGCGCCGCGGCAAGGGCCTGATCATCCTGTTCCACGTCTCTGCCGACACGCGCTGGTCGGATCTGCCGCTGTCGGGCACGTTCGTCGAGATGCTCAAGCGCATCGTCGCGCTGTCCGGCACCAACGCCTTGGCCGAATCCACCACGGATGCGCGCGCCACGCGCGAGACGATCCCGCCCAATCGCGTGCTCGACGGCTTCGGCGCATTCACGGCACCGCCCTCAACCGCGCGTCCGGTGCCGGCGAACTACAGCGGACGCGCCACCGCCGACCATCCACCCGGCTTCTATGGGCCGCCCGAAGGACTCCTTGCCGTGAACACGCTTCATCCCGCGGACCGTCTGAACCCGATCGACTACGCGCCGCTCTCGACACGGATGGAAGTCTATCGCCTCGGCGAGCCGAAGGATCTGCGCGGCCCGATCTTTCTCGCCGCGTTGGTGCTGCTGCTGATCGATGCGCTGGTCGTGCTCTGGCTCGCCGGCGGGGTCAACCGGCTGATGTCGCGGCGGCGCGTGGCGGCCGGCGCGCTCCTCATCGGCGCGCTCGGCCTGGGGCTGTCAGGCGCGCAACCCGCCTCGGCGCAGACCGCAGCACCCCCGGCCCAAACCGCGCCGGCGCCCAATCCGGCGGCGGACGACTTCGCCCTCAAGACCACGCTTGAGACACGCCTCGCCTATATCGTCACCGGCGACGCCGAGGTCGACGGCATCAGCAAATCGGGACTGCAAGGACTGACGCTGTTCCTGGCGCAGCGCACCGCGCTCGAAGCCGGCGAACCGATCGGCCTCGATCCCGCCCGCGACGAGTTGGCGTTCTTTCCGCTGATCTATTGGCCGATCGTTCCCGGCGCCGCGCGGCCGACGCCTGCGGCCCTGTCCAAAATCGACGCCTACATGAAGCAGGGCGGCACGGTGCTGTTCGACACGCGCGACGCCGTGATGGCGCCGCCCGGACCCGGAGGCGAATCCCGCTCCCCCGGCATGCTGGCGCTACGCGAGATCCTTTCGGCGCTCGATATCCCCGAGCTCGAGCCGGTGCCGCGCGACCACGTGCTGACGAAGACGTTCTTCCTGCTGAAGGACTTTCCCGGCCGCTTTACCTCGGGCCAGCTCTGGGTCGAGGCGACGCCGGCCCCGGACGAGGACGAGCAGGCGCGCCCGGCGCGCGCCGGCGACGGCGTGTCATCGATCCTCATCACCTCGAACGATCTCGCCGGAGCCTGGGCGCAGCGCCCGGACGGACAGGCGATGCTGCCGCTCGTTCCCGGCGAGCCGCGCCAGCGCGAATACGCCTACCGCGCCGGCGTCAACATCGTGATGTACACGCTGACCGGCAACTACAAGGCCGACCAGGTGCATATCCCGGCGCTGTTGGAGCGCTTGGGTCAATAGGAGCGCGGTTTTGGGTTTAGGCATCACCTTCTCGCCGCTGGTTCCCACGGAAATCCTGTGGGCCGCGATCGCCGTCGCGGCGGTCGTGGCGGCGCTGCTCATCTATGCGCGCAGCCGCGGCGCGATCCTGCGCGCGGTGGCGCTCGCCTTCACGGTGTTCGCGCTCGCCAATCCGTCGCTGACACGCGAGGACCGCGAGGGACTGCCCTCGGTCGCCGTGGTGGTGGTCGACAAGAGCCCGAGCCAGAACTTCGGCGACCGCACGAAACAGACGGAAGCCGCGCGCGCCGCGCTGACCCAGCGCCTCGGCCGCATCCCCGGGCTCGAAGTGCGCACCGTCGAGGCCGGCCAAGCGGACGGCGAGACCGACGGCACGCGGCTGTTCTCGGCGCTGTCCTCGACGCTCGCCGATGTGCCGCCGGACCGCGTCGCCGGCGCGATCTTCATCACCGACGGCCGCGTGCATGACGTGCCGGCGGACGCGGCCCAGCTCGGCTTCACGGCGCCGGTCCACGCGCTGATCACCGGCCGGCCCGGCGAGCGCGACCGCCGCATCGTCCTCGTCTCCGCGCCGCGCTTCGGCATCGTCGGGCAATCGCAGACGATCGTGCTCCGCGTCGAGGATCAAGGCGCGGCGCCCGCCGAAGTCCAACTCGCGGTGCGGCGCGACGGCGAGACGCTGGAGAATCGCAGCGTCGGGGCGGGCGATACCGTGCGCGTGCAGGTGCCGATCCCGCATGCCGGGCAGAACATCGTCGAGATCGAAGCCTCGACCATGGAAGGCGGCGAGCTCACCACGATCAACAACCGCGCGGTCGTCGCGATCGACGGCGTGCGCGACAAGCTGCGCGTGCTGCTGGTCTCGGGCGAGCCGCATGCCGGCGAGCGCACCTGGCGCAACCTGCTGAAGTCCGACGCGTCGGTCGACCTCGTCCATTTCACCATCCTGCGCCCGCCGGAGAAACAGGACGGCACGCCGATCAACGAGCTCTCGCTGATCGCGTTCCCGACGCGCGAGCTATTTCAGCAGAAGATCAACGAGTTCAACCTGATCATCTTCGACCGCTACGCGCGGCAAGGCGTGCTGCCGGTCATCTATTTCGACAATATCGCGAAATATGTGCACGACGGCGGCGCCGTGCTGGTCGCGGCGGGACCCGACTATGCGAGCCCGACCTCGATCTGGCGCACGCCGCTCGACGTCGTGCTGCCGGCCGAGCCGAGCGGGCGCACCATCGAGGGTCCGTTCTATGCGCGCCTCTCAGATCTCGGCAAACGTCATCCCGTAACGCGCGGGCTCGAAGGCGCGAACGACGAGCCGCCGCATTGGAGCCGCTGGTTCCGCCTCGTCGACGCGCGCCTCGACAAGGGCACCGCGGTGATGCAGGGCCCCGACGACAAGCCGCTGCTGCTGCTCTCGCGCGAGGGCGAAGGCCGCGTCGCGCTGCTGTTATCCGATCACATCTGGCTGTGGGCGCGCGGCTACGAAGGCGGCGGCCCGCATCTCGACCTGCTGCGCCGGCTCTCGCACTGGCTGATGAAGCAGCCGGACCTGGAGGAAGAGGCGTTGCGCGTTTCGGTGACCGGCCGCGATCTCGAAGTGCGGCGCCAGTCCATGGCCGATACCGTCGCGCCCGTGACCGTGACGACGCCGAGCGGACAGACGCGCACGCTCACGCTTGATCCGACCGAACCCGGCGTGTGGCGCGGCGTCACGCCGGCCAACGAGCTCGGCCTGTGGCGCGCGACCGATGGCAAGCTGACCGCATTGGTCAATGTCGGGCCCGCCAACCCGCGCGAATTCGCCGAGGTCACGTCGTCGACGGAGGTCTTGGCGTCGCTCGCGAATGCGACCGGCGGCGATGCGCGCCGCATCGCCGATGCCGCCGGCAACCTCTCGATCCCGCGCGTGCTCGGTGTCCGTTCGTCGGACACCTTCAAGGGCGACGACTGGATCGGGCTGAAGATGCGCGACGCGAGCGTCGTGCGCGGCATCGGCGTGCTGCCGCTGTTCGCCGGCCTGATCGGCCTTCTGCTGCTGGTCGGATCGCTCGCCGCGACCTGGATGCGCGAGGGACGCTGATTTGAATCAGCGCCGGAGCGGCGTTAGGCTCCCCGCTGTTTGAACCCGCGCATAGCTGATTACATTGAGTGTCCTGCGCCTCCGGCGAGACCGAAGACCCATGATGCCGGAGCAAAGCCTTTGGCGCGGCGATAGTGCCTTCGTGCGCGGCATCGGCCTCGCCGGGTGCCTTGCCGTCATCGTGGGGGCAAAGATCTGGCTGATCGCCGAATACGGCAGCAGCACGCCGTTCTGGGATCAATGGAGCGAAGCGCCGGGCGTGTACCGCCCATTTCTCACCGGCACGCTCAGCCTGACCGATCTGCTCGCCGCACACAACGAGCACCGCATCATTCTCACCCGGCTCGTCGCTCTCGCGCTGTTCATCGCCGAAGGGCGCTGGGACCCGATCGGGCAGACGATCGTGAACGCCGCGATCCATACCGCTGCCCTCGGCCTGCTTGTTGCCATGCTGAGCCGCGCGCTGGATGTCGCGAGCGCGCTCCTGCTCTCGGTCTTCGCCGCGCTGCTGTTCGCGTCGCCTTTCGGGTGGATGAATACGCCGGTCGGATTCCAGGCGCAGTTCTATCTGCTGATGCTGCTGGCGCCTCTGAGCCTGTGGACGCTGTATGCGAGCGCCGCCTGGACGCCGCGCTGGTGGCTCGGCACGCTGCTCGGTGTCCTGAGCTACTTCAGCATCGCGTCGGGCGCGCTCACGTTTCCGGTGTTCATCGCGATTGCGGGCGTTCAGTTCGCGATCGGCCGGCGCGCCGGACCACGCGAACTATCCGGTCTGCTCGCTCACGCGATTCTCGCCGCCGTCATGATCTGGGATATTCCGAAGATATCGGCGCATGCGGGCTTTGCGCCCAAATCGGTCCTGGACTGGTACGAGTGGCTCGGTATCGCGGCGAGCTGGCCGGTCGCAAAGTCGAGCTGGCCGTCGGTCTTGCGCATCCTGACCGCGGCGGCGATCTACGCGCCCTCCGCGATACTCGCGACGCGGCTGTTGCGGCAGCGCGCGCCCATCAAGGACGGCCGGTGGCTTCTTCTGACGATCGCCTGCTGGGCGATGCTGCAAACGCTTGCGCTGGTCCAGGGACGCGGGACGGCGGCGTTGCAGTCACGCTATTACGACCTGCTTTTGATCGGCGTTCTCGTCAATGCCGCAACGCTCTTGCACCTGCAATGCAACGAGATCTCATCGCGCTGGCGCAATGCCGTCACGTTTGCCTGCGCCGCCTGGTTCATCGCCATCACGGTCGGACTGGGCCAGAAGGCATTCGACGGAATCCCGGCCGAACTCACGTGACGGCGCGAAACCACGCGGGCACAAACCGACAACCTGACGCGCTTCCTTGCGACCGGGGATTTCTCGACGCTCGCCAACAAGCCGGAATTCGATATCCCGTATCCATCGGCCGAGTATCTGCGCGACGTCACCACGGATCCGGTGATCCGCGCGATCTTGCCGCCTGAACTCTTGGGCGAGCCCACGCCGGGCAGGTTCAGGCATTTCGTGGTCACGTACGGACCGCTGCTGATACCGATCGGCATTTCGCTGTTCATGACCGCCGGCTTGGCGTTGAGCCGCAGACGTCAAGCGGCCTGCTGACCGCGCCGCCTACACCAGCATCGTCTCGACCAGATAAGGCCCCGGCGTCGCCAAGCCGCGCGCCACCGCCTCGTTGAACTCCTCCATCGTGGTCACGCGCTCGGCCGGCACGCCCATGCCGCGCGCCAGCATGACGAAGTCGAGATCGGGGCGGCTCAGATCCAGCATGTCGAGCGCCTTGCGGCCGACATTCTGCGCCCCGACATTGGCAAGTTCGCTGCGCAGGATCGCGTAGGAGCGGTTGTTGAGCAGCACCGTCGTGACGTTCAGCTTCTCGCGCGCCTGCGTCCACAGCGACTGGATCGTGTACATCGCGCTGCCGTCGGCCTCGATGTTCAACACCGGCCGGTCCGGACACGCGATCGCGGCGCCGATTGCAAGCGGCATGCCGATGCCGATCGAGCCACCCATGTTCTGCAACCACGTGTGCGGATGCGCGCTCCGCGTCGAGGGAAAGAAGCCGCGGCCGGTGGACACGCCTTCGTCGACCACGATCGCATTCTCGGGAATGAGCGCGCCGAGCGACTGCGCGATCGTCGCGGCGTTGATCGCGCCGGTCGCGGGCATGGGCGGCGCGTAGCGCGAAGGCTCGATCGGCTGCTGCGCCGCGCCGAGTTCGTCGGCGAGCCATTCGAGCGCGTGAACGATGTCCTCGTTGTTCCTGGCGAGCGTGGTGAACTCGCAATCCGCCGGAGCAAGCAGGCTCGGCTTGTCCGGATAGGCGAAGAACGCCACCGGAATACGGCTCCCGGCGAGCACGATGTGCTTTACGCCGTCCAGAACCTTCAGCGCCTGATCGACCGGATAGGGAATCCGCTCGACCGAAATGCGCCCTGCCCCGCGCTCCATGCGGCGGTTGAAGGTCTGCGCCAGCAGCCTGCAGCCGGTCTTCGCCGCGATACGGGCGGCAAGCTCCAGGCCCTTCTCGTGCAACGCGGGCCCCGCGAGCACCAGGACCGCCGGCTCGCCCGCGCGCAGCGCGCGCGCGGCGTCCTTCACGGCGTCTTCGGCGACGTGCGCGCGCCCTGGGATCGCCGGTACCGCGACCGGACCTGTCCCCTCGTCCCAGGCCGTGTCGCCCGGCAGGATCAGCGTCGCAACTTGGCCCGGCGGCGTCATCGCGGCCGCGATCGCGGCAGCGCCGTCCTCGGCGACGTGTTTTGCGTCGGGCGAGGTGCGCACCCAGCCGGACACCGGGCGCGCCGCAGTCTCGATGTCGGAGGTCAGCGGCGCGTCGTATTTGCGATGATAGGTCGCGTGATCGCCGACGATGTTGACGACAGGGGTCGAGGCCTTGGCGGCGTTGTGCAGGTTGGCGAGGCCGTTGGCGAGCCCCGGCCCCAGATGCAAGAGCGTCGCGGCCGGCTTGTCGACCATGCGCGCATAGCCGTCGGCCGCGCCCGTCGCGACCCCCTCGAACAGCGCGAGCACGCAACGCATGCCGTCGACCCGGTCGAGCGCGGCGACGAAATGCATCTCCGAGGTGCCCGGATTGGAGAAGCAGACATTCACGCCGCCGCCGACCAGCGTGCGTACCAGGCTTTCCGCGCCGTTCATTCGCTATTCCTTTTCGGCATTCATGCGGCGCCCCAGTCCGGCCGCACGGTGCCGGTGACATCCGCGAATGCACCCTCCGCGAGTTCCGCGACGAGGAGCCGCACATGATCGACCGGGCCATCGAGCATCACGCGGCCTTTCGGGACCCGCTTGAAGCCGGCCTTCTTGTAGTAAGGCTCGTCGCCGACCAGCACGACGAGCCGGTGGCCCTTCGCCCGCGCGGCATTAAGCGCGCGTTCCATCAGGGCTTGGCCGATGCCGCGATCGCGGAATGGCGGCTCGATCGTGAGCGGGCCGAGGAGAAGCGCCGGCGTCTCGCCGATGCGGATCGGCGTCAGCCGCACCGACCCGACCAGCAGCGTGCCGATCCGCGCCGTGAACGAGAGGTCGAGCCTATGGGCAAGCTCCTCGCGGATGCGGTAGGCGGTGCGCGCGAAGCGGCCGGGCCCGAACGTGCGCTCGTGCAGCCGCTCGATCGGCAGCGCATCGGCCGCGGTCTCGGACAGGATCGTGAGCGACAGATCGGTCATGACCGGCGCGCGCTTAGCATCTCGCGCCCGCGAGGTCCATGGTTGCGGTGTTTGCGTTGCGGCGCGTGATGCCTAAGTAGTGATGACAGCGAGCGACAGGAGCCTCCCATGGCCCATGGCCATTTCGTTGACGGCGTGTGGCAGGTCGGCTTTCATGACACCAAGGCGACCGGCGGGCGCTTCCAGCGCGGACAGCCGAAATTCCGCAACTGGGTCACGCCCGACGGCAGCGCGGGCCCTTCGGGCGAGGCCGGATTTACCGCCGAGCGCGGTCGCTACCACCTCTACGTCTCGCTCGCCTGCCCGTGGGCGCACCGCACGGTCGTCTTCCGCAAGCTCAAGAAGCTCGACGACCTGATCTCGATGTCGGTGGTCGAGCCGGTCATGGGGGACCGCGGCTGGCAGTTCGGTCCCGACGCCGACGAGGACACGGTGAACGGCAAGAAGACCCTCGGCGAGATCTATCTGCTCGTCGATCCGCGCTACACCGGCCGTTCCTCGGTGCCGGTGCTGTGGGACAAGAAGCGGCGCACCATCGTCAACAACGAGAGCCCCGAAATCATCCGCATGTTCAATTCGGCCTTCGATGCGCTGACCAACGAGCACACCGACTATTACCCGGCCGAGCTGCGCGGGGAGATCGACGCGATCAACACGCTGGTGTTTGCGAATATCAACAACGGCGTCTACCGCACCGGCTTTGCGAGCACGCAGGAGGCCTATGAGGAGGCCTTCCTCGACGTGTTCGCAGCACTCGACAGGATCGAAGGGATCCTGTCGCGCCAGCGCTATCTTGTCGGCCCGCGGCAGACCGAAGCCGACTGGCGGCTGTTCACCACGATCCTGCGCTTCGACGCGGTCTACTACAGCCACTTCAAATGCAATTTGCGCCGCATCGCCGATTATCCGAACCTGTCGAACTATCTGCGCGACCTCTATCAGGTGCCGGGCGTCGCCGAGACCGTGAACATGGATCAGATCAAGCGGCACTATTACGCGAGCATGCGCCACATCAATCCGAGCGGCATCGTGCCGCTTGGGCCCGCGCTCGATTTCGAGGCGAAGCACGATCGCGGGAGATTCAAGTAACCGTCACCCTGAGGTGCGAGCCATAGCGCGTCGAAGACGCGCGTAAACGCGCTTATGGCGAGCCTCGAAGGGCGACGGCGTGCACGGCCATCCTTCGAGGCTCGGCCTTCGGCCGAGCACCTTGTATCAAGCAAAC